>DATLQX010000205.1:0-8691 GCA_035534995.1 Chloroflexota bacterium | reverse complement strand
TTTCGGCGCCTATTACACCCGCACCGAGATCACCGAATATCTCTGCGAGCGCACCATCCATACCTTGATCCTGGAACGAGTAAATACGCCGGCCATTCCCGGCGTGCATCGCGGACACCACTTCGAGTCCGTAAGCGATCTCCTGATCAACCTGGACGCTCCACTCTGCCGCCTGCTGATCCACCAGATCCTTCCCAACCTCACCCTCCTGGACCCAGCCTGCGGTTCCGGGGCTTTTCTGGTGGCGGCTATGAAGACGCTGATCGCCGTGTACAGCGCGGTGATCGGGCGGATAGAGTTCCTTGGCGATCCCGACCTTCGCGCCTGGCTGGAGAAAATCCATACCGCTCATCCGAGTGTGAGCTACTACATCAAGAAGCGGATCATCTCGGACAATCTCTTCGGGGTAGATCTGATGGAGGAAGGAACCGAAATCGCCCGCCTCCGCCTTTTCCTGGCCTTGGTGTCCTCGGCTACCCGGATCGAGGATCTGGAGCCACTGCCCAACAGCGACTTCAATATCCTTCCCGGCAACTCATTAGTCGGTCTGTTGCGAGTGGATGCAACCTATTTTGATCAGCAGCGCAGCCTGTTTCATGGTGAATACCAAAAGGCAGTGCAGGAAAAGAATCGCAAAATTAGTGTCTATCGAGATACTGTCGCTACGATCAATGATCCACAAGCCCTGCAAACCCTCCGTGACGACATTCAGCGCCTGCGCGACGACGCGGCGCCCACCCTGGACCAGATGCTGCTGGATGACTTCACCAAGCTTGGGGCCAAATTCGAGGGTGCAACGTGGGACGGAAGCCAGAACCAGGCAGGGAAGTCCATCAAACGGGTCCTCACCCCAGGGGACATGCAGGCCATGCGTCCCTTCCATTGGGGGTACGAGTTTGATCAGCTGATGAACGAACGCGGCGGCTTCGATGCCATCCTCACCAATCCGCCCTGGGAGATCTTCAAGCCCCAGGCCAAGGAGTTCTTCGTCGAGCGCTCGGAATTGGTGACCAAAAAGAAGATGCGGATCGAGGACTTCGAGGAAGAGCAAGCGAGATTGCTTCTCGATCCCGAGATTCGGGCCGCCTGGTTGGAGTATCTTAATCGATTCCCCCACCTCAGCCAGTTCTTCCGTTCGGCGCCCCAATACGAGCATCAAATTTCGCGCGTAAACGGCAAGAAGGTCGGCACCGACATTAACTTATACAAGCTTTTCCTGGAGCAGTGCTTCAACCTCCTGCGGCCCGGAGGCCAGTGCGGCATCGTCATCCCCAGCGGCATCTACACCGACCTGGGAGCGAAGGAACTGCGGGAACTTCTGTTCGTGCGGACGCGGATTACCGGGCTTTTCGGCTTCGAGAACCGCAAGGCAATTTTCGAGGGGGTGGATAGCCGATTCAAGTTCGTGGTGCTGACCTTCGCCAAGGGTGGCCACACCGAGATGTTCGATGCCGCCTTCATGCGTCATGAGGTGGAGGAATTGGAACGCTTTCCCCAGCAAGGGGCGCTACCGATCTCGGTGGATCTGGTGTGTCGCCTCTCCCCAGACTCACTCTCGATCATGGAGTTCAAGAGCGAGTTGGATGTGCGGATCGACGAGAAGGCACTTCAGTTCCCTCTTCTGGGAGAGAAGATCCGGGGTACATGGAATCTTACGCTGAGCGCCGAGTTTCACATGACTAATGATGGGCGCTATTTGTTCGAGCGATCCCCGGCTCCAGGTCGCCTTCCGCTCCACGAGGGCAAGATGATCCACCAGTTCTCTCATTTATGGGGTGAGCCGCGTTACTGGGTGGATGAGACACGGGGCCGGAAAGCGCTGATTGGGCGCGGCTCGGATCAGGGACAGATGCTGGATTATCAGCGCTATCGGATAGGCTTTCGCGACATCGCGAGCAACACCAATGAACGCACCCTGATCGCGACCGTATTGCCACATCGAGTATTCGCGGGTAATACGTTGAACCTCTGTGGATCGCTGTCAGGTATCGATCTGCTACTCGTGGTGGCACTTCTTAACAGCTTTGCCAACGACTTCATCATTCGGCAAAAGGTGACTGCACACTGCAACATGTTCTACGTCTATCAGCTCCCAGTCCCCCGCCTGTCCAAGAAGGACGCTCAATTCTGTCCCATTGTCGAACGCGCTGCCCGCCTGACCTGCACCACGCCGGAGTTCGATGATCTGGCGAAGGAAGTGGGACTGCGAGATAACCGGGACGGAGTTACCGAGCCGCTGCAACGGGCACGGCTGCGGGCCGAACTTGACGGGCTGATCGCGCACGTTTACAGCCTCACCGAGACCGAGTTTGCCCATGTCCTTGGCGCCTTTCCCCTGGTCGCGGATCCGGTGAAGGTGGCGGCGCAAAACGCCTATCGGGATGTTGAACGAGGGCTCATCCAATGAGCGGGCCGTGGCGAGGGTGCTGCGTCTCCCGGCTTCTAAAATCAAACGGATCAAGAAGCCAGAGATTATCCCTGACCCAAAGACGCATCTGGAAAATATCTTTCGCACGAATAAGCGACCGCCTTATCGGGCGCACCTGCACGCCCACCAGATCGCTCAGGCCATGGACGATCTGGGCAGGCTGAAGAGTTGCCCCGCCTTCGCTCGCTGCCAAAGGGCTGTAAGCGGCTCCTGACAGTCATGGCGCGGCATCGAGCCGTGCCCGATTGGCGGTTAGCCCTGGATCCCCATTGGCTAACCGCCAATCGGGCATGAAACGTACCCTAAATCGCCTCCAGGCGCTGCCCAATATAGGTCCGGATGTCGAGGCTGCCGTCCTCCATCGGCGCGTAGTAGCCGGAATGGAAGGCGCGGGAGGACATACCGCGCTGTACCCCGGCGCAGATGCCCCAGTCCTGTTTGTTGACCAGATCCCAGAAATCGACCGCGTCGGCTGGGTCGAAATCCGGCCTGGCCATCTCCCGTGGATCAAACAAGAAATCACAGGTGATCGTGGTGTGCCCCGGATCTTTCGCCCACAGGGTGAAGGCGGCGATATGGTCGGCGGAGAAGCTGACCAGCAGGTTGGGGTAGATCAGTTGCCCTTTGTGGCGAGTGAGCTCGAACTGGTTCAGACCCGCGAAGGGCGCCCGGTTGGTGGTCCCAGTAAAGGTAAAGGTGTTGGCGCCCTCGCGGTGCGGGATCCCGTTATCCCAATCGAGCTGGGCGCCGCCGTTTTCCCGGAAGGCGGGGACCAGTTCACAGAGCTCGGGATGGACACCGCCGCAGTGATAGCACTCGTTGTAGTTTTCCATCACCACTTTCCAGTTGGCTTCCACCTCGTAGACGAGCCGCTTGCCGACCCGCAGGGAGCTGAGCGGATACCGCTTGAACTCCTCCGGTACCGTCCCCAATTGGGCCAGGAGGGTCCGTCCCGCGGCCGCGGCTTCCTTCGGGGAGAGGTTCACGAAGAGGAAACCGCCCCAGGTGTCGACCGCGACCGGATAGAGCGAGAAGTCGGCCTTGTGAAAGTGGTCGGACTCGCGGAGAAACGGGGTGCCGCGGAGTTCGCCCTCGAAGGTGTAGGACCAGGAATGGTAGGGGCAACGGATCAGGTTGTGGAAACTGCCTCCGCACCCCGGTCCCTCGCCGTTTCGGGGCTCCGGTGAGTCGTCAAGCACCAGGCGGCAGCCCCGGTGACGGCAGACATTATAGAAGGCGCGCAACTCACCCGCCTTGGTGCGCACGATCAGCACGCTCTCGCCGGCGACATCGGCCACCAGGTACTCGCCCGCGTTCGGCACCTGCTCCTCCCGGCCCACGCAGAACCATTCATGGAAGAAGATCCGCTCCTTCTCCCGCGCGAAGATTTCCGGGGAGAGATAGTACGCGCCCGGCAGGCTGGATTCCAGGCGGGAGGCAAGGTCCGGCTGATCCGTTTCGATCTCAACCTCGGGGGTCATGGTGCGGTCCTTCCAGATACTGAAGAATGTGTTATGGCAGGAGAAATCCATCGGTGGGGCTGGGTCGATCCGCCGCTCAGGATACCATGCGCGAAAGTGAACCGGCGGCACACCCCCAAACCGCCGTTAGCACTGGCCTGCCGGTGCTACAATGCCGCCGAGAGAAAGTACTCAGTGAGACAAGCGGGAGGAAGCATGGCGCTGTTTCTGGCCAAGACCGATCCGGGAACCTATGCGATTGACGATCTGGAGCGCGACGGCACCACGGTGTGGGACGGCGTCCACAATGCCCAGGCGTTGCAGGCGATCAGGGCCATGGCGCCCGGCGATCAGGTGCTGATCTACCATAGCCAGGGACAGGCCAGCATCGTGGGGTTGGCGGAGGTCGCCTCCGCGCCCCGGCCCGACCCCAACGACGGCAAAAGCTGGGTGGTGGACGTGCGCTTCGTGAAGCGGCTGACCACCCCAATTTCTCTGCGGGAGATCAAGGATACCCATCAATTCGATGATTGGCTTCTGGTCCGTCAGGGCCGGCTCTCCACCATGCGCGTGCCCGAGGCATTCGGCGAGTGGCTGCGGGGTCGCGGAGCATTATGACGCCGGGCCAAACATGGCGCTCCAGATCGCCGCGTAGGCGGGAAGATCGACACAACCGATGACCGAGGTGGCGCTGTGAGCCGCGAGCGCCGCTCCAAGGCGAGCGCATGCCGGGCCGATGGAAGTCACCAGGCGGTGGCTCGATAGCAGGGCCATGCCGGACGCATACTTGGTGAGGGCGCCAGGGAGGCCAAGCGCCGCCCATACCGCGGTTTGCCGCCGATAAAAGGGGTCGCCGGTATGGGTAAAGCCATACATACGCCCCGCGGGCGTGGCGAATTTTCCTTCGCTGATCCACGACGCCGGCAGGGTCCGCGTCGGCAGCAAGTAGGCGTCCTCGGGGCCTGACAGCATGGCCACGCGGGCTACGGAATAGAACTTGGCGAGATAGAGGGCCACGCCTGCTCCCTGGGAGTGGCCGCCCAGGGCGATGCGCGCCCAATTCAGGTTGCAGGCACCGTAGGTAACGTTGAACGAGGAGCAGGCGCCGTTCCGCGTGGCGAGAAACTGGCCCCAACCTGGACCGGCGACCGCTGGATGCGCGCTCAAATAGCCAACCAGCTTGAGCAGCCGGTTCATCACCGAGTTGGCTTTATCAATGTGCGTACCCGCGTAATTGTAGGCATGTCCGGCTGGGTCGGGCACGTTTTCACCAAACACGGACTCCGAGCGGAAACGGCGATAGCATTCTGGATCGGTTTGAGCGGCGGCATTCGGGCAGGCGTTCTCGGTAGCGACGCTCGTGGCATAGCGGAGGTCGATCACGAACCATCCCTGGTGGGCAAGTGCTTCCGCTACCGGTGTGTAATAAGAAGGGCGGGCACCCGTGCCGGGGAAGAATACGGCCAGACGTGGCTGGCTTACCGCATGTACCGGTACATACACGAGATGCGGCACATGGACACCCCGCGCCGTGCTGTCACAGGTAATCGCGGGATCGGTCTCGCAGGGGTCAATCCTTAACGCCCGATACGCGACGGCATTGCGGCTGGTCCCAGCCAACCGCGAACTCAGCGCCGCCGTAGCAGGGCTGGACGCGGTCAGCAGCAGCCCAACCATGGCGATCGCCATGGTCGTCGACAAAGGCCGGGCTCGTCGGGTATTCCGCATGATCGCTTGCCCTCGATTCTAGCGTCCGTTCCCAACCGCGCCGCGGTAGCTCACCCTTATTATCCCCGGAGTCCCGCGAGCAGCGCCAGCACGCGGTCCCACAGCGTTTCCGTCGCCGCGCTGTCATATTCCGCCGGCAGACTGGGGTCGGTGAACAGGTGGCCGGTACCGGCATACTCGAACAACTCGAAAGGCGCTCCGGCCGCGCGCACGTCCGCCGCCATGCCATCGATCTCGGCCTGTTCACGGAACGGATCGTCCCGCATGAAATGCAGCTGCGCGGGGACTGTAGCCGGCCAGGTTTCGAGTTCCATGACCCGTAAGGGGAGGGCGGCGTGTAGGAGGATGCAGGCCAGCGCGCCCGGGCGGGTTGCCGCCAGCCATTCCGCCGGCGCGCCACCGGCCGAGAACCCCATGTACACGAGGCTGGGCGGCAGTGGGGCGACATCGGCCGCGGCGCGTCGCAGGAGCTCCCGATAGCCAATGCCATGCTCGTAGGCTATCGCGGGGTCGTACTCGTCGAAGCGTGCCTCACCGCGGTCCAGGTCGGGCGTATGCACCGTATGTCCTGCCGCCCGCAAGCGGATGGCGGCGTCCGTCACGCCGGCCCGCGGCCCAAGCACGGAGTGAAACACTACGATGTCGGCCATTGCACGGTCCTTTCAGTGTCTACGAGGAGAATCCTACGCCGGCGCTCAATCTGGCACTTTCTACAATAGCACCTATCCTTGCCAGGTTTCGTCCCATTCTAAATGGGACTCAATGCTCAGAGCGCCAGCTCCCAGGTCTCCCCAATGAGGTCGTGGCCGAAGCTGTGGTGCTCCTCCGTCGCGATGAGCGTGAACCCCGCCTTCTCGTAGATGTGCCGGGCTTCGACAAGCACGCTGTTGGTCCAGAGCACAAGCCTCTGGTAGCCGGCGCGGCGGGCGCGGCGGACGCACTCCGCCACGCGGCGGGAACCCAGACCCAGCCCACGGGCCGTGGGCTCGACCAGCAGCAGGCGAAGCTTCGCGGTGGCGTCATCGGCCCGCACGACGAAGGCCGAGCCGACGATCGCCCCGTTCATCTCGGCGATTCAGCAACGTTCGCGGGCTGGGTTGTACGTGGTGATGAAGTCGGAGATGATCCGCGCCACGAGGGCCTCGACGCGCGTCGAGGCCATACTCCTGGGCGTAGAGGGCACCATGCCGGTGGACCACCCAGCCCAGGTCGCCCGGCTCGTGCGTCCGCAAGACAAAGGGCTCGGCGGTTGGAGCATTCTGGATCGTTCCATAGCTCACGGATCGGTCCGAGTCTCCCTCTCCCATGCGTTCCCAAGGATGTATCTGTTACCCTGGGGTCGATGAGCGCTCCCGAAGGCCCAGCCTCGTCTGCCCCGCGCCTGGCGGCGCTCCGCTACCGTGATTTTCGTCTTCTCTGGGCCGGCTCGCTGGTTTCCAGCGTCGGCTCACAGATGCAGCTTATCGCGGTCAATTGGCAAGTCTATCGCTTGCTGAATCACGCTACGGTGCATCTCAACGTCTTGGGCGAGCACCTGAGCCTCAGTGGGCAGGCGCTTGGACTGGGAACCCTGGGTCTGGTGCGCGTGGTTCCCATCTTCCTGTTCGCCCTTCTTGGCGGCGTGTTCGCCGACGCCTACGATCGCCGCCTCTTGATCCTGCGGGCCCAAAGCGCCGAACTGCTGGCCGCGCTCGCCCTCGCCTTCCTGACTCTTGGCGGCCACGCGGGGCTGATCGCCCTCTACGCGCTGACTGCCGCCGATTCAGCGGCGGCGACCTTTGAACAGCCGGCGATGGACGCGCTCGAGCCCCAATTGGTGGCGCCCGAGCATCTGGCGAACGCGATCAGTCTCTCCACCCTGGTGTGGACGATTGGGACCATCGCCGGCCCGGCCCTGGCGGGCGTGGTGGTCAGCCTCTTCCCGATTGGCGTGGTCTATGCGGTCAATGCCGCGTCCTTCGCGGCAGTCCTTCTGGCGGTGGCTTCGCTCCACCATCGGGATCACGCCCGCGTGGAGGCCGAACGGCCCACCTGGGGACACCTGATTGAAGGGCTGCGGTACACGCGCGCCACTCCGGTCATCTGGAGCACGATGCTCCTCGACTTCTGGGCTACCTTCTTCTCCTCGGCGCGCACGATGCTGCCGATCGTGGCGGGCAGTCTTTTGGGGGTGGGCGTGCAGGGATACGGGGTTCTCGCCACGGCGCAGCCGGTCGGCGCGGTTCTTACCGCGACCGGCATGGCGCTCCGCCGGCGGCTGGTTCATCAGGGATCGATTCTGCTCGTAGGCGTGGTTCTCTACGGGGCGGCCACCGCCGCCTTCGGGATCTCCACTGTTTTCATCCTCTCCTACGGGTTGTACTTTCTTACCGGCGCGGGCGATATGCTCTCCACCGTGGTGCGGGCTACGCTTCGCCAGACCTTGACTCCGAACGAGCTGCGCGGGCGGTTGAGCAGTGTCCACCTGATGCTGGCCTATGGAGGGCCGCAACTGGGCGAACTGGAAGCAGGTGTCGCGGCGGCACTCTTCGGGGTCTCGGCCGCGATCGTCAGCGGCGGCGTGGCGACCATAGCGGTCGCCGGCTGGATTGCCTGGCGCTATCCCGCTTTACGCCGGTACAAGGATGAGTCAAGCGGCTAAATCGCTTTTGCCGATTCCTATCCCCGCCGCTCTCGATTGGTGGAGCGTCACCGCCGTGGTATGGTGAGAGTACGCCAATGAACCGAGGCACGCCGCCATATCCGCGAAGTGAGAGAGATCATATGGATGCGACTGAACGCGGGCAATTGATGGCACGCTACGCCGAAGGGTATGAGGCGGTCATCGATGCCCTGCAAGGGATCACGGAAACCGAATTGGACCAACAGGCCGCGGACGGCTGGACGTGCAGGCAAATCGTCCATCATCTGGCCGACAGCGAGACCACCTCGTATATCCGGGTGCGCCGGCTGCTGGCCGAGGATCAGCCCGTCATCCAGGGGTATGACGAAGAGTTGTTTGCCCGTACTCTCCACTACAATCGGCCAATCGCCACGTCCCTGGAGGTGTTCCGCGCGGTGCGGCGGGCTACCATG
>DATLQX010000204.1:0-24874 GCA_035534995.1 Chloroflexota bacterium | reverse complement strand
CGCCTCGCGCGCCGCCTTGGTTACTCGCGGGGCGAGACGGGCGCGCGACTGATCGAGGAGGCGCTCCGCATGTCCGAGTTTTCCTTCATCGAGTTCCGCGACTCTATCGTTGGCCGACAAGCCTACATGCAGGGATCCAGCTTGGCGGTGTGGGAGGTTGTGATGCTTGCCCACGAACGCGGTGATGATCCAGTCAAGACCGCCGCGCACCTGGGCTGGCCGGTCCCGCGAGTACAGGCGGCCTTGAACTACGCGGATGCCTATGGCGACGAAATCGAGGCTGCCTTGTTGGATAATGCCTCGTATGATGCCGCGATGATCCGCCGCCTGCTGCCCCAGACCCGCGTCATGGACCTAACCGTACGTGGCGAGAGCGGCACGGGCGACGGTGTTACGACTGCTGCTCGATGAGCATTTCTCCGAGGAGGACGTGCGGCAGCTTCGTGCTCACGATCCGGCGATCGATGTAGTGAGTCTTCAATCATGGGTAGACGGATCGTACTTGGGAGCGCCGGATTCGCTGATCCTGACCCACGCGCGCCAACAAGGCTGGACCCTGGTAACCCGAGATTTGCGGACCATGGCGCCACTTCTGAAGGATTGGGCGCATGGAGCAAACTCCCACGGCGGAGTAATCTTCGTGGATCATCGGGCCATCCCCGAAGGCAATACGGGAGCGCTCATCAAGGCTCTGCTGCTGCTGTGGCAAGAGGCCGGCGCCGAGGATTGGACGGATCAGGTCGTGTATCTCCGCGCCGTGAATGGATGAAGTCTCAGTCGCCAAGCAACCGCACTAGCCTCCCTCTTGTCGGCCTGAGCCATGGTCACCCACCCCAATGCTCCCCAACAACGCCGACCGCAGGGCCGGGAGGGTCGCTTCCAGACTCGACTCGGGCGGGCTCTCGGCGTAGAGCCACTGGACCACTACCTCATTGATCGCCCCCAGCCATACACAGGCGGCGACACGGGTATCGAGGGGAGCGATTGCCCCTTCCTCCACCGCGTGCCGGAGGTACGACTCGATCACCTCAAGAAAGACCCCTCGGGCGGCACGCAACTCCTGGTCGAAAGGGTGGCCCAGGCCGTTCGCTTCCACCAGGAGCAGCCGGGTGAGGCCGCGATGCGCGGAAAAGGTGCGGATCGCCACGGTGAGCGCCGCGTCCACGCGGGCCAGCGCCCCATGGTGGCGCCCGATCGCCTCGCGTACTTCGGCTTCCAGGAGCGAGACCAGCTCGCCGATCAGCGCCTCGAAGATGGCCTGCTTGTTGGCAAAGTGGAAATATACCCCACCCTTGGAACTGCCCGACCGCCGGGCGATCTCATCCATGCTCGTCGCCTGGTAGCCGCGTTCACCGAATACGGCGATCGCGGACCCCAGGATACGTTCGCGGGTGGCCGCTTTGTCGCGGCTCACCCGGCTACTGGTCTCGCTCGCCGGCCCGGCGGCGTTCATGCGTTTACTTCACTCCCCGATGGATGGCGATCGTGCCTAGATTGAGGCTCCGGTGCCGGACCCGCGTGAAGCCTGCACGGCGGAGCATCTCGGCCAGAGTGGGCGCGTCGGGGAAGCTGGTGAGCGAGTGCGGCAGGTAGGTATAGGCGGCCCGGTCGCCGGACAGCAAGGCGCCTAGCAGCGGCGAGAGCTTGAAGAAATACAGGTGAAACGGGCCGCGGACCAGGGCTGACCGTGGGTGCGTTAGCTCCAAACAGACGAAGCGCCCACCGGGCCGCAAAACCCGGTGGATCTCGGCCAGGGCGCGAGGAATATCGGCCACGTTCCGCAGGCCAAAGGATATCGTCACCGCGTCGAAGGAAGCGTCGGGATACGGGAGATTGAGAATATCTCCCTCCACGAAGGTAGGCGGCGTGGTCACGCCGCGCGCGATGCCGGTTCGCTCGGCACCCAACTCGCGGGCGCGCTCGATCATCGGAAGACAGAAGTCGAGACCCACTACCCTGGCCGTGGGAGTGCGCCGGGCCAGGGCGAACGCCACCGCCCCCGTACCAGTTGCCACGTCGAGTACATGGCCGCCCGCCGGGACCGCCGCCTGGCTCACCACCATCCGGCGCCACCGGCGGTCCTGCCCGAAGGTAGAGAGCGAGTTGAATAAATCATACTGGGGCACGATGCGGCCAAATAACGAGCGGACGTACTCCGCCCGTGCCTGGCCGGTGAGGCGCGCGCCTTGCTCCCCTTCGATCGCCGCTCCATGAGACATGCCTGGGACTCCTTCGCTTGGAAACTTCTCTTCCTCCATGGTACACTACTTGTAACCGACCGACGCGTCGGTCGGTTACAAGTAGGCCGAACTGATGGGAGCAATGGCAATCCTTCACCCTTCACCGAATCGACCGGCGCCCCTTCCCACCGCCAGGCTCGTCGACGCCCTGAACGAAGCCCGGCGCCGCGCTCGTGCGCTGGGCGTGCCTGTTCTGGTGAGCCGCTCGGAACGGATTCCGGCCATTGATCCGCTGGCCGTATTCGCGGGATCCGCCGGCCGTGGGCTTCGGCGCGTATTCTGGGAGCACCGGGATCGCGAAACCGGCCGGCGGCTCGCCCTGGCAGGCATCGGTGCCGCCGCCACCCTGGCGAACAACCTTGACAATCCCTTCGCCTCGGCTGCCGCGGAATGGCGCTCCCTGCTTTCCACGGCCCTGCTCGACGTGCCGGCCTCCATCCGCGGGGTGGGCCCCCTCGCCCTGGGAGGATTCCGCTTCGACCCGCGAGCGCCGCATACCGCTCTCTGGGACGGATTCTCCGACTGCTCGCTGGCCCTACCTGTGCTCACCATCACCGCGGTCGATGGCGAGCACTGGCTAACCACCTCCTTGCTCGTAGACCCGGAGTCCGATCCCGATCGCCTGGCGGCGGACACCCATGCACTGCGTGATCGGGTGCTCCAGGCGGCCGCGGTCGTCCCGTCTCTACCAGGGGGCCAGAGTCCCCAGCCGCGGCCAGCGTGCCCTCACGATGTGTTGCCCGAGACCGAGTGGTGCCGGCTGGTCGACGAGGCGGCCCGCGACGTCCGGCAGGGTAATCTGGCGAAGGTGGTGCTGGCACGGGAGGTCGCTCTGAACTGTCCGCGTTACGCCTTCGATCCGGCCGATGCCCTGGCGCGCTTGCGCCTCACCTTCCCTGATGCCTATCTTTTCGCGGTCGCTCCGGGGCGAACCGAATGCTCATCCGGCGAACCCGTATTTCTCGGCGCCTCTCCCGAACGCCTGGTGCGTCTGGCGGGCGGAATCCTGGATACCTCCTGCCTGGCCGGCTCAATCGGCCGTGGAAGCACGGCGGAGGAGGACCGCACCCTCGGCGCCCACCTCCTGGCCAGCGCCAAGGACCGCGTGGAGCACGCCCTGGTGGCCACCCTGTTGCGCGAGCAGCTTGGTCCCCTCTGCGACACGCTGGAAATCGGCGAAACGCCGGAGTTGGCGCGACTGGCCAACGTGCAGCACCTCCATACTCCCGTCCACGGGACGCTCGCCGCCCGCCCTGGTGGGACGTGGCCGTGCATTCTCGATCTGGTTGCCCGCCTGCATCCCACCCCGGCGGTCGGCGGCTATCCCCGACCGGAAGCTCTGGAGTTGATCCGCCGGCGTGAGCGTTTGGATCGCGGCTGGTACGCCGGCCCGATCGGCTGGCTGGATCGGCAGGGAGAGGGCGAGTTCGCGGTAGCTATCCGCTCCGCCCTCCTGCGGGAGAGCGAGGCACACCTCTTCGCCGGGTGCGGGATCGTCGGTGACTCCGATTCGCGGAGCGAGTATCAGGAGTCCCGCCTCAAACTGCGGGCCATGCTGGGCGCTCTCACCGGGCCCGGGTGACCGGCATGGCGGAAAACGCGGCCTATCTCTACATCGGCGCCGTGGTGGACGAGTTGGCGCGCGCCGGGGTCCGCCATGTGTGCCTGTGCCCTGGTTCTCGTTCCACGCCCCTGGCTATTTCCTTCGCCCGTGACCGGCGCTTCCGCGTTTGGACCCACCTGGATGAGCGATCGGCTGGCTTCTTTGCCCTGGGACTCGCCAGGGCCGACCGCCGGCCCGCCGCTCTCGTCTGCACCTCGGGGACGGCGGCGGCGAACTTCATGCCCGCCGTGGTGGAGGCTCTTCATGGCCAGGTTCCCTTGCTCGTCCTCACCGCGGATCGTCCCCCGGAACTGCGCGATTGTGGGGCCCCCCAAACCATCGACCAGATCCGCTTCTACGGGGCACAGGTGAAGTGGTCGGTGGAGATGGCGACTCCCGCGGCCTCCGAGGATGTGATGCTGTACGCGCGGGCCACCGCCTGCCGCGCGGTCGCCCGAGCGCTCGCGGCCCCTCCCGGCCCCGTGCACCTCAACTTCCCTTTCCGTGATCCGCTCATCCCCACCGAGACGGCGGATGAGATTCCCCCGGACCTGAGCGCGATGGCCCGCCATGGGCGGGAAAATGGGGCGCCGTATGTTGCCATCGCCCCTGCCGGCTCGGTCCCCAGCCATGAAATCTTGGCGGCCCTTGCCACCCGTCTGGCCGCGTCTCCGCGCGGCTTGATTGTCTGCGGGCCGATGGACGAGCCCGAGTTGCCGGGACCACTTACCGCTTTGGCCCGTTCTCTCGGCTACCCCATCCTGGCCGATCCCCTTTCGGGGCTGCGCCGGGGCGATCACGAGATGGACCTGGTGGTGGATAGCTATGACGCCCTGCTGCGCGACGAGCGCTTTGCCGCCGATATGGCGCCTCGGATGGTCTTGCGGTTCGGCGCCATGGCGACCGCCAAGCCGCTCCTGCAGTACCTCCAAGGTCATGCCAGTGCGACCCAGGTGCTGGTCGGCCGGGCCGAGTCCCTGGATCCAACGCTTCGGGCGAGCGATGTGATCATCGCCGACTCCGTCCCGTTCTGTGACGCGCTGATCCAAACCGTCAAGGATACTGCTAGTAAATCGCTACAAGTGTCGACGGAGCGGCCATCTTCCTGGGAGCGCGAGCAACTTGCTCGCCTCGTTGGCTCGGATGTACGGGGCGAGCCGGGTACCCACTCGTGGGTGTCTCGCGCTCCCAGGGCTTATCAGACACACCAGCCCTGGCTGGATACCTGGCTGATCGCCGGCGACGCGGCGCGCTCGGCTCTGGCCACGACCGTTGCCGCCATGACGGAGACCTTTGAGGGGAGGGTCTTCAGCGAGTTGTCCAGCCTGCTCCCGGACGGCGCCAATCTGGTCGTGGGCAACAGTATGCCGGTGCGAGACCTCGATACCTTTTTCCCCAAAGGCGGCGCACCGGCCCGTATCCTGGGGAACCGCGGCGCCAACGGGATTGATGGGGTCGTCTCCACCGCGTTCGGGGTAGCCGCCGGGACCGATTGCCCCACCGTGCTGGTTCTGGGCGACATCTCGTTCTATCACGACATGAACGGGCTCCTGGCCGCGCGCCGACACGGGCTCTCCCTGGTCGTGATCGTGGTCCACAACGACGGCGGGGGCATCTTCTCGTTTCTCCCCCAGGCCGGCGTGGAGGGGCGCTCGGCGGACTGGTCGTTCGAGTCCCTTTTCGGTACTCCGCACGGCCTCGACTTCCAACCTGCCGCCGCGCTTTACGGGGCAACCTACTCCTCCGCGGCGAACTGGGCGGAGTTCCGCCGGGCCGTGTCGCACGGCATGGCCGCCGGCGGCCTGCATATCGTGGTGGTTCCCACCGACCGGGCGCGGAACGTCGTCTTGCATCGCCGCTGTTGGCCCGCCGTGAGCGCATCCATTGCCGGTATCCTGGAGAGGATGGAACCAGACCCGGCACGGCGAAGGGATAGGGAGGATGGCTAATCAGGTGGTGGTCACGGAGGCAGCGGCGAGAGAGCGCGTGATTCCAGTGAATGGGATCCGTTACCGGGTGACCACGGCGGGCTCCGGGCCGCCCTTGCTGCTCTTGCATGGGTTTGCCGGAAGCGGCGAGACCTGGGAAGAGCACCGGGCCACCCTTGGCGCGCACTTCCGGACCCTGGCGGTCGATCTTCTGGGTCACGGCGGCACGGACGCCCCTCCCGATCCCGCCCGCTACACCATGGCCCAGACGGTGGCGGATCTCCAGGCTCTCTGCGATATCCTTCTGTCACCGCTGCCCGACGGGGGGGGCGAACGGTATGGCCTGCTAGGCTATTCCATGGGAGGTAGGGTCGCCCTCAATCTGGCCCTGGCCGAACCTGACCGAGTGGGCGCCTTGATTCTGGAGAGCACGTCGCCAGGGATCGCCGATCCCGAGGAGCGAGCCAAGCGCCGCCGGGGTGACGAGGAACTGGCCGAGTTCACCGAACGGAAGGGAGTTGCCGCCTTCACCCGGCGTTGGGAGGCATTGCCGCTGTTCGCCAGCCAACGGCGGCTCGCCTTGCCGATCCGCCATCGGCAGCGGGCCGAACGTCTCCGGAACACCCCGCGAGGGCTGGCGAACAGCCTCCGCGGCCTGGGAGCCGGAGTTCCCGAGCCGGTCCACGACCGGTTGGGCGAACTTACCATGCCCACGCTCCTGATCGCGGGAGAACTGGACGAACGGTACCGCGCTCATGCCGAGGCCATGCTGGCCGCCTTGCCGCACGCGCGCCTGGCCCTCATTCCCGACGCCGGCCATAACGTGCATCTGGAGCAGCCTAAGCTGTTTGATACCCAGATCCTGGAATTTTTTCGCGAGATGAGAGACCAGCGGGCGGCACCAACGCTCCTGGAACATAAGGGATAAGCCAATGTCGGACAACGAGCGAACCATCCGCCCCTCGGACGTCGCCTGGGAGCGACAAGGGAGCTACACGGATATTCTCTACGAAGTGGGCGAGGGCATCGCGCGGGTCACGATCAACCGGCCCGAGGTGCGGAATGCCTTTCGTCCCCAAACCACCACTGAATTGATTCAGGCGTTTGTCGCCGCGCGCGAGGATCCGGCGGTGGGCGTGGTCCTTCTTACCGGGGCCGGCACCAAGGCGTTTTGCTCCGGCGGCGATCAACGGGTCCGGGGCGAGGCGGGATATGTCGGCGACGATGGCGTGCCCAGACTGAACGTGCTGGATCTGCAGAAACAGATCCGGGCCCTTCCCAAGCCGGTGATCGCGGTAGTGGCCGGCTTCGCGGTCGGCGGTGGTCACGTGTTGCATGTGGTGTGCGATCTGACCATCGCCGCCGACAACGCCATGTTTGGCCAGAGCGGACCGAAGGTAGGGAGCTTTGACGGCGGCTATGGGGCCGGGTATCTGGCCCGCCTGGTGGGGCACAAGAAAGCGCGCGAGATCTGGTATCTCTGTCGCCAATACACCGCCCTACAGGCGCTGGACATGGGGCTGATCAACGCGGTCGTCCCCCTGGAGGAGTTGGAGGTCGAGGCCGTGACCTGGGCACGGGAAATCCTGGAGAAGAGCCCCATCGCCCTCCGCTGCCTCAAAGCGGCCTTCAATGCCGATACCGATGGTCTGGCTGGGATCCAGGAACTGGCAGGTGACGCGACCCTGCTCTTTTACATGAGCGAGGAGGCCCAGGAAGGACGGAACGCCTACCTGGAGAAGCGGAAGCCGGACTTTAGCAAGTTCCCGCGATTGCCCTGATGGCGATCCCCGAGCCCGCGCCGTCCGATCCAATCAGCGGTCTCCGCGGCTGGTATCTGGCCGCCCGCCCGGCCACTCTCCCCGCCGCCGTGGTGCCGGTGCTGGTCGGCACGGCTCTGGCGGTGGCCGGCCGCCACTTCCATCCGTTGGTTTTCCTGGCCACCCTTGCCTGTTCGCTCCTGATCCAGATCGGCGCCAATCTCGCTAACGACTACTATGACTTCCGCAAAGGGGCGGATACCGCCGAGCGCCTGGGTCCGACTCGGGTCACCCAGAGTGGTATATTCACCCCGCGCCAGGTGCTTCTGGCCACTGGCTACGTCTTCTCGGCGGCCTTACTTCTGGGGGCCTATCTGGTCTGGGTGGGCGGATCGCCGGTCCTGGCCATAGGCGTCTTCTCCATTCTTTGCGCCATCGGCTACACCGGCGGGCCTTTTCCCCTTGGCTATCACGGACTTGGCGACCTTTTCGTCTTCATCTTCTTTGGCGTGGTCGCGGTGACCGGTACCTTCTACGTGCAGACCGGCATGATCAGCTTTCACGCGCTGCTGGCCTCGGTGCCGGTTGGCCTCCTGTGTACGAACTTGCTCGTGGTCAATAACCTCCGTGATATCGATACGGATCGAGCGGCGGGGAAGCGCACCGTGGCGGTGCGGATTGGCCGGGCCGCCAGTCGGAAGCAGTATATGTTGTTCCAGCTTGTCTCGTACACGATTCCTCTCACCCTCTGGCAACTCGGGGCCAGTTGGGACTACACCTTCTGGCTTCCCCTGATTACCGTGCCTCGGGCGGTGAAGTTGAGTTTGTTTGTCTTCCGCAATCAGGATCGCGCCCTCAACAAAGCCCTCAAGGGAACCGCCGAGCTGCATCTGCGTTTTGGTCTCCTCTTCGCGCTCAGCCTGTTGCACTAGCAGCGTGTCAACGTTCATGCACATGCCCGAGTGGCTGGCCAGACGGGCCGCCGATCGTCCGGCCGCCCTGGCCGTGATCGATGCCGCCGCCGGAGTGCGCTGGACTTTCGCGGAACTTGATGCCCAGGTGGCGGTGCTGGCCGGCCATTTGGCAAACCTGGGGATTGCGCCGGGCGACCGAGTGGCCGTGCTGCTGCCGAATGGCGCCCGGTACGTCGCCCTCATACACGCGCTTACTCGCCTTGGCGCCGTTCTGGTGCCGCTCAACTTGCGACTGGCTGCAAGCGAGATCGCCTGGCAACTGACCTTCGCGCGCGCCCGTGCGCTGGTTCACGACGGCACTACGGATACCCTTGCTAGGGCGGCCACGGAAGCGCCCACGACGATACCGCTGATTCCCCTGGATTGCTTGCCTGTCCCTGGCGCTTCTCCGGCCGGCTTCGTTGGCGGCGAACCGTCTCGCCTCAACCTGGAGGCCGTGCAGTGCCTGATCTTTACCTCCGGCACGACCGGCCGCCCCAAGGGAGTGCTGCTCACCTATGGGAACCAGTGGTGGAGCGCCATGGGGTCGGTGCTCAATCTCGGTTTGCGTGAGAATGACCGCTGGCTGGCGTGCCTCCCGCTGTTCCATGTAGGCGGTTTGGCAATCGTGATGCGAGCGGTTATCTATGGGATCCCTTTGGTCCTTCCTCGAATGAGCCACGATGGCCGGGGATTCGACGCGGCGGCGGTAAGCGAGACCATTGCCTCGGAGCGAGTGTCCCTGGTGTCCGTGGTCACGGTCATGTTGCAGCGGCTGCTGGCGCATTGGGGCGATGACCCGCACTCCGACAGCCTCCGCTGTGCCTTGCTTGGCGGTGGGCCGGTGCCGGCGGCCCTCCTGGAGGCATGCGCCGAGCGCGGATTGCCGGTGGCCCAGAGCTTCGGCATGACCGAAACCGCGTCGCAAGTAGCGGCTCTCTCGCCGGCCGATGCCTTGCGGAAGCTGGGATCGGCGGGACGTCCGCTCCTTCCCAACCAAATCGCCATTCGCCCGTTCGATGACCAATCGGGAACCGGCGGCGCTTCAGGCGAGCTAGAGGGGGAGATTCTGGTCCGCGGTCCAAGCGTCACCCCCGGTTATCTCGGAGCTGATGGCGACCTTGCGCGGCCCTTGCCCGCCGTGGATGAACATGGGTGGCTCCGTACGGGGGATATGGGCCGGCTCGACCATGAGGGGTACCTCTATGTGCTGGACCGGCGGGCGGATCTGATCATTACCGGAGGCGAGAATGTGTCGCCCGCCGAGGTCGAGGCGGTGCTGCTTTCCCACCCTGGAATCGCGGAAGCAGGCGTCTTTGGCATCCCCGACGCCCAATGGGGCCAGAGGGTGGCGGCGGCGATTGTCGCTCCGGTCGCGGTGATCCTGGACCCGGAGGAAATTCGGACCTTTTGCCGGTCCCGCCTGGCCGGGTACAAGGTACCCAGCCAGGTCGTATGCGTGGCGGAACTTCCGCGGAATGCCGCTGGGAAGCTGCTCCGGCGCCGGCTTCGCGATGATTCGCCGCCGGCGGTCGACCCGAACCCTACCACCAGCGGAATTGGCGGCCCTCCCGCAAGCGAATAGTCAACGCCTGCAAGTCGCGCACATCCCAGGAAATCAAATCCTCCGGCTTGACCTTCACTCGCCGTTCGGCCGCCGCCGCCATGGCCCGTCTCGCCTCCCGCGCCCACGCTCCATGACCACTGGTTGCCTGATCCCACCACGTCACCATCTTGGGCCTTCCCGACCGCGCCCCGCACGTTCTCGGAACCGGTCTATATCCACATCCTAACACCGTGGTATCATCGTTCCAAACGATAGTAATGATTTCTACAATCGGAAGGAGCGATGAATGGAACTCCGACAATTGGCTACGTTTCGCGAGGTCGCGGCCACTCTGAGCTTCACCCGAGCGGCGGAGGCCCTGGACTATGCACAGTCCAGCGTCTCCTCGCAAATCCAGGAACTGGAGGGCGAACTGGGCTGTCCGCTCTTCGAGCGCCTGGGCAAACGCATCTCGCTGAGTGATGCCGGCCAACGCCTGCTCCCTTACGCCGAGCGTCTGCTGCAACTGGCGGGTGAGGCTCGGGCAGCCGTCCCCTCCTCGGAGGAGCCCTCCGGCACCCTGACCATCGGCACGCCTGAATCGCTGTGTACCTACCGCCTGCCGCCCGTACTGTCACAGTTCCGGGCTCGCTACCCAAGGGTCCAGGTGGTATTCCGGCCGGCGTTCGGGGCCGATCTTCGCCGCGCCTTGAACGAAGGGCGCGCGGATTTGGCATTCTTCTACGAGTATCCACAGGGGCAACCCGATTTGGCCACCGAGTCGTTGGTTGCCGAGCCGTTGGTACTTCTGGCCCACCCGGATCACCCGCTGGCCTCGCGTGCCCGTGTAGACACCTACATGTTGCATGGCGAACCGCTGCTGCTGACGGAGCCGGGATGCGTGTATCGCGAACGCTTCGAGCGATTGCTTTCCACGGCCGGGGCGCATCCAACCAGCACGGTGGAGTTCAGCTCGATCGAGGCGATCAAGCAGTGCGTCATGGTCGGAATGGGCTTAAGCCTGTTGCCGGCGGTGACGGTACGGGAGGAGGTGGCGCGTGGGCGGATGGTGGCGCTTCCCTGGACCGAGAAAGACTTTGGCCTGGTGACTCTCATGGCCTGGCATCACGACAAGTGGCTCTCTCCCGCTCTCCGTGCCTTCATCGGTCTCAGTCGCGAACTGCTGGCGACTCCAGTCGCGGGAGCCGCGCCAATCCCAATGGAAAGAGCGGCTACGGCCCGCGCACGGCGGTAGAGACCGCCGACTATGGTCGGCTGGCGGGAACGGGGCGACTGACGTCGCACGGGATCGGCACCTCGGTTGCCCGTTCCTTCCAGGGGACGTACTCGTCGCTTGGCCGGTAGGTCAGATTCATCATCACTGGTTTGGAGGACAGGTATGAATGACGCCGAAAGCGGACGGGCGAACCAGCCGCTGATCAACATCGAGGGTGAGTTGGTAGCCCTGGGTCCACTTCGCCGGGATCTGACCGCTACCTATCAGCAATGGATCAATCATTTTCCCACCGTACGCAACCTGGGAACGCACCCCCGCCCCATTACCCTGGAGGATGAGGAGAGCTGGTATGAGGCGACCACGAAACGCCAGGACGCGGTAGACTTCACCATCTACGAAAGGGAAACCTGGCTGCCCATCGGCACCACCGGCCTGATGGCGATACACCTCCTGCACCGCACCGCCGTGTTCGGTATCCTCATTGGAGAGCCACAGATGCGCGGCAAGGGATACGGGACCGAGACGACGCGCCTCCTGCTCGATTATGCCTTCACCGTTCTGAGCCTCCATAGTGTGAGCCTGACCACCGATCAGCACAATCTGGCCGGCCAGCATGCGTACAGGAAGGCAGGCTTTACCGAGTGCGGTCGTCACCGCCAGAACCGCCTTATGGCCGGTGTCTATCACGACACTATTCACATGGATTGCCTGGCTTCGGAGTTTACCAGCCCTGTCCTGGCCCGACTGTTGGCCCCGGACGCTCCACCCTGATCCGACCGATCGGTTGGATCAGGCTTCACCAGTCATTTGCCGTGGAGTGCTTGATCCTGTATGGTGAATAAGGAGCCTTCAGGGCAGGGTGTGATTCCCTACCGGCGGTATGGTCTCGAAATGGGGCCGAGCCCGCGAGCGACGTATGCGTTGCATGCGTGTCAGCAGATCCGGTGAGATGCCGGAGCCGACGGTATAGTCCGGATGGAAGAAGGCGACAAACCGCGGTTGATACTGTCGGCATGCGGCTCGTGTCGTATCGCGGATGTCGTTCCGATCCGTTCCCGTGCCCGAAGGAAGACTCCTTCGGGTTTTTTCTTTGGTGGACGGAGTCGGGGCGATGGTGTGGGCCAGGGTTTCACCGGCGGCGCGGCGGCGCATGGGTCGCCGGATCCCGAGCCGCGCCCGGCGGGCGGCGATTTCGGTTCTCTCGCCCCTGGTAACCGCTTCAATCGTGCTGCTCGGCTGGGAACTGATCGTGCGCCTGGGCAGCTATCAGGTATTCGTCCTCCCCCGCCCGGGAGTGGTGTGGAACCGCGCCCGCGAGTTGCTGGCTGATGGAACCCTGGTCACCAATGGTTGGGCTACCATGCGGGAAGCGGGAATCGGCTTCGCGATCGCTTTTGCCATTGCCCTGCCGCTTGGTTACCTGCTGGCTCATGTGCCGCTGCTGGAACGGCTGGCAGCGCCCATGATCGCCGCCAGCCAGGCGGTGCCGATCATCGCGCTGGCCCCGCTGCTCTATCTCTGGTTAAGCAACGGGATGATGCCTAAAATTGCCGCCGCCGCCCTCGTGGTAGTCTTCCCGCTCCTGGTCACCACGATCACGGGGATCCGCGGGGTGGCCAAGGAATATCACGAGGTGGCGCGAGTCTTCGGGGCCCATTGGTGGGAGCGGGTGTTCCTGGTCGAGATTCCCCTGGCTGCTCCCGTCCTCCTGGGGGGGATCAAGCTGGGCTTCACCCTCTCCCTCACCGGCGCCGTGGTGGGGGAGTTCCTCGGCGCCGACCAGGGTCTGGGCTTCCTCCTGAACTACTACCAGGCAAACCTGGACACTCCGGCCCTCTTCGCCACCCTCCTGGCTCTGGGGGTGATCGGCATTACTCTCTATTCGTGTGTTAGTCTGCTCGAAAGGATTGTCTCCACATGGGAAGGATGATTTCACGGCGCCTGGCGGCGCCGCTGCTGATCCTCGCGCTTCTCGGCGGATCGGCGCCGCTCACCCATTCCGGCGGCCCGGTTCAAGCCGCTGGAACGCAAGCAGTGACCGTGTCCATGGGATATATTCCGAACGTCCAGTTCACTCCCTTCTATGTAGCCGACGCGCGCGGCTACTACAAGGCCGCCGGCCTGACCGTGCATTTCGACTACACGCTCTCCACCGACGTGATCAAGGTGGTGGGCTCCGGCTCGGTCGCCTTCGGGGACGCGGAAGCGGACCAGGTGATCGCGGGGGCGGGGCGCGGCCTATCCGTGGTCTCGGTGCTGGCCCAGTATCAGCGTTTCCCCGTGGTCATCTTCGCCTTGAAATCCAGCCACATACGAAGCTTTTCCGACCTTAAGGGCAAAACGATCGGTATTCCCGGACTCTACGGCGCCTCGTATACCGGCCTGCTCGCGGCCCTCGCCGCCGCCCACCTCACCACCCACGACGTCAAAATCGAGGCAATCGGCTACGCGCAGGTCGCGGCGGTTGCCCGCCACCGGGTGGACGCGGCGGTCGGCTATGCCATGAACGAGCCGATCCAGCTAGGCTTGCAGGGGTATCCGGCCACCGTCCTCCCAATCGCCCAGCAGGCGGATCTCGCCGGTCCCGGGATCGTCACCAGTCAGGCCCTTATTACCCACAACCCCGATCTGGTCTCACGCTTTGTCAGCGCTAGCCTGCATGGGCTCCGCGACACGATCGCCAATCCCACCGCCTCGTTTGCTCTGGCCCGCCGATATATGCCCAGTCTCTCGGGGAGCCAACTGACCTATCAAATGGCCGTGCTCCGCGAGGCGATCCGCTACTGGACTCCCTTCCACACTCGGGCGCTCGGCTGCAACAATCCAGCACAGTGGACGGCTACGGCGGCGATCCTCCTGTCCCAACACCAAATCACCTCCAAACCCAGGGTAGGTGGGATGTATAGCAACCGGTTCATCCCGAAGTGTTAGCCCTTACTGGATTTGACCATATCGGGATCGCCACTGCATCGCTCTCTGACAGCCTGCACCTGTACCAGGAGACGATGGGTATGACCCTCGTCCACCGTGAGGTGCTGGAGGATCAGGGGGTGGAAGTGGTTCTCCTGGCCTGTGGCGGCCAGCAGGTAGAATTGCTGGCCCCTCTCCGTGCCGACAGCCCGGTAGGAAAGTTCCTTGCCGAACGCGGCCCAGGGCTGCACCATACCGCGTACCGAGTTCCCGACCTGGTCGCGGCGTTGGCGGAGTGTCGGGAAGCGGGCCTGGAACTGGTGGACGAGGCGCCGCGCCGCGGGGCCGGCGGACATTGGGTTGCCTTCCTGCACCCACGATCCACGGGTCGCGTGCTCGTCGAGTTGATCGAGGGGGCGGCGAACGACGGCATCGATCAGGTCGTACCAACTTGAAGCCCCGGCATTTATGCCAGGGAGTACGGCATTTGCTTTGCTCGCGCGGTCTTCAGTCCGCCCGTTGCCTGATCGGATCGCACGAAAAGGCGGCTTGCAGGCCACGGCTCGTCGGGCAAATGAGGCTCCCCGGCGTAAGCTCCGGGGCTTCAAGGCAGCACTCTGCGTGAACGAAAGGGCGCCCACTCCCATGAGCTTCGTCCGGAGGCCAGGCACGGAACCCCTACCCGCCAATGGTCGCCGTCATCAGCTTCTCGATGGCAAAGCACAGGGAGAAACCAGTGATCGGGCTGATGGCCCAGCCTTTGAGGATGCCCACGAGGTTCGCCCGCTTCACGGTCCGCCGCCCTCGAGCCAGGCCGGTGCCCGCCATCGCTCCGATCAGCGCCTGGTTCATCGAGGTGAAAAAACCCTGCGTTACCGCCAGGAACACGACGACCGCCTGTACTCCCTGCGCCGCGGTCGCCATGGTCCGGTCCATGGTCACGATGTCAAAGGCCACGCGAGTAAGGATGCGCCGGCCCCAGGTAAGGGCCCCGATCCCCATCGCCAGCCCACCGGCCAGCCCGGCCACGGTCGCGGTCCCCACATGCACCGCCGTCCAGATGCCCACCGCGTTGGATACGTCGTTCGCGCCCAGCACGAATGAGGCTGCCAAGCCCATCGCGACCAAGAGGCTGGGGAGGAGCGCGAGCCCCTGGTCTGGATTGTCGGGGATCGCGGCGGCTTCGGTGGGTAACATGGCGTCAAGGAGGCGGGTGGTGACGAAGCCGAGGGCGCATGCTGCTGGCGGGGCCAACACCCAGGTTACGGCCAGACGGGCGATAGTATCCCAGTGAACCGGCGCCCCCGCGGCCACTCCGGCGCCGACCACGCAGAAGATCAGGATCTGGATCGTCGATGTGGGCACTTTATAGTAGGTGTAGATGGTGGTCAGGGCAAAGGCGCCGAACACGATGATCGTGGCCATGCGTGCGTCGACCCGGGCTGAGTCTATGATGTGCAGCCCGACAGTTTGCTGCACCCCATGGCTGGCCGCCGTGGCGCCGATGACGGTGAGCAGTGCGACGCCGCCGAGCGCGGGCCAGAGGCGGATGGCGTGGACGGAAAAGGGCATGCCCATCACCGCCCCGGTATAGTGGGCGCCCATGCTCCAGGCGAAGGCAAGGCTGACTACAACCAAAACCACTATCGGGCCATTCATGAGTGACGAGACTCCCTGCGTACAATGCTTCATCCTGGAGATAGCCTGTGTAATTCTACCCTGGTAGGGCCAACCTGGATGCGACGGTGGAGTGCCGGGCCTCCTTGATGGTCGCTTACCTAGACGCGTATGCCTGATGCGCGACTGGCCGCGGGTGTTGGACGTTATGCGGGAGGGGCGGCAATAGCGGGTTCAGCGGGCGCGACCGGTTCCTCGCGGGTCAACTCGTAGAAGACGCCGTCGGCGCGCATCTCGCCAAGAGCGACAAACTCGTGGAGGATGCCGGCGTATTCAAACCCTGCTTCCTCCAGGGTGGCGCGAACCGCGAGATTCGCCGCGTCGACCACGCTGTTCAGGCGTCGAACGCCCGGAAGTACGTCCGCCCGCACCAGAAGGGCCTCCAATACCGGCGCCAACGCGGGCTCATGACCGGGCGTGGCGAAGAGATCAAGCATCCGTACGTGGTCTCGGTACGGCTGAGGCCCAGTGGGCAAGTCGGCCGGTAAAACGGTACCCAGGGCGGCGGGTGTTCCTTCGGCGGCCACCCCAAGGATTGAGGCGCCCTTGCCGCGCTCCAGCGTATCAAGCAGGAGCAATACTGCTTCGTCCGCCCCATAGGCGCCGTATGCCTGGAGGGCATGGTAACGAATAAGATAGGGAACGGGCGAGCTCAGGAGGTGGATGAGGGCCGCCTTGTCCGATCGTCGTAAGGGGCGGCGGGCGAGAACGGAAGGGCCAATGGAACCAAAATAGCGGAGCTCAAACGCATCGGGATCGCCGAAGACCAGTCGGGTGGTCACTCTACCGGAAAGGTCCGGCATGGCCAAATAATCGACGAACTCGAAGGTGCGGAAGAGACGGTGGGCGGGCGAATCGATGATCGTCTGGGCGAGCACGCCTTGACCGCCATCGCTGGAGAAGCGATCGAGGGCTACCTCAAGCACATGGCGAGCCAGACCCTGCTCCCGCCGATGGGGAGCGGTAAACAGATTGTGGATCGAACCGAGATGAGGAATGCGATTGGAGCGAGAAAGCTCGAGGGCGCAGACGATACCCTCGATCGTGGTGGCTACGTACCAACGGTCGCCGATGTCCTCGCGCGCGGTAAGGCGGGTCTCGATGTCTCGGGCCGCCCGAGGCGATACCTGATCGCGTGCGGCCCAGAAGGCGATCAGCGCGTCGGCGCCGGCACCAAGCGGCGCGCGCAGCTCGTGGATGACCGCCTCCTCGCCATCAGGGAGCGAAAACCGTTCAACCCTGCCTTGCACCGGCTCTTCGCTCCTTCGCTGCCGTCCCATTCACCATATTGGGAAATCATAGCGTAGATACGGGCTGCCCGTGCGCGCCCGCGATCGGACCGATCCGCCCGATCGGTGCGATCGCGGGCACGCGAGGCGCTTGCGGTCTCAAGGCGGACGGCAGTATCTTCACCCATGTGCCAAAGGTCAGATCGCGTGCCATACTTACTCCCCTTCGCCAATGTATGTTGGCCGCCTACTGGTTCTCGCTCAGCTTCCACGCGGGCGCGTTACTCGGGGTCGCGATCCCGGCGCAGTTGTCGACCCTGGCCAATCCGGCCCGGGCGACCATGTTGCTCGCGATCCTTGGCGGGGTTGGCGGCTTTATCTCGATGGTCGTGCAGCCGATCGCCGGGGTCCTGAGCGACCTAACGGTGAGCGCCTGGGGCCGGCGTCGCCCGTATCTGATCGGGGGCGCGGCCCTGGACACCGCCGGTCTGGTGCTCATGATCTGGACCAGTTCGACCGGTCTGCTCTTCGCGGGCTATCTGCTCGCCAGCTTCGGCAACGCGGTGACCGGCGCGGCCTATCAGGCGTATATCCCCGATCATGTGCCACCGCCGCAATATGGCGAAGCGTCTGGGTACCTGGGCGCGATGAGCATGTTGGGGACGATCGTCAGCTTCGGGGTGGCCGCGATCCTGGTATCACCCCATCAGGTCGGATCCTTTTACCTGATCACCGGGCTCTTGATCGGGGGCGGAGCGTGCTTCACGGCCCTGGCGATTCACGACGTGCCCGGCCAGACGTTGGAACGCCCGGTCGTGCGGTCGTGGCGGGCGCTGTGGGTCTCGCCCTGGCGTAATCCCGATTTTTCCTGGGTCTTCGCCACCCGCGCGCTGATGATGCTTGCCCTCTATACACTGTTCACCTTTGTCGCCTTTTACGCGCGCGACGTAGTGCACATGACCCAATTCGTGCAGGGTGCGGCGGCCCTGGCCGCCGTGGCCACCGTGGCAGCGTTGGCAAGCGGAATCGTGGCGGGAGTGTTTTCCGACCGGATTGGCCGCCGGCCCCTGGTCAGCATGGCCAGCGTACTGATGTCTTCCTCCTTGCTTGGTCTCGCCTTCTTCCACCAGGTCAACGTCGTGCTGGCCCTCGGCGCGCTGTTTGGCCTGGCCCTGGGGACGTATATGGCAGTGGACTGGGCCCTCGCGGTGGACGTGCTTCCCGACGAGGGTTTCGCGGCCAAGGATCTGGGCCTGTGGGGATTGTCCACCAACTTCCCGCAGACGGCTGCCCCCTTTGTCGGCGGCGCCGTGCTCACCGTATTCCGCCCAGCCGGTCCAGATGTAGCCTATGGAGTGCTGTTCACGGCGGCCGCCGTCTGTGCCGCCCTGAGTGGGGTGCTGGTGTGGCGTATTCGCGAGGGGGGAACCGCTCCAGCAGGTCGTTGATGTCTATCCATGCCTCGCCGAGGCGCAGATGATCCAGCGCCCTGCCTCCGTGGGACAGCTGCCGGGGTCGGCCATAGATCGCCAAAATCGCCAGCATGAAGAGACGGGCGAACGGGGTTCGGATGGTAGGTCGCGCGAGCCGCGTCGCGAATCCCCAGCGCCGAAGGGCCTGGTAGACCAGGGTCTCCGCCCAGATCGCCTGGATTTCGGCCGGGATCACCCCTTGCCGCGCCAGTTGCGCCAGTGCATCGAGATCCCGGGCGCACAGTCGGGTGAGCCTCCAGGTGAGGCGACGTACATTCGGTTCGCCTGCCGAGAGCGCGGCGAGGGTCGGATTATCGAAGTGCAGAATGACACACGGGTCGCCGCGCCGAATCAACTCGCCGCCGCGCGGCCCGATCGCCGGCACCGGGAGCGGGGCAATCTCATAGCGCAGAATCCCTCCCTCACCGAGTGGATGCAACGTATGGCTCCGCGCCAGGACGCGCTCCACCAGACGAAAGACATGCATCAGGCCCCTCGGCCGGCCAAGGCCCGATTCTCCCCATGGCGAGCGGCCAAGCGCCAGCACTGTTCGATCCAGCCAGTGTTCCCAGCGGGGAATGGGGGATGAGGACATGGGGCGGCTCGAATCTAGACCAGCGGCTTGAGGGAGAGCAAGGCCGCGTCAATGTCCATGGTGTAGGGGAAGGCGCCGCCAATCCGGCGATGGACAATCAGGCGCACGTCAAGGCCGGTACTGGGCGAATGCCACGTACGGTCGGTCTCGGTCCCCGCATGCGCGCCGCCGGTCTGGGAACTTGCGTCGATCTCGAACACCGTCACCGGTGTACCGCCAACGATCATGGTAGTCTTTTGGGTGATCTGGTTGGTGGTCGCGACCGGGATGCCGCCGGTGGCGAAACGCTGGTTCCAGTGGAAGCCGACTCGGAGAGTCGCGGGCAGGGCCAGAGTCGACGGTATGGTTGGCGCCGAATCATCCTGGGAGATCCCGAACACGAGCTTGGTGCGTTGCCAGGCCAGGTACCGTCCATCCGAGTGAATCGTGTACCGACTGGTCTCGATATGGTCTTGCGAGAGGTCATCCTCGATCGTGATCGTGCCGGGCCGGCGGGTCAGGATCATCCGCGCTTGTGCGGGAAAGGCCCGGCAGAGCCGTACCCCGAGGACGCCGGCGCACTCGGTTCCGTGTAAAGAATAGGTATACACACCGGGGCGGGGTGGCCCGCTCTCGGCGCGTTTCGCGCTCTGCTGGAACTCGCTTACGGCGGTGCTGACCGGCACGGAATCACTGCTAGCCGCGAGATGCCGCCAGACGATACTCCCCACGCCGAGCACCAGCGCGATCAGGACAATCGCGGAGACTAGGATCCCACGACGAAGGGTCATGACAGGCTCCTTCTGAAGGTCAGGACGGCGGTATTCCATTTTGATGCCACCTCTACAAACCTACCGGCATGGGATCGCTCGTGGATCGGGACGGGAGGACGGGGCCGGCGTCTCCGGCGATCCAGAAGGCACCCGACGGAGGGTGTGCCACTCGCCGCGGAGTGCCGCCATTACCACCGCCGCCATGGCGATCGTCACCCCAATGCCGAGGACACGGTTCACGAGGACCGCGCTGACGGCGGCACTCTTACTTACCCCAATGCCGACCAGCACGCCGACATCCGCCGCCTCCAGTGAGCCGAGAACAACGTAGAAAGCTAGACCGAAGCAGTTCACGGCGATCGCCTGGGAAAAGGAGATGCCCGTGACATCAAGGCCGTGGAGCACGACGTAGAGCGCGGCGCCGCTCAGGACCAGTGACAGCGCGGTAAGGCCGAGCGTAAAGGCGAGGATGCGGGGATGGGTGAGCACGGCGGCGCCAGTCCTGAAATGGGTGTATTCCTTGGCGGCCCAGCGGAGCGGTTTATACCGCGTCGCCCAAACCGGGATGTGTAGGGGACGCAGCGCCCCGAGATACCGTTTACCCAGCAGGATAGCGCCCAGGCCAAGCACTAGAATGGCGATCCGCAAGCCGAGACTCCAACCGCCGACTCCCAGGACCGCCACGCCGAGTAGGGAGACGACAATCTCAGCTACGATCATGGCAGTGGTGGCGGCCGATGAATGACCAAAGTCCGCATCAGCCGCCTGGGCCAGGATGTAGTTCTGCACATAGGCGCCGGTGGGCAGAAACTTGACTGCCTCCCCGGCGGCGAAGGCGAAGATCTCCGACTTCACCGTCACGCCGCTCTCAAGGCAGCGGATAAGGCCATGCCACAACGCGCCCCGCACCAGCTCGTAGGCAACGGTCAGGAGCACGAACCAGATGAGATAGAGGCGCTGGAAGTGAGCGATGTGGTCCCCAATCCGCCCCACCCCGCCGAACCAGAGCAGGGCGGCTACCACGCCGAGCATGACCAGGGTCAGCAAAACCGCGCGCAGGTAGGGGTGGCGCTTCACCATGCGCTGTCCATGTGCCTGATCCAGCCTGATCCCATCGTGTCTCGCAATCGACTTCGTCACCGAGCGGTCGATAGGATCTTACCTCTTTCCGCGCTGGGTGGATGTATCATGGGTCACCGCACGAGCTGCCTGCCGTGGTTCCGCCTTACTTCATTAACCGTGCGTGGCGGCCAGGAAGCGCTCAATCTCCTCCAGAACCGGCATTGAGTTCTGCGCGCCCTGGCGGGTGGTGGAAAGCGCGGCGGCCGCGTTCGCGAAGGCCACGGCGTCGCGAGGGGAGCGGCCCGCCACCAGGGCGGCGGCCAGGGCACCCGCCATGCAGTCGCCCGCGGCGGTCGTGTCCACGGTTGCCACCCCATGGCCGGGTAGGTGGTCCATCCCCTCGGCGGTGGCGAGCAGAACTCCCTCGGCCCCCAATTTCACCAGGACCATGCCGACTCCGCGAGCGAGCAATCGCCGGGCGGCCTCGGGAGCGTCGGCGACTCCGACCGCCGCCATGCCAGTCAGGAGCGCCGCTTCCGGCTGGTTCGGAGTAAGGATGTCCACGGTGGCCAATAAGCGGTCGGACAGGGGACCAGCGGGCGCTGGATCCAGGAGCACCCGGACGCCTCGTTCCCTGGCCGCGGCCGCGGCGCCTTCCACTGCCTCCATGGGGATCTCCAGTTGAAGGAGGAGGATTTCCGCCTGAGGACATGCCGCCAGGGCAGCTTTCGCGTCGGCGTGCGTGAGCAGCCCGTTGGCGCCCGGCACCACCACGATGCTGTTTTCCCCGCTTGCCGCGACCTCGATCAGGGCCACCCCGCTTCTCGGCCCGCGAACTACCAGCCGCGACGTGTCCACTCCCGCCTGATTGAGGGAGGCACGGAGCGAGCGGCCAAAAGTATCGTCGCCCACGCAGCCGACCATCGCGACCAGGCCGCCGGCCCGAGCGGCCCCCACCGCCTGATTGGCGCCCTTGCCGCCGGGATACTCGCTCAGGCTCTCGCCCAGTATGGTTTCGCCCGGCATGGGAATCCGGGGACTCCGGACTACCAAATCCATGTTCACGCTGCCCATCACGACGATTCTTGGATTCATCCGCCATCTTTTCTTTTGACTGGCGCCGTCACGGCGTCCTCTGGTGGCCCAACATAGCAAACGGGCGGTGGGTTGCCAATCTATTTCGCTTGAGTGGGGTAATACAGAGCCGGATCGGATCCCTGATGAGCAACCAAGCCGTCCTCTTCCAGAAGGTCCAGGTGGCCAAGCACTTCGGAGAGGCCGAGGAACCGTTGGTCGCCCTGCAGCTTGGGAAAAAGCATGTCACTCAGCCCACATACCGTATCCCGCCCTTCCTCCAGGCCGGCCAGGAGACGGCGGGCCCGGGTATCCTGCGCCGCCAAGCGGCGTTCGATCAAGGCGGCATGGTCGGTAAACGCCGGGCCGTGCCCTGGCAGCACCGTGGTGATAGGCAGGCAGGCCAACCGCTTCAGGCTGGCTCGGTAAGTCAGGAGCGTGGCGATCCGCCCGGACTGCCCTGGATAGGGGGGCTCGACGATGGCGTTGGAGGACACGCGGCTGAGAAGGGTATCGCCCACGATGGCCACCCCGTCGTCTCGCACCAGACTGAGAGAGGTGCCGGCGTGGCCCGGCGTTTCATACACGGCCCAGACTTTCCTGCCCAGTTCGATGGTCATGCCCGCGGTGAGCGCTTGCCCGATGGCCCGGTAATCGACTATCCCGGCGTCGTCCTTGAAATACCTGCGCACTTCCTCTTGCTCAATGGCTGGATAGCCGCAGTAGCGGTAGAGATCCTGGAAAAAGGTATCGCGCCCGCGAATCCGTTCGGGGCTGGGACGGAGGCACAGGTCATTCCAGGGATGGCCCGCCACTGGAGCCATGGTGGCGCGGCGCAACCATCCCAAGCCGCCGGCGTGGTCAAAATGATGATGAGTCAGGAGGATCAGGGCAAGGTCGGCGGGCGCCACGCCAAGATCCTGAAGGGCGGCGCGAAGAACGGCCTCCGCCTCCGGCATCCCGTGCCCGCAATCAACCAGCACCGGCGCCGGACCATCGATCAGATAGCAGTTTACCGGTCCCACGAGGTACGGCGTGGGGACAGGAATGAGGTGGATCCCCGGAACCGGTTGTGCGTATTCCATGCGGTCAGTGTACCGGCTCGCCCGAGCCATGGGAGCGTGAGACACCCGCAAGCGGGTACCCAGCTCGCCCCGTTGGCGCATCCCGCGGACAGTCTGGCCAGTAGACGTGGCTATCCTGATGAGCAAGGTCGTCCCTGGCGCTCCAGCGCCAGTGCGACCAATATGTCTCTGTTGACTTTCGCTGGGCGTACGATTGCTCGGGAGGAGGCAGGGCGGTGTTCGGTGGGAGCGGCAAGAGGCGGAGTGCCGGGCAGTGGCCGCGCGGTGTAGGTGTCGGTGTAGCTGGTGGTGCCGCTGATCGTCACCGTCTGGGCCAACTGCCCGCCCCGGTAGGTGAACTGCTCGTTCAGACTGGGCTGCCCCGCCCCGTACGGCGTGACAGTATAGCCAGCCCGCAGACCCATCGCGTTGTAGGTCATGGCGATGGTGGGACCGTTGTTCGCCTCGGTCACGGTGGAGAGGCGGGCCAGGGTGCGCCGAAAGAACGCGGTTCACCTGGTTCCCAGAGATAGATTAGGGTATTAGATCCTCCACGCACACGACTGCCTGTTGATCATAGTCCGCGATAAACAACTGGTTGCGCGACTCCACGAGCAGTACTGCCTTAGGATGCTTGGCTACCACCTCTTCGTGCAGAATGGCTCCGGTGCGTGTATCCAGAACCTGGAGGGTGAGCACCCGTGCTCGCGTCGTTCCGTCCCCATGCCGGGTCTGGTAGAACACATAGGCACGATGCTTGCCCCCATGCACCCGCACTGCCATTACCATGCCGGGGAGAGGATGCCTGGCCACCACGGCAAGAGTCTGGCTGTCGAGAATGGTCACGGCACACGGCGACTCGTTGCTCTGCTCTTGGTCATAACCGAGCACGACTCTGCGGGCGTCCACGTCAATGCCGATGCCCCCCAACAAGGCCAACCTTCCCCACGGCGCGCCGAACACGTAGTCAGAGGCCAGGGTTTTAATGAGGTCACCATGGCTACGGTCCAGGACCACAACTCCTGCTTTCAGGGTGGCGACAAAGATCTGCCTGTTCACGCCATCGACTACAATGCCCGTCGGGGTGGAGGGCAGGCTGATAGTGTTGAGCAACGCGCCGGTCAGGGTGTCCACCAGGGGCAGCGATGGCGTCCGCCCACTGATAACGAAGAGAACATGCTGGTGAGAATCGATGGCTAGTGCCTTGGGCGCCCGCCCAATTGGGATCCGATTTCGCGCGGCTCCGGTGGTGCCATCTACCGTATAGAGCAAGTCGCGATGCTGGGAAGCGCACGCAACGAATAGAGTATCCGTCGCCGGATCAGGCAGTAGGCAGACGGGCTCTTCCTCGAAGCGGGCCAACTGGCGCATGGTTGCCTGCTCCAGATCGACAAGATTCACGGCTTGATCGAGTCCGGAAATTCCCACGCAGGAGCGCTGGCGCGGCAGCACCGCTAAAGCGCCGAGCCCATGTGGGCCAGTGGGTAGTTCACTGAGAACCGCACGCCGCGCCAGGGCAAACCAGATCAACAGACCGTCGTGGTAGGCGATCAGGAGGCATGTAGTGACCGGATCGAACGCGATGGAATTGGGAAAGGAAAGCTCACTCCCCGACGACGGGCGCTCCACCATGGATACTGCAAGCATGATAACTCCGGGCCATCGTCAATCAGGATTCTTGAGCCTTTGTTGCAAGGGAGCGGGAGAACAGGGCTCACAAAAGCACGATTCGCCGGTGCACTTCCCTTGCACGACAAGATCATAGGAGATCA
>DATLQX010000203.1:0-26206 GCA_035534995.1 Chloroflexota bacterium | reverse complement strand
CTACCTTCCTTATCCCGCGCTCAGCGGGACCGGGATTTCGGCCAGCGACCTTTCCGCTGTCGCTCCTGGCGCCGCTCCGGCTGCCCCACCATCGATGTCGATCACCTGCCCGGTACGGATCACCATGACCTGGCACGAGGTTTCGTGGCGGACCAGCTCCGAGACACTGGCGGTGAGCCAGCGATGCAGGTGTGAGTCATGAGCATGTCCCAGCACCACCAGGTCGCAGGACAGAATACGGGCCTGCTCGGCGATCGTCCGGGCCGGATAGCCCCGGCGCACCTTGAACGCGAACGGCACCCCATACTGGCGGGCCAGCCGTTCCGCGTTGATCTGGACCGCCGACTCAAACTCCTGCCGTCCATACCGTGGCGGGTTCCAGAACGGTGATTCCACCAACAACCCCACGACTTCCGCCTGTACCGCCGCCGCGTACCGGAGCGTACAGACGAACGCATGACGAGCACTGGGCGAACTGTTGATCCCGGCAAGTATCTTATGATGCATGGTCATCTCCTTCAGCGCGTTGGCTCCAGCCCCAAGCAGGGACACCCGCGAAGCGGCTCGGTGGTAGGCGCCAGACTCACTGGTAACACCGTGCCGGGCCATCCCCGCGGTAGCGATCAGTGTGCCTCGTAGCGTACCGATGATGCCTAAGCATATCACGAAGCGACCTATAATTGCTAGGTGGTTGTACACCGGATGGGTGCGCCTGCCCGTTCGTGGGCAATGCCCCCTCACGGCAGTACTCTGATCGTCCCCGCCGTGCCGTCGCCTAGCTCACCAATCACCGCCCCCGGTACCCCTCGCCATCGCAGCCCCGCCAGCAGCGCGGACTCGGCGGACGGCTCGATCGCGATCAGCAGGCCGCCGCTGGTCTGCGCGTCTCCCAGGACCAGACGGAGCGGCTCGCCAATCGCGGGGTCCATGACCACTCGCTCGCCCAGCCACTCCAGGTTTTTCAGGGTGCCGCCCGGTACGATCCCCTCGGCCGCCAGTTCCAGAATGCCCGGAAGCAGCGGCACCGCTCCCGCCCGGATGGTGGCCGCCAGCCCGCTGGCCAGGACCATCTCGCCCAGGTGGCCCAGCAGGCCGAAGCCGGTAATGTCGGTCGCCGCGTGCGCCCCGGCCTCCAACATGGCCTCGGAAGCGAGCCGGTTCAGGGCCGCCATCTGGGCCGTTACCTGCTCGATCAACCGATCACTGGCCACTCCGCGTTTGATCGCCGTGGTGGCGATCCCCACCCCCAGCGGCTTGGTCAGCACCAACCGATCCCCGGCCCGCCCACCCGCGTTGGTGATGATCCGGTCAGGGTGAATCAACCCAGTGACCGCCAGCCCGTACTTCGGCTCCGGATCCTCGATCGTATGGCCGCCGACCAGGGTCACCCCCGCCTCGCGCAGTTTCTCCGCTCCCCCACGGAGGATCTCGGCCAGGATGTCCAGGGAAAGGGTGCCGCTGGGGAAAGCGGTGATGTTCAGGGCGGTCAGGGGGCGCCCGCCCATCGCATACACATCGGAGAGGGCGTTCGCGGCCGCGATCGCTCCGAACCAGTAGGGATCATCGACCACCGGCGCGAAGAAATCGACAGTCTGCACCAGCGCCAGTTCCTCGGAGAGGCGATAGACGCCGGCGTCATCGGCGGTATTGGTGCCCACCAGCAGATTGGGACTGGTAGGCGCGGGAATCAGGCGCAACACGTACGCCAGGTCAGCGGGGCTGACTTTGCCGGCTCAACCGGCGCGGCGGGCGAGACCGGTCAATCGGATCGGCGAATCCACGCGCCTACCTCCTTTCTTCAATGCAAGGGCTCAGCGGCTACATGCCGCTCTCCCGCTGGAACTCTTCCAGCGTGGCAGCGGTAAGTACTCGATCCACCATGGCATCCAGCAGCGCTGGCTCGGCTTGCTCAATATGGTCGCTGAGCACCTCTGGCAGTGGGCCGAACCGCAAGCGGAGTTGGCGCAGGAGTGTCTCGCGACGGCCTCGCTCCACCATTCGATCGGCCCAAGTGAGTTCGATAGTTTCCATATTCCGTCCCCTGGATCCAGCGGCAGATAGGTCTCAATTGCGTTCACCAACAAGAATACCCGAGCCTCGTCCAACTCGCTATCATTCAACCGACGCAACAGCTTGATCTTTAGCGCGGCTTTCCCGTCCGCGCCTGGCTGCATCAGCGCGGCCAGGCCCGCTGCCAGATGTGGCCTCTCTACAATTACGGTGACCGATACCGATCAGCATAGCTGTTCCAGCCATGGATAGATACCCTTCGGAGCAAGCGGTCACTTGGGCGCGACCACGATGGGGAAACCATCTCACTAACGGGTCAGGCGCGGGAGCAGGGCCGAGGCGGTGGTGATCCCGATCCCCAGGGCCACGATCAGCACGCCACAATCCAGCCAGAGGTTGGCGGGGGTGCCCAGCAGCACCCCGCGGAGCCCGTCCACTTCGTAGCTGAGCGGATTCACCACCGTCACCGCTTGCAGCCAGGCCGGCATCAAGTGCACGGGATAGAGGGCGTTGGAGCCGAAGAACAAGGGCATGGTGATCGCCTGCCCTATCCCCATCAAGCGGTCGCGCTTGAGCACCAGTCCGGCCAGGGACACCGAGAGCATGGTGAAGAAGGCGGATCCGATCACCACGATCACAATCGCCGCCAGCAGGTGAAGCGGGTTCCAGTTCAGCCCCAGGCGCAAGATCGCGCACAACACGAGTACGATCACCACCTGGCTGACCGCGCGAATGCTGGAGGCGAACGCCTTCCCCGCCACCAGGGCCGCTCTGGGGGTGGGGGTGGCCATCAACTTGGCCAGTACCCCGGCGTCACGCTCCCAGATGATCTGGATGCCAAAGAAAATGGAGATAAACAGCGCCGATTGGGCCATGATCCCCGGCGCCAGGTAATCGAGATACGGATGGTTGCCGGTGGGAATGGCCCGCAGTCGGTTGAAGGTCTCGCCGAAGATCAGCAGCCAGAGCACCGGCTGGATGGCGCGCGTATACAACTCCGTCCGGTCGTGCCGCACCTTGAGCCATTCAGCCAGGCATAAGGTTACGATTCTGCTCGCCAGCAGCCGCCACAGGGGCGGGGCCGGCGGTCGGTCAGCCAAGACGGCGCGCGGTACGGCGGGTGCCGCGGACATCGCGAATACTCCCTTGCTCTTCCAGCAGGTCACCGGTGAAATGACGGAACACATCCTCCAGGGTGGCCGTGGGACCAAGGCCGGCCTTGAGTCCATCCGGCGTGCCCACCGCCCGTACCTGCCCATGATGCATCACGGCAATCCTTTGGCAGAGCGCGTCGGCTTCCTCCATATAGTGGGTAGTCAGGAGGACGGTCATGCCGGTCTCCGCCTGCAGGGCGCGGACTCGCTCCCACACTCCCGCCCGTGCCACCGGATCCAACCCCACGGTAGGCTCGTCCAGAATCAGCACGCTGGGCCGATTGACCAGTGCTTGCGCCAGTTCCAGGCGGCGCACCATGCCGCCGGAATAGGTGGCGACCAGGCGATCCGCCGCCTCGGTGAGGCCCATCATGGTCAACGCCTCTTCAATTCGCCGTCGCCGATCGGCCCGCGGCACATCGTAGAGGCGAGCGTAGAGCCAGATATTCTCGTAGCCGGACAGGGTAGCATCGGCGGAAAGTTGCTGAGGCACGTAGCCCAACAATCTGCGTACCGCCATGGCATCGCGTCGCACGTCCAGCCCCTCGACCAGGGCCATGCCCTCCATCGGCGGCAGGAGGGTGGTCAAAATGCGGATCGTGGTAGTCTTCCCCGCCCCATTGGGCCCCAGCAGGCCGAAGATCTCGCCGTGCTCCACGCTCAGGCTCACCCCATCAAGGGCGCGGGTTGTGCCGAACACCTGCACCAGATTCCGGCACTCTATGGCCAGGGATGCTTCACTCATTCGCTCGGTCTTTCCAGCAACGCCGCCAGCCGCTCCAGGGCCGGCAGCGCCGCGCGCACCCGGTCGCGGTCGCCCTCACTCAGCCCGTCAACCGCCTCGGTAAGCACCGTCATACGCGCGTCGCTCCAGCGGGCCAGTCGCTGGCCGGCAGCCTCGGTCAACCGCAGGCGCGCCACTCGGCGATCGTCGCGATCAACCTGCCGGGCCACGTAACCCTGACGGACCAACTGCTGTACGACCGTGCTGGTGGTATTGGGTGCCAATCGCAACGCCGCCGCCACCTGGCGCACGGGCAAACCCGGCTCCTGTTGCAGCAGGCGGAGCACTTCGACCTGAGATTGCGGCAGGGCAGGCAGGGGAAAACGGGCGCGCACTCGCCGTCGCAACCCTCGTTGCATTCGGATCACAAGCGCCGAGAGCGATGCCGCGCCTTCGCTCTCGGTCCCCGCCCCGATACCATCCGATATATCCATCGGTGACAGACCTTTCTCACCTACAGTATATCTGGTTTCACTACCAAGCGGGCATGGAGACCCGCGCTCCTTTTAGAGCCCCTGAGCCTCGCGCTCTTCCAGTAATCGGCGGAGCCGGAGGATTTCCTCGCGTTCCTGGCGAAGTTCCGCCTCGGCCTGAGCCAGCGCTGCCTCGGCCTTGGCCCGCGCCGCTTGCAATTCGGCGGGAATCGGGATGGGCTCTCCGGATGACGGATCAATGATCCGCAGCCAGGAGCCAATCACCCGGAGGTCCGTGCCCAAAACTTCGCTGTGAAACCCCTCCACGCCCACCAGTCTGGTCATCGGCTGGTATGTCCCATCCACCAGCCGATAGCCGGCCAGCGGCGGCTGGTTGTTCCGTTGTGGATCGTAGAGGTAGTATTCGCTTACTCCCAACTGGGCATACAGGCGCATCTTCTTGCCCAAGTCCTCCTTGATTGTGCTGGGTGAGGAGATTTCGAACACCACGTCCGCGAAGCGGCCCCCTTCCTCCCAGGTCATCCAGCACTCGCGGATCCCCCGCTCCACCCCGAAGGTGACGAACACATCCGCCGAGACATGGTCGCGCCCGTAGCCCTGGTGATAATACATGAGCATGTTCCCGCCCACGTACACCTCCGGCTCATTGGCCAGCAGAAGATCGAGGGAGAAGATGGAATCCTGCATCTGCACCCGATGGACCTCGGTTTCCGCCATCGGCTTACCGTCGCTCGTGGGATAGGTCGCGTAGTCGATCGCCGTTCTGGCCCGAGCATACATGACGCACGTCTCCTCCAGGGCTGGGATTCTTGCTCTACTACCGCTAGTGTAGCAGGCTGCCCCCGCGGGAATCCGCGCTTCCTCGGATTGGGGCACGACCTCATCGGATTGATCAGTCGGATCGGTCCGATCCTGTGCCTTCATTCGTTCCGCGTGTCCCGCGGTCTCGTTCGCGATCCGCCGCTCACGCGATCCGCGCCGCCTCCTCGGCTGCCGCCGGATCACTCAAATAGGCCGCCGCCTGGAGGTTGAAAAGATGGGCATATTGTCCCCCCAGGGCCATCAGTTCCTCGTGGGTGCCGTGCTCGATCAGCTCCCCTTCCGCGAGCATCAGAATGCGGTCGGCCATGCGCACGGTGGAGAAGCGGTGGGAGATATAGAGGGCGGTGTGGCCGGTGGTCAGCGCCCGCAGGCGGCCAAAGAGATCGAATTCCGCCTGGGCATCCAGGGCCGCCGTGGGCTCGTCCAGGATGAGGATTGGCGCATCCCGCATGAAGGCGCGGGCCAGCGCCACTTTCTGCCACTCGCCACCGGAGAGGTTTACCCCTTCGTCGAACCACTTGCCCAGCATGGTGTTGTAGTGCTGGGGCAGCTTTTTCACCACCTCGTCGGCTCCACTCCGCCGGGCCGCCTCCTCGATCTCCGGTTCATTCTCCAGTTCCTCGTGCCGTCCCAGCCCGATGTTCTCGCGGGCCGTCAATTGATAGGTGGCATAGTCCTGCAGCATAATCGCGATCTGTTGCCGCAGTTCCGCCGGGTCGAATTCGCGGATGTCGTACCCGTCAACCAGGATGCGGCCCTCGGTCGGATCATACAGCCGAGTCAACAGCTTGATCAGGGTGGTCTTGCCGGCTCCGTTCTTCCCCACCAGGGCTACCGTCTCACCCGGCCGGATCGTGAAACTGACGTCGCGCAGAATGTACCGCTCGGTCCCCTCGTACTTGAATGAGACATGCTCGAACTCGATCTCGCCCCGGAGGGGACTCGGCACCGGCACCGGATGGGCCGGGGCCACCACCCTCGGCTCCTCCTTGAGGAGATCGAAGAGCGAGGTCAGATAGAGGTTGTTCTCATACATGCTGCTCAGACCGGTCAGCAAACTCTGGAAGGAGCTCTGCACCGAGTTGGCGACCTGCGTGTACAACGTAAGGTCCCCAAGGGTCAATCGCCCGTTCACCGCCTGCGCCGCCACGTAGAGATAGGTGCCGGAGGAGGCAATGGTCGTGAGGGTGCTCCAGGCATACCCTGCCAGGTAGCGGCGGCTGACAATACTTTTCTGGTCGTCATAATATTGTTGGGCCAGTCCGCGGAAACGCTCGATGAAGAAGTTCCCCAGGGTGAGAATCTTCACTTCCTTGGCATAGGTATCGGTGGTGAGCAGGGTGGTCAGATAGGTCATCTTCCGCCTGATGGGGGAATTGCGCCGCGCGATCGCGTAGCCCCACCAGCTATAGCGGGCGTTGGAGATGAAGGAGGGCACGGGCGAGAGAAGCGCCGCCAGGGCCAGCCAGGGGCTGAGTCCCACCAAGAGGGCGATCATACTGAAGAAGGTGATCAGGGTGCGCACCAGACCAAAGGTCTGCGACACCATCTGCACCGATCGCGAGGTCGCCTCCCGCTGGGCGATTTGCAAGGTGTCATAGGAGGCGGGGTTCTCGAAGAAGGCCAGATCCAGGGTGGCGGCCCGCTCGATGATCAGCAACTGTACGCTCATGCTGATCCGCTCTTGCATCAACTGTTGGCTGATGTTGGTCAGCGTACTAAGCAGGGTGCTGAAGGCGGTGATCGCGAGCTGGATCAGCGCCAGCACCACCACCACGCCCAGGGCCGAAAGCACCGGGAAGCGAATATCGCCCCACAGCGCCGGGATATTCAGCCGCACCCGATCCGGCAGATGTTGCGCGTGCAGGAAGATCGCCTTGACCACCGCGTTGATCAGCAATTTGGCCATATAGGCCTGGATGGCGGGAATGAATCCTGCCAACACCGTGCTCAGGGCTAAGAGGATGGTGAGCGGCCGGCTGGCATCCCAGACCAGTTGAAGCACCTGGGGGATCCCGGCCAGGGTGCCCCGTAACTGCTTTCGCACCAGGTCAAGTCGCGCCCTTATGCCCTTTGGGCTCTCGTCCACCGGCCTCTTATTGCGCCGTGGTCCCTTCTCGTAGGCTATCGTTGGTCCATGCATCATGCCGGGCTCGTCTCCCTCGCGGCTGCTATTCTTCTTTCCGCTTAGGGTAGCATGACCTTCCCTTTCGCCGCACCGCCCGAACGGTTAGGCTAGTCCTGGAGGAACCGATAGTACATCATCCACCTCAATGCCCCTGCAGCCCGTGGACCGCCGCCCCGATCAGGGCGATCTTTGGGTTGAGGATCACCTGCACGGGCATCTGGTTCAAGAGGTCCGCGAACCGCCCTTTCCGCCTGAATGCCTGCATGAAGCCATCGTGCTTCAGCAGGGGGAGAATCCGCGGGGGAATCCCCCCGCCCACGTACACCCCGGCCGTGGCCATCACCTTGAGGGCAAGGTTCCCCGCTTCCGCCCCCATGATCGATACGAAGGTTTTCACGGTGGCCACGCAGAGTGGATCGGGTTCTTTACCTCCCGCCCCTCCCGGATCCGCGCCCTCGCCCCGCGCCGCTTGCATGATCACCGGGGTAGGGTCCGGCGCGGCCGCCAGCTTCTTGGTCAACCAGGCGGGCGCCGCCGCGAAACCGCTGTCCCGCAGGAAGGCGTAGATGTTCGGCAGCCCCCGGCCGGAACATACCCGCTCGTAGCTCACATGGTCCATCCGTTTCAGCAAGTAGCTGAGCAGGGCCAACTCATCCGGGTTCGTGGGCGCGAAGTCGGCATGACCACCCTCCGAGGCGTGAGTGTGGTATCGGGTGCCTTCCCAGGTGAGGAATGCCTCGCCCAGCCCGGTACCGGGCGCGATCACCGCCATGTTCCCGTGGCGCACCGGCACGCCCTCGGTGAGCGTCTCGATATCCTCCGCCCGCAGGTAGGGAATCGCCGTGCCGATCGCCTCCAGATCGTTGAGCAGGCGCACGGACTTGAGCCGCAGGGTTTTTGCCATCTCGTGTTCGTCCATGGTCCAGGGGAGATTCGTGATCGCGGCCTTGCCGTGTACCACCGGTCCCGCCACGCCAAAGCTCGCCCGCTCGATCGGATAGTCCACCGTGCCCAGGAAGGTCTGGACCAATGCTTCCAGGCTGGGGAACTGCCCGCTAGGAAAGGTTGCCTCGGCGATCGCTACCCGCTCCCCTTGCTGGGGATCGTAAATTGCCAGATTGGTCTTGGTCCCTCCGAGATCGCCGGCGAGCAACATTGGTGTATTCTCTTCTTTCCTCGCCGCGCTCCCTCGTGGAACCAGACGGCAAACATTGGAGTCAGCGTACCAAAGAGGACTGCTTGCCGCCACCCAGCAGGCACCGCTGGGCACGAGTGTTACCGCGCTTACCCTCGACCACGAACGCGAGGCACACCCCGCGCCGTCTAGCGAACTCGCCGCTCAATCCAGGCTCGAAAGAACACATCGCAAATGGTAAAGATCGTTCCCTCATGCTGCTCAATAATCTCCAGATCAACCAGCCGGGCGAGTGATCGCTGCACCGATGCCGCGGATCCCAAGCGATGCCCTCGCCGATATACCTCGCCGTAGACCGCTCCGGATTCCCTGGACAGCGCCAGCAGCACCAGGCGTTGGTGGACTGAAAGATCTTCCCATACGGTAATGAAGTGCGCGCTTTCCGCGTCCAGCACCTGCCCCAACGCCGCCTCGACCGCCGTCGCCTCGACCGCGACGCGCCCTTCCGCTCGCGCATGGGCCCAGAGGAAGTAGCATAACTCCTGCGTATCGTGAGGATGGCCGCCGGTCACCCGGAGGATTTCGGCTATCGCCTCGCCGGTAATCGGCTGGTCAGTCTCCGCGAAGCGCGTTTCGATGTAGGCGGCGAAAGCCTCCGCCGCGATGGGGGCCAGGAGGATCGGCTTCGCCATCTTATATAAGGGCTGGTGCTGGTTGGTGAACACCTCGTGCATCAGGTGGCGCCGGCTGCCCAGAAAGACATGGGCCACCTCGTGCTGGGTCTGGAACACCGCGCGCATGACTCCGGGTAGATGCTCGTCGATCCCCAGTACTTGCTGGAACTCATCGAACACCACCGCGACCGTCCGCTTCCGTTCGCGGGCGATCCGTCCAGGCAAGGCAAGCAGCTCTTCAATGGTGTGGTCGATATCGCGTGAACGTTGCCCGGCGGAGAACTCAAATGACGGCATTCCATCTGGTCCAATGGTCACCCGCGGTTGGATCGGCAACTTCTGGAACAACCCCACCGCGTCCTTCCAGACTCGCTCGACCGGATTGACCAGTCCGCTGTATACCGCGGCCGCCAGCACATCGGCAAACCGGTCCTTCGTGGGCGCGCGGAACAGATCGACATAGGCAACTAATACGCCGCCGGCCCGGAGTTGGCGCATCGCCTCGTAGAGCAGCGAGGTCTTCCCATACCGCCGGGGCGAGATAATCACGATGTTCTGCCCGTTGGTGATGTCTTCCCGCACCTCGTCTAATTCACGTACCCGATTCGTGAAGTACTCTCCGGTCGCGATGTCCCCGTAGCGAAACGGATTCCCCGCCATATGTCCCCTCCGTGCCCATTATACAGCGATGCATTATGCATCGCTGTATAATGGGCACGGACGTCTCAGCCATGAATAACGGGACACGCTTGCACTAAAATCGCGAGGGAGAGGTGGTGATCCATGGACGCGGTGACGCGGAAGGTACTGGACCAGGTGACGGCCAATCAGGAGCAATTGATTGAGGACGTGGCTGGCTGCGTGCGCTTCCCCAGCGTGGTGGGGCACGAAGGCCCCGTGCAAACCTTCATGCGGGGTCTCTTTGAGCGCCTTCCCCTTGACATCGATTGCTTCGAGGCCGATTCCGAGGCGCTTGCCGCCCACCCCGCCTTCATCAAGGCGCCCTGGCCCACGGCGGGGCGTCCCAACGTGGTCGGCACCCTCCAGGGCACCGATCCGGCGGCCCGCTCGCTCGCTCTGAACGGGCACGTCGACGTGGTCTCGCCCGAGCCGATCTCCGCCTGGAAGCACGATCCCTGGGGAGCGGAGATCGTGGAGGAAGAGGGACAGCGCCGCCTCTATGGCCGGGGCGCCCTGGATATGAAGTCCGGTACGATCTCCTGCTACCATGCCCTCAAAGCGGTGCTCGATGCCGGCTTCCGTCCCCGCGGAACGGTCAGCTTGCAAAGCGTGGTCGAGGAGGAGTTTGGCGGCGGCGCGGGCACGTTGGCCACCCTCCTCCGCGGCCATACCGCCGATGCCTTGCTCAACCCCGAACCGTTCTATCGCGCCCTGGTGCTGGGCCAACCCGGTGTGATGCAGTTCAGGGTCAGCCTCCGAGGGAAAAGCGCCCATGCCGCTCAGTCACAACTCGGCGTGAACGCCATCGGCAAGATGATCCCGTTGTACCAGGCTATGATTGAGCTGGATACGGAGCGGGCCGCGCGCTGGCCGGATCCCTTCTTCGGTGGGCTGTCCGATCGGGCGGTCAATCTATGTGTCGGCACCTTCCATGCCGGGGATTGGCCTTCCACGGTGGCGGGGAGCGCCGCCATGGAGTGCAGAATCGGCTTCATCCCACCTCAAACCATGGACGAGGTGCGCCAGGAAGTGGAAGCGCGGGTTGCCTTGGTGGCCAGCGCCGATCCCTGGCTCCGCGAATACCCGCCAACCGTGGAGTGGTTTGACTGGCAGGCCGGTCCCTGGCGCCAGGACGCATCCCATCCCTTCATTCAAGCCATGGCCGGCGTCGTGGAAGAGGTCACCGGCGCTCGCCCACCCCTGGTCGCCTCGACCGCCGGACTGGATACCCGCTTTTGCGGCGATTTCGGTATTCCTGCTGCCTGCATTGGGGCGCGCGGCGCCGATATGCATGGCATAGATGAGTGGGTGGATCTGGACACGGTGATCGAAACCACCCAGATCCTGGCGGCGGCGATCGTCGAATGGTGCGGCGTGGACTAACTCAGTCCTCTTCCAGATAGCGTAGCGCCAGCGTCACGTACAGCTTTGCCGCGTTGAAGACCGAGGAGACCGATACGTACTCGTCGGCCCGGTGGGCACGCCCGATACAGCCCGGCCCCAGGGCGGCGATCGTGGGGATTCCGCCCACCGCCGCGAAAGCACCGGCATCGGTCGTCGCGGGATAGAGACCCAGCGGCGGCGCGGCCCCCAGGATGGACGTGGCGGCGGCGGTAGCGGCGCGCATCACCGCGCTCCCGGGCGCGACGTAAGTTGGGGCGATCCAGTCCCACGGAGCGTCGTGGAAGCGCCAGCTCACCGCGATCTCCGGGTGACTATGGCGGACGCGCCCCAGTGCCTCGTCGAAGCCGCGCGCCACATCGGCGCGTACCATGCCCGGCACGGTGCGGACATCAACGCCGAACTCCGCCACCCCCGGATTGATCCCCCAGGCGTCGCCGCAGCGGACCAGCACGCCGAGGGTGACATTCGCCCACGCGCCCGCCGGATCCGCCGCCGACGCGATCACCAACTCGCGGTCCAGCGCCTCGATCACGCGCGCCATGTGGACGGCGGCATTGACGGCGCCGAAGGCGTGCGCCACGCCGCTATGCATTTGCTGCCCTGTTGTGCGCACCCATACCGCCGACTGGCCGCGCTGGGCGTTATAGAGGCCCTCCCACTCCTGGTGGATACCGGACGGTTCGCCGACCACGCAGGCATCGCCGGTCAGCCCGTACTCTCGCACCAGCCAGTCCGCTCCATAGGTGCCACCGTCCTCTTCGTTCGCCACCAGGGCGAGAATCAGGGTGCCCCGGCGCGGCGCGGCAGCCCCGGCCAGGGCGGCCAGCGCGTAGACCATCGCGGCTACCGCGCCCTTCATGTCGGAGGAACCCAGGCCATAGAGGCGGTCGTCCTCGATATGGCCACCGAACGGGTCGCGCGACCAGGCGGCCCGGTCGCCCACCGGCTGCGTGTCGAGATGCGCGTTCAGGATCAGGGTTGGCCCAGCGGCGGCTCCGGTCAGACGGTAGAGCAAATTGGGATGCTCCGACCGCGCGAACACCACCTCGGGATCATCAAGTCCAAGCGCGCGGGTATGCGCGATCACCAGGTCGGCGATGGCCCGTTCGCCCATTTCGATGGTGATGCTGGGCGTAGCGATCAGCGCGCGCAGGAACCCGATCAATTCGTCGCGCCGCGTAGCGAGAGAAGCCAACGCCGCTTCGAGGGGAGTGGTCATCTCGCGGCGAGTGGGCCGACCGGCACGATGAACGAGCGATCGATCTCCGAAATACTGCCCCGGCCGCCGAGCAGCATGTCGCGGGCCAACTCATCACGCAGCAGGGTCAGCACATGGAGCACACCCTCCTCGCCGTCCACGGCCAGTCCCCAGAGGAAAGGCCGGCCCAGCAGTACCGCCCGCGCCCCCAGCGCCAGGGCTTTAAGCACGTCGGTGCCGCGCCGGAACCCGCCGTCGATCAGGATCTCGCCCCGTCCAGCCACGGCCTCTACCACGGCGGGCAGAGCGTCAAGCGAGGCCGGCGCGCTGTCGAGTTGCCGGCCGCCATGATTGGAGACCACCACGGCGCCGGCGCCCAGGTCGATAGCGCAACGGGCGTCCACCGGATCCAGCACCCCTTTGACGATCAGCGGCAGCGTAGTCTGAGTCGCCACCCACTCCAGATCCTTCCAATTTTGGCTCGGGTCGTGCCGAGCGCCGTCCATGGCCTCCGGGGCCAGGTTGGCAAATGGGAAATCGCCTCCCAGCGCGCCGGCGCCGAGGCGCAAGGTCGCCTCATGCCGGCCCAGCACCGGGGAGTCGACGGTGATTACGATGGCGGCGGCGCCGCACGCTTCCGCGCGCTGGATCAGGTCACGGGCTATGGCGCGGTCGGGGAAGAGGTACAGCTGGAACCACCAGGGCCCGGCCACCTTTGCCACCGCCTCGATCGTGGCGGAGGCGCAGGTGCCGAGCGCGAGGATCGTCCCGGCCCGGCGGGCCGCCGCCGCGGATGCCAGTTCGCCCTGGGGATGCACCAGCTTGTGCGTCGCCACCGGCGCCAGCAGGACTGGCATGGCGATCTCCTGTCCCAGCACGGTAGTACGGAGATCAGCCTGGCTGTAGCCGCGCCACATCCGCGGCAGCAGCCGCCACTGGTCGAAGGCGGCGCGGTTGGCTTGCAGGGTCACCTCGTCATCCGATCCGCCGGCCACCATGGCATGGATCGCGGGCGGCAGAACCTCCCGCGCCGCGGCCTGGTACCCCAGGAGATTCAACGGTTTCATCGCCGGTCACTCGGGCGGCTGTAACGCAGCGGCATCGCCATGCGGGCGGCCCAGCGCCGCGAAAAGCTTTTGCTCCGCGGCGATCATCGGATGGGCCAGCCCATCGCGCATGGCGCGGCGGAAGGTGGGTAGGCCGGTCTGTTGCTCGGTCGCCCAATCCTTGGCGAACTTGCCGCCGCGGATACTCTCGATCAGACCGTGCAGCCGGGCCTTCTCCGCCCGGTCGTGTTCGGCCGTGGGCTTCCCGGTGACGAGCTGGCCGTACTGGCTGGTCCGCGAGTGGAGGGTGAGCTGATGGAAGAGACCCATGAAGGCATGGGCACGGGCCAACTCGGCTTCCTCGCCGGAGACATAGAACTCCAGCAGCGCGGCCTCTGGACTATAGCCGGCCTCGACCAGCACCTCGTAGGCCCGGCGCAACTCATAAATGTAGCCGAAATGCTCGTTGAAGAGATCGCAGACGGTCTCCTCCTCGGCGCTGGAGAGGAAGACGCCGGCGCGGGTCGAGCCGATCCCCTTGGCGAAGGCCAGCGCCCTGGCCTGGGCCTGTCCGGAAGCGTCCTGCTCGACCGAGAGCAGACTGGGGAACCCCTTCCCGCTCAGGAAGAGTTCGCGTACCCCGGTGCCGATCATCCTGGGCGCCACCATCGCCACGTCAACGTTCGCCGGCGGCGTGAGACACTCATAGAACAGGTTATAGCCGCTGGCCAGGATCAGCAGGTTCCCGTCGCGCAGTGCCGGCGCCACCGACTCGGCGAAGAGCGCCGACATGACTTCGTCTGGAGTCAGCAGGACCACGACATCACCGCGATCCGCCGCGCCGGCCAGATCATAGACCTCGAAGCCATCAGCCACCGCCTGATCGAACGAGGCGTCCCGCTGATTGCCGACCACGACTGTCACCCCGCTATCGCGCAGATTGAGCGCCTGGGAACGCCCCTGGTTGCCGTAGCCAAGGATGGACACGGTACGGCCGGCCAGCAGCGCCAGATCCGCGTCGCTATCGAAAAAAGCTCTTGTCATCCGCCGCCAGTCTCCTTACCGGGCTACCGCGCTTGCCCGTTGCTCAACTCCACGGGATACCCCTGCGTGCCGGCTTGATAGGCGGACAGGGCGATCTCCAGGGCCGCGCGGCCATCCTCGCCGCTGACCGGGAGCGGCCTGCCTGCCAGTACCGCCGATCCGAACCCATCCATCACCCAGATTCTGCTGTCCAACAGGGGATGTACCTTCCCGATATCGAACCACTCGTTCCGCGGTACCCCCTCGACCTCCAGCGTAGTATAGATGCGTAGGGTGTCACCCCCCAGCGCCACCTGACCGGCAGTGCCGTAGATGAAGTCACCCACATCCAGATCCATGCCATTCCCCTTGATGCAGGAGCTTCCCTCGACGGTGCCGATAGCGCCGCTGTCGTAGCGCACGGTGACGAACGTCAGATCCTCGACCTCCACGGGCGTGTTGAAGGTGCCATATTCGGCGTAGACGCGCGTGGCCTCCAGCCCGGTCAGGTAGCGAATGGTGTTGTAGTCATGGATATGGGTAGTGATCAACATGCCGCCGCCGGCTTGCGCCTTGGAGGCCCGCCAGTTGCCGGCGGTGCGATGGGCGTACCCTTGCACCCAGTAGCTCTCCGGCTTCTCCAGCATGGCCACGATCCGCGTCCCGATCACCGTGCCGATCCCGCCGGAGCGGATAATCCGGTGCAACCGCTGGAGTTCCGGCGTGACCTGCGCCTCGAAGGCCACGCCCAGGGCGCGGCCGGCCGAGGCGCTGGCCGCGATCATGCGATTGGCGTCGGCGAGCGTGGTCGCCATGGGCTTCTCGACCAGCACATGTTTCCCAGCCGCCGCCGCCTGTATCGCGATCGAGGCGAGGAGGTAGTTGGGCACCGCGACATAGACGGCGTCGACATCGGTACGGGCCAGCAATTCCGCCGCGTCAGTCGTCCAGGGCACGGCAAACGTCTCACCCAACCCCCGGGCCAGGGTCTCATTAATGTCGACTACCCCGGCAAGCTCGGTGTGGGCGGCGGCGTGAAGCGCCCTGGCCGACCGATCCGCGATATCGCCGCCACCGATCATGCCGACCCGCAAGCGGTCGCCCGCCATACTCACCTCCTGGATGCGCGTTGCTTCTATTTCAGCCACATGTACTGATAGAGCGGCCCTTCGGTCGGCACATAGACGAAGCCGCCGACCTTACCCGTGTTGAAGATGTCGGTATTGTGAGGGTACATCAACGGGATCTTGGTGGCGGATCGCAAGACACGCAACTGCGCCTGCCGCCAGAGTGCGTTTTGGGCCGGTCCTTGCGGCAGAGCCATGGCCTGGGCCGCCAGGGCGTCCACTTTCGGATCGCAATAGTGGGAGCCGGAGAAACCGCCGTCGCCGGCCTGGGTGCAACTCATATTGAGCTCATAGGTATCCAGCGCGTCGGAATACGAGATACCCCAGTCAAAGGGATCCATCGCATGGCCGGTGAGCTGTTCCCGCACAACGTGATAGGGTAGACGACCTACCGTGTCTATCGTGACGTTCAGCCCGATCTGCTGGAGTTGCTGCTGAATGCCGGGAGCGATGGCCTGGAAATAGGGGACGCCGCTCCTGTCCATGTAGATCAGGGGCTGTCCCTTGTAGCCGCTTTGCTTGACTAAGGAGATGGCATTTTGTGGAGCATAGGGGTAAACGGCCTTGTTGGCGAGTGTCGGATCGAATTGCGGGTAGCTGGGAAGATAGAGCTGGTACAGGGGGTCCGCGCTGCCGCCGTCTAATTGCACCAGCCGCGTTCGATCGATAGCCATGGCGATGGCCTCCCGCAGGGCAGGGGACTTCATCACCGGATCGGCCGCGTTCAGATCGAGCCAGATCGCCACGTTCGGCGAATTATGCACGATGTACGAGGCGTACTTGGGATCGCTGCTCATCTGCCGTAGATCGGCCGGCGCGACCTCGAAGCCGGCCGCGAACCCATCAAGATCGCCGTGTTGCACCTTGAGGGCGAGCACGCTGGTCGAGATATTCAGCGAGAAGATGATCTTATCCAGATACGGCTGTCCCGCCCGGTAGTACTGCGGATTCTTGATGAAGACGGCCTGGACGCCTTTCTGCCAGGATTGCAGAGTGAAAGGACCGCTGCCGATCGGGTTATCGGCGAATTGCTGCTGGGATTCCTTGGAAACTACCGCCTGAGGGACGACCATGTTGTACGCCTTGCCCAGAATATTGGGGAGCAACGGCAACGGATCGGTGAGCTTGAAGCGGATGGTGTACGGATCCAGCACCTGGATACCCGGAACGTCGGATGCTTTCCCTTTGATATAGGCGTCGGATCCAACGAATATATTGTCGTTCTGCTGGGCGTAGGAGATCGGCACCAGCTTTGGACTCAGGACGCGCAGCATCGAGTATTTGAGATCGTTCGCGGTCAGTTCCATGCCGTTGCTGAACTTCACGCCCTTGCGGATCTTAAAAGTCCAGACCTTGGCATTGTCGGTGATGGTCGGTGGGGCGGCGGCCAGATCCAACTGGGGCTGGTTGTTCTTGTCGTACTGATAGAGTCCACTATACAGGGTGGCGTACAAAGTACCTTCATCGATGCCGGAGGCTTCCGCCGGATCGAACGTTACGTAGTCCTCGGTGTACCCCACCCTCAGGGTGCCACCAGAGACCGGCCCGGCGGCCGCGTGGCGGTTCGGCGCCGCCGCGGCGCCAAGGGACGCGGCGAGTAACGCGGAGGTTGCGCACAGCGCGCCGGCAAGACGCAGAGGCGCGCGCGAGCGAAGTGGATGGCTCATCAATCTCCCCTTACTATGGCGCGACACCGCGTGAAGCAAGCGCCCCTACTCTCGGTATCGCCATCGACAAGTCCATGGGAAACGGGCGCTCCATTGAGCGGCTTGACTGTTTCGCCCACCTCCTTTTTTCGCGGCTCAACCTCATATCGCGAGACGACACTCAGCATCCCGCTTCCCTCATGGGTGGCAAAAAACGCCTCCTCGTGGGCGCCGGGTTAGTGGGAGTATAGACGCGGGACACCCGGTTGTCAACTGACCTGGTGGTCCGACCTCCGGACCCACCTTCGCGGCCACGGATCGTCATCCGAGGAGACCCCGCCGGGTGGGTCTGGAGACCCGCGCCTCTGACCCATGCCTTTGCCCACTACACGTGAGGCACGCCGGCCCGGGCATGTTCCCAGATCATCGGCTCGAAATTGCCGCCGCTCATGATCAGCACCAGCGTGCGACCCTGCCAGCGCTCGGGATCGGCAAGCAGGCCGGCGAGCGCGGCGGCGCCGGCGCCCTCGGGTAATTGGCCGATCTCCGCCAGCATGGTCAGCGCCGCGTCGAGCAGAGCCTCCTCGCTCACCAGGATGATCTCGTTGACCCAGGATTGGATGTAGGGGAAGGTGAGGGGGCCGGGATACTTGGTGGCCAGGCCACCGGCGAAGGTGTCGCACCGCTCGATAGTCAGCGCGCGGCCGGCCCGCCACGACTCGTAGACCGCCGGGGCGGCCGCGGATTGCACGCCCACCACGGTGGAGTCGGGACGGAGCGCCTTCACTGACAGCGCGCAGGCGGCGATCAGGTTGCCGCCGCCTACCGGCACGAAGAGGGTATCAAGCTCCGGCAGTTGCTCGACCACCTCCAGCCCAAGCGTGGCGCAGCCGATCAGCACCTCGCGGTCCTCGCCGTCCTCAACGTACAGGAGGCGTTCCGCGCCGGCTACGCGCCTGGCCTCTTGGTTGGCCTCGCTCAGGCCGCCGCTGGTCACGCGCAGTTCGGCCCCGAAGTGCTGGATCGCCGCCATCTTCTGGGCCGTTGTAGTCTCCGGCACGTAGACCACGGCCCGGCGGCCGCACAGCCGCGCCGCGTAGGCCATGCCCTGGCCGTGATTCCCGGTCGAGGCGCAGATTACTCCATCGACCTCTGGTCCCAGCCGGCTCAGGCAATAGATAGCGCCGCGGGCCTTGAACGAGCGGATTGGCGACAGGTTCTCGCACTTGACGTAGACCGCGCAGCCCAGGCGCCGGCTGAGGCTGGGCGAATGGAACAGCGGCGTGGGCGGCAGGTAGCGCCGGACGATTCGTCGGGCGGCGTAGACTTCTCCCAGAGTGACTTCCATCAATGCCTCCTACGATTCAGCCCGTACACCTTGGCCCAAAGGTCTTGGCGGTACCGTTGGGGCACCGGGTACCCTACAACCGCGTACGCCAAGGTATGACCGCGGCCGACTACAGGCTACCACCCGACCTCAATCGGGGGGATCGACGCCACTCGCCTGGGTGGTCGGACCACTGGGCCACTTGACAACTACACAACAGTTTCAGTATAGTACCGGAAGGTTTTGACCGGCGCAAGGGCCGTCCAAGTCTGTTTCCGCTGGCCGCCAACCTGGTGTGACCCGCACGCCGCCCTGAGTGAAAGACGTGGACCGTGCTCAAGCAGGTACGTATCCCACGGGTGTACACCCTCGTGGTGGAACAGATTCGCGCGTTGATCGAGTCAGGGCAACTCAAGGCCGGCGATAAACTGCCAACCGAACGCAGCCTGGCCGAGCAACTCGGGGTGAGCCGTTCATCGGTGCGCGAGGCGCTGAGCGCGCTCGAGGTGTTGAGGGTAATCCACAGCCGCCAGGGACTGGGCAATTTTATCGCCGAGAACGTGGAGAGCGACCTGCCGGAAGATCAATTCGAGGATTTGATCGAGGAGGGCGGCACGATCGAAATCCTAGAGGCGCGCCAACTCTTCGAGCCTGGTCTGGCCGCGCTGGCGGCACGGCGGCGCACCGAGGCGGATCTGGCGGCCATCCGTGCCTGCGTCACCGAAATGGAACGGCGATTGGCCGAGGGCATGGACTCCTGGGAACCCGACTGGGGCTTCCACATCGCGGTGGCGAATGCCTGCCATAATCCCGTGGTAGCGGCGATCGAGGATTTGATCACCCAGCGCGTCAGCGGGCGGCTCTGGCAGTTAATGCGCGAGCGGAACTATGCCAGCGAGCCCGATCGCCCCACCCAGTATCTGAATCGCCACCGCCTGATCTTCGAGGCGATCCAGCGCGGCGATCCGTTGGCGGCGGAGACGGCGATGCGCCATGACCTGGCCGAGACCTGGAATGATCTGGCGGACCCCCAATAAGGGGAACGGGAAGGCAGCGTCGTAATGCGGCATCGCGAGCTTGACGAGGCGCTGCTCAGCGCCGCCGATCGGCGCCAAGGCACGATGGCCCGGTTGCTCCGCCAGCGCGTGGCGCTGGTCTGCCTGGGGATCATCGGTCTGTTCGTCCTCTGCGCGATCCTGGCTCCCGTGCTGGCGCCGCATCCGCCCAACTACGGCTATACCAACGGCCTCACCCTGGATGGGCAGCCCCTCGGCAGCAGCGGCACCTTTCTGCTCGGCACCGACACGACGGGACGGGACGTCTTGAGTCGCCTCCTCTTTGGCGCCCGCGTCTCGCTCACTGTCGGCGTATTGGCCACATTGCTCCAGATCACGCTCGGGCTGGCCCTTGGCGCCATCTCCGGCTATTACGGCGGCTGGGCCGAGATCGTCATTACGCGCCTGGTCGACATCATGCTGGCCTTTCCCGTGGTGCTCCTCGGCCTCACCGCCGCTGCCGTTTTCACTCCCAGTGTTACCACCACCATCCTGGTGATCGCCGCCACCCAGTGGATGTACATGGCGCGCGTGGTCTACAGCATGGTGCTTTCGCTCAAGGAGTGGCAATTCGTGGAGGCGGCCCGTGCTATCGGAGTCCGCGACTGGCGCATCGTGTGGCGGCACATTTTGCCGCATCTGGGACCGGTGGTGATCTCCTATAGCACCCTGGGGATTGGGGTCAGTATCCTGCTCGAAGCGACGCTCAGCTATCTCAACGCCGGCGTGCCCCAGCCGACCGCCAGCTGGGGCGCCATGATCAGCGCCGGCCTCACCTACTACCGCGTGGATCCGGCACTCGTGCTGTACCCCGGGATCAGCCTGACCGTGGTGGTGCTGGCCTTTACCCTGGTCGGCGACGGCCTGACCAAGGCGCTACGGGCGCGATCGTAGGAGGAACGATGCTGGCTTATCTCACTCATCGGCTGCTCGGTGTCGTGGTCGTGGCGCTCGGGGTTCTCACCATCACCTTTGTCCTGGTCTCGATGGTTCCCGGAGACGTGGCGGTCTTCTACGCCGGGCCCCATGCCAGCGGGCAGCTGATCAACGAGGTCCGCCATTCCCTGGGTCTCGATAAGCCCAAGTATATCCAATATTTCGAGTATCTCTGGCAGACCGTGCAAGGGAATCTCGGCCAGTCAGCCTCGCTCGACGAGCCGGTGCGCACCGCCATCTGGCAACGGCTGCCGCAGACGCTGCAATTGGCCGCGGCGGTGATCGTGCTGGAGCTTTTGGTAGCCCTGAGCTGCGGCACCCTGGCCGCGATGTATGAAGGGAGCCTCTTCGATCGAGTCGGCGCGGGTCTGGCGGCGCTCGGCGTCTCGCTCCCTGGCTTCTGGCTCGGCACGGTGCTCCTCTTCGTGGTGGCCTATAAGTTGAGCCTGCTCCCGCTCGGCGGCTATGGCGACCCGCTACCCGAGTATCTCCTTTTGCCGGCGCTGACCGCCGCCGTGCCGAGTGGTTTCTGGTATTCGCGCATCCTGAGGGCGAATTTGCTCGAAATTCTCCATGCCGACTACATCCGTACCGCGCGGAGCAAGGGGTTGGCCCGACATTGGGTGGTGCTGCGGCACGCGCTGCCAAACGCGATCATTCCGGTGATCACCATCGCGGCCATGGATCTGGGCCAGTTGTTGGGCGGCCTGGTGGTGATCGAGACAGTGTTTTCCTGGCCGGGGATCGGCTTCCTGGCCTATGAAGGGGTGCAAAACCTCGACGTGCCGCTGGTGATCGGCACCACGCTCTTCACCGCGATCGCCATTGCCTTGCTGAACATCGTGGCTGACCTGCTGCGGATGGTGATCGACCCGCGGGTGCGGCTCGGTTGAGCGGGTTGCGCGAACGGCCAATCCTCAATCAGGCTCCCGACAGCTTGGCGACCAAGCGGCGCAGGGTGGGGGATGGTTCCGTCCCCAACTCCTCACGGGCCAATGCCCGATACTCCTGGTACTCCTGGCGGGCGGCGACCATCCGGCCCCGCCCCGCCAGGAGACGAATCAGGGCCAGCCGTGGCGCCTCCTCCAGCGGTTCAAGGCCGATGGCCCGCTTGCAGGCCGCTACCGCGTCGTCGATCCGGTTCAGTTCCACGTACAGGCTCGCCAGGGCCAGGCACGTATCCACGGCCATGCGCTGCGTCCGCACCCGCTCCTCCGCCACCCATATGCTTTCGCACCACTCCAGGTACCCTCCCGCTCCCAGGAGGTCCACCGCCTGCTCTCCCGCCTCCAGCCTGTCCATGGCCGGTTCCTTGCTCAACACGCGGCCAGCGGCCTCCTGAAAAAGCTTCCCCTTATCCACCAGGGGCAGGGAGATGGAATAAACCCCTAGTCGGATGGTCCAGCTCTGCTTCCCCAACATGCGCCGAATATGGCGGGTTGCGTCCCACAACTCTCGTGATCCATCGGGTGCATCCTCCCACAGCGCCTCCAGGAGGTGGTCCCGCGATGCCGATCCCTGGGAGCGCGCGGCGTAGAACAGGGCTTCGCGCGCCTTGGGCGGGAGGGCGCTATTGCTGATCCGCTGGTCGCCCAGCGTGATCTGTCCCTCGCCAAAGGGGGAAAGGCGCAAGGCTGGGGCGCGATCTTCCTCGTCGGAGGGAATGACCAGGCTCAGGGTCGGCACGGCCTCGGCCATTCGGTCAAGCACCTGCCGAGTATCGCGACGGAGCCGCCGCAAATGGTGGCGCTCACTGAGCACCTGGCGGGTCAGCCTGGCTACCGGCCACAGGAAGGCCTCGCATCCCAGCGGCTCTATGAGGTCCGTCATTCTGTTCAGCGCGTTTTCCGCCTTACTCGACGTGCCGCCGGCCAGCAGCGCCTCGGCGCGGAGCAAGTAGGCGCGCGCGGCATAGTGATGGCGATTAACCGCTTGCAGCCGATCCTCGGCCCGCTCCAGGAGCACGGCGGCCCGCCCGTGCGCGCGTGAGCGGAGGGCCGCCATCCCATCGAGCAGATCCAGAAGCGCGTGATCCACCGGCGTGACCGCGTGCGGTCGCGCATCCTCAATCAGTTTCCGCGCCCCGGCCCGATCGCGCCGGATCACGGCGATCCCGATCCGTGCCTGCATGGCTGAGTTGAGGGTGGCGCCCAACCCTAGCCGTTCGCTCATCTCGATCGCCGTGGCCGCGTAGTGATCCGCCTCGGCGGAATGCCCGGACGCGATCAAGGCTTCGGCCAGGGTGACCATGGCCGCGCCCTCCGCCGCCGGATCGCCACACTCGCGGGCCAGGGCAAGCGCCTGTTCCGCCCGCCCGCGCGCCGCCTCGTGATCCCCCGTACAGGAGTAAAAAAGGGCCCAGCTATGGTTGAGGTAGGCCAACATAGGCCGATTGTCGCTCTGCCGCCACAGCCGCCCGGCCTGGGACAGATAGCCCTCCGCTTCGCGTATGTAGCCGGCGTCGATGAGCTTACTGGCGAGGGTAAAAAGGGCGCGGCCTTCTCGGACCGGGTTGCCGCTTTCACGGTATCCCGCCAACGCGGCTAACAAATCCTCGCGGCCCTCCCGCAGCTCGCCCATATCCAGGCGGGCCGCGCCCCGTACTTCCAGGAGGCGGATCGTGGCCTGAACGTGCCCGATTCCTCGCGCCACCACCATGGCTGCCTCGGCACTGGTAACCGCCTCAAGGTAGCGCCCAGAAACGAGGAGTACCTCGGCATGGAGGAGTGCCGGGCTGAGCCAATCGGCCTCGTTCGTGGCGACGCTTTTCCCTCCATCCGCGAACGCCAGTGCTTCTTGATAGTCTCCACGCTCCAACCGAGCATTCCCACAGAGCGCGAGCAGCCTGGCGGTGCGGTAGCGCGGCGGTAGTTGGTCGACAAAGGTTAAAATAGTGCCCCAGAGGCGCTGTTCCCACAGCGCATACCGCTGCTCCTCCAGCGTCGCGGCCAGCAGCGGCCAGTCCTCCAGGGACGCGATCATCTTCAGGGCTCTGGTCAGATCCTGCCGCTCCAGCCACCAGGTGGTCGCGGCTCGTTGAATGGCGCGGAGCCGCTTTGGATCCTCCTTGCCAAGCAAGGCGCTGAAATAGTCGGTGAAAAGATCGTGATACCGGAAGACCGCGTCCTCGCGGATCAGGAAAAGATCCCGCGACAGGGCCTCGGCGAAGCGGACGGCACTGTCGGTCCGCGCCAGGATGGCATCGGCCTCGGCGGCGGTTACCGGACCCAGGGCGGCGCTCTCCAGAATGAAGCGGCGGAGTTTGACCGGCAACGGGGCCAGCATCTGGGCGCCAAGTTGCTCAAGCAGCAGATCGGATCGGTTGTGCAGGAAACGCATCCCTCCCGGCGACGCGCGGGCGAACAGCAAGACGCCCATGGCCCACCCATCACTTTGCGCCGCGTAGCGGGCCGCGTGCTCGGTATCCAGGCCATGGATAGCCAGCAGATCCGCCGCCTCCGCCTCGTCGAATCCCAGTTCAGCCCGCCCCATCCCCAGGAGATCGCCCGAGGCGGCCAGCATGGCGAAGCCGAGGATAGGGACCGTACGCGAGAGAATCACCAGGCAAACGGTGGGTGGGCGATAGCGCAGAAGATGCTCCCACAACGCTGTCGCCTCGGGTGAATCATCAAGCAGATGAAAGTCATCCAGGACCAGGGCGAGTGGTGCCCCTACCAGGGCCCCCAGCAATACGCCCAGGGCAGCGAATTCCGAGCCGCCGCCACTGAGCACCCGCTCCGCTCCCGCCGCGTACTCGGGAAGGACACGCGCGACGGCGGCGAGGATGCCTGCCACCATCCGCCGGGTATCGCGGTCACTTTGATCCAGGGAATACCAGGCCACCGGCATGGCGGCCTGACTGGCCCAGTCCGCCACCAGCGTGGTCTTCCCCGAGCCGCCGGGAGCCACGAGAAGTACGACCTGTCCCTCATGGGCCGCGGCATGGAGAGGAGCAACCAAACGCGGCCGTGATGCCAGCCGAGTGAGGCGGGGCGGCGATATTTTTGTTGCCGGCCACTGCTCCAGGATACTCATACTCTACCTAGCTGAAGGCTACTCCCTCTTGAAACCAACACAGGGTGAACACAGGATCGTTATGGTATGCTGGTTCCGCTTGATACATGCGAGTGATTGGAGGACACAAAGGACCGGCTTGACATATGGCCAGGCAGCAGTTGCAACCTTCCTGGCTCGGTGTCCTTCGTTCCCCGTGCCTCCCTCGCATCGGCGTAGCGCACTCCGGTCTCCGCGTCCCGCATCCCGACGCGCGTCCTTCAGATGTCCCTGTTCCCTCACTGGGTCAGGTGGTTGTGTGTTCATCATCCGTAACCAAGGAGAAACCTCGTGAGCCAAAAGATTCGCCATTCTCTCGCTGCTGTCGCCGTGACCCTGGGTGTGGTGAGCTGCCTGCATGGGGTTGGCGTCTCTCGCGGCGCGGATGGTGTTCATGCTACCCACGGTGCCATGGTTGCCTCCGGGAATACGAGTGGCGGTCCCCTGGTTGCCTTCGTGAACACCAGCGGTGGTCCCCTCATGGCCTCCGGAAACACGAGCGGCGGTCCCTTGCTGAGCTAGTTTCCCGCTGCCCCAAAGCGGAACCACACTGGCAAGCCATTCCGATCCCACGCCACACTCCCAATTCTCGTTCAATACAGTAGCACAATCGGCCACCGAATAGGAAGAGAAATGTCTCCGTCACCGACCATGCATGCCGGCTACGAACAAATGATAGGCGCCGCCGCGGTTGACGCCGGTTTCAAAAGCGCCCTGCTGCGCAATCCGCGCGCTGCCGCGCTCCGCTTTGGCATCGCGCCCGCCGACGCCGAGATCGTGGCCGACATCCGCGCCGCCGATCTGCGCGCCTTCGCCTCCGCCCTCTTGCCGCGTCTGTATGGAAGCACGTCCGGTCCAGTCCACCATGCCAGTGCTGTCGCGGGTTAACTCTCCCTCGGCGCTTTCCGCGTCATCGTGGGATCGCGACCCCGAGCTGTTACCCCAGGTGCGGACGGTCGTGGCCGAGGCGGCCGAGGTTGGTACCGGCGCCAGAGTCGTGGTCCTGTCCGCGCGGTCCGAGCCGCATGTGTTGGCGAGCGCGCGTTGCGCCCACCAACCCTGGATCTCCCTCGCCTTGCAGGTGGCGGAAAGCGGCCAGCCGCTCTTCCAATCCGGGGTTGTTGCCTCACCGATTCATGGGGTGGACGATACGCTCGGCGCCTTCCTGCTCTATTGCGATCCGGGCAAAAGTGGCTTCCGCGGCGCCTATCTCAAGTTCGCGCGCGCCTTTGCCAGTCATGTTGAAGCCCTACTCTCCGCCTCGGTCGAGCGGCTGGCCGCCATGCATGCCGCCGCCGATGCCTTGGTGCGGATGTTGGCCGCCCACGATCCGGCGACCGCCCGCCACTCCCGAGTGGTGCGTCGTTTGGCGCGCGCCCTTGGCGTAGCGGCTGGACTCTCGCCCGCCGACCTCCTGGTCCTGGAACTTGGCGCCCTCTTGCACGACGTGGGGAAAGTGACCGTTCCCGTGGAGGCGCTGCGGAAGGATGGCGCCCTATCGCCTCATGAATGGACGCAGATGCGCTTGCATCCCGCGATTGGTGAACGGATTGTGCGTGACGCGCCCCG
>DATLQX010000202.1:0-5644 GCA_035534995.1 Chloroflexota bacterium | reverse complement strand
CCAGGAGCTTCCATTGTCGGCCAGGATCATCCCGTACTTCTTCAGCGCCGTCAGAATGACTCGGGTTTGCGGCCCGGCCCAGGAGATGTCCACCCTGGCCTTGAGGCGGAGGCGGAGGCCCATGGGCGGGAGGCCGGGGCCGCTATCCCCCGCGTCGTGGCGCGCCGGGTAGAGGTGAGCGCGGGCCGTGCGGTCGGCAGTGAAGCGGAGTGCATGGCCGATGAGCCCGCGCGCCACCTCGTCGTAGCGGACCAGACCGGGAAAGATAGGCAGTCCGGCGGCATCGGCGCTGGTCCAGCCGTCGGGACGCAGCGCGTTGGACCGGAGGTTCCAGATCGCCCCCGATCCGGCATGCCAGCCGGCGGACGTGTGTTGAGCGGCATAGAGTTCGAAGAGAGTGCACTTGCCGCTGTCGATCAGCAACAGATGCCGGTCGCTCCCGCCCTCGATCAGCGGCTTGGCGGGAATGGGATAGGGGCCTTTGTCGGACTCCGCGGCGTAGTCGAAGCTCACCGGTGACTTTGTTTGGCTGCCGCTGACCACCTGGAAGGGGATGCCGTAGTCGCCTTGATGAGAGAAATCAGGGTGCAAGCCACGCCCAAGGCTGATGGCGGCGATCATCTGGGCCGAGTTCCCGGCCACCGGCAGATGCGAGATGTCGCGGTTCCAGACATTGGAGGCCGGGAAAATCGGGCAGTTCGGGGCCGTGGGGAGGGGGAGCCGGGCGGACGCGGCGTTGGTGGGGCCTGCCTGCCCAAGCGTCAGGGCAAGCAGCGTGATCAGGGTAACAGTACGGGGAATCCGCATGCGCGCCTCCTTCTTACGATGCCCGTAGTATACTCCTCGCGCGCCGGCGCCCGCCGCTGGTTTGACGTTCCTCGCCCACGTTTGTATGGTGTATCGGTGGATTCACCTGGATGCCCGTGAATCCTGCCCGCCGATGACGGTACGGGCAACCGCGGCGATGCACGATGGCGTGCCCTGGCGGAGTGAAGGGAGACGGAGCAGCGAGGCGGCCGTGCCGGCACGCACGGGCGGAGCACCTTCGATCTCGGCGTCCGTTCCCGGCTTCCCGCGCGCTCTAATCTTACGGGAATGGTGTGACCACCCGCCGGCTCGGCGGGATGCGGCCGGATTCATGCCGCGAATGGCCTGGGAGCGCCCTTACGAATAGGGAATGCATCATTCCATACGAGGAGGTGAGAGCAGAACAAGGACTCCTATTTCTTTTCCGCGCCGCCGGTCCGAGATCGCGCGGCACTGCTAGCGGTGCTGGTGGTCGCCTTCGCCTTCCTCGGTGATGGCCTGCGCGACGCGGCTGATGCCAGAACGGGCGAGTAGGGAAAAAGTGTCCGTTTTCGCGCTCATTCGGATTCCTAAACACAGAGGTGCGCACACACGCACGGTGGGCTATCGACGTTGATGGCCTACGAGCCTTTTATTAAGGCAGGAGAAAGTGCAGATGGTAGGTTCGTTCTTCAAAAAGCGCATGGTGGTCGCGGCCGTGGCCGCGGCCGCGCTATTGGCCTCGGCCATCGGCCCGGCGCGGGCCCAGCAGCCCCGCGCGGTTGCGCATGCGGGCGGCGTGTTGGTCTATCCCGATGTGTTCGCGAATCTGTGGGTCAAGGCCCTCGACCCCGCGCTGTTGCAAGATACCCAGTCGCAGCAAGTAGTCGGCCTGGTCTACAGCGGGTTGCTCAAGCTTGATCAGTTTAACCACGTGGTACCGGATCTGGCGGCGGCGATGCCTACCCTCTCGGCGGACAAGAAGACCTATACCTTCAAGATCCGGCCCAATGCCATGTTCTCGGACGGTACGCCGGTGACCGCGCAGGACTTTGTCTACAGCTGGACCCGCGCCCTGACCAAGAAGGAACAGTCACCGGTGGCCGCGTCCTATATGCCGGTTGTCGGGGCCGCCGCGCTCAATGCGGGAAAGGCCAGTACGCTGCCCGGGGCCAAGGCGCTGGACGCCCACACCGTACAGGTGACCTTCACCTCACCCTGCACCTGCTTGCTCGGTGAGCAAACTTATACGACTTGGGATGTGGTCGAACCGAACGTGGCCATAGGCGAGGATCTGGTCGGCCCGAACTCCCAGGCCAAAAACGTGGGCACCGGCCCATTCATGTTCAGCAAGCCATGGCGCTACCGCCAGGAGATGTACCTGGCGCCCAATCCGCACTGGTACAACGCCTCGAAGATCAAGCTGTCCGAGATCGACATACCCATGGTCTCCGACAATGACGCCCTCTATCGCGAATATCAAGCTGGTCAGCTTCCCATGACCATCGTAACACCAAGCCATTTCCAGCAAGATGCGTCAAAGCCCGACTTCCACAAGATCCCTCAACTTGCCATCGACTATATCAGCTTGAACCAGGGCGCCAATTCGCTGTGCAAGCCCACGACCTGCGCCCCGTTTAATGACATCCACTTCCGCCGAGCCATGATGTACGCGATCGACCGGAACACGATCAACAGCAAGATCCTGCATGGCACACAGGTCAACCTCTGCGGTATTGTGCCGCAGGGGATCGACGGCTACAGCGCCGATCTCTGCAAGCTGACTCCCTACGATCCCACGCGCGCCAAGACCGAGCTCGCCCTGGCCCTCAAGGATTTCGGCGGCACCATCCCGAACGCGGGCAAGCTGGTGCTCACCTACCAGACCAGCGGTCAGGCCATTGCCAATGAGTACACCGAGATCCAGAGCGAGTGGGCCGCCGTCGGAATCAACGTGAGCATCAGGGGCCTCCCATTCAACAATTGGGTGACCCTGGTAAGTATCAACTCTACCCCGCTGACGGAAAATACCTGGATTGATGACTACCCCGACGCGCAGGACTTTACCCATAATCTTCTGAGCGTCAAGGGCGCCTACGACATCACCAACTACAATGATCCGCAGTTTGAAAAGCTGATCGACACGGCGGACGTGACGCCGGTGGGACCCGACCGTTCCAACCTCTACATCCAGGCTCAGATGCGGGCCATCAACGCTGTCGCCTTTATCTCGATCGGGCAGGTCGTCCTCCCATGGCGCTGGAAGTCGAACCTCCAGAACATCGTGCTCGGCTCGGGGTTTAATTATCCGATCGCCAAGAACAACGATTGGACGACTGTCAGCCTGCAGTAGGCACGCATACGTACACACAAACCCATGGGCTTGGCGTATGGCCCGGCAGGGGGCGCGACACCGCGTCCCCCTGCCCGGGCACATGACTTGAGGAGCAAACAGCGCGGTGCGACTGATTGGTTTCATCATAAAGCGCCTTTTCAGCATGGTGCTGATCTTGCTGGCCGTCAGCGCCCTGAGCTTTTTCCTGCTCGCCAGCGCGCCAGGCGATCCGGTTCGGGTCAATCTTGCTCAGCATGCCACCCCTGACACGATCCGGCAACTAGATCATCAATATGGACTGGATTTACCGATCTGGCACCGATATCTCAACTACCTGGGCGATCTGCTGCACGGCAACCTCGGGATGTCACTGGTACAGCCGGGCACGCGGGTGACTGATTTGCTCAATAATGGCCTCCCGGTCTCGCTGAAGCTTGGGGGCCTGGCCTTGCTCGTCTCGCTGCTGGTCGGAGTGCCGCTTGGGGTGATCGCGGCGGTGCGCCAGAATAAGCTGGTCGCCGACAACCTGAACATGGGCGTTATGCTCATCCTCTACTCAGTCCCCGCCTTCGTGCTGATTCCGTTTCTGGTGGATCTGTTCTCGATCCAACTTGGCTGGTTGCCGGCCGGTCAATGGGGCGATCCGGGCTGGCTTGGGGTGAAGGAGGCGATACTGCCGGTCACCGTCTACGCGGCGGGCCTGGCGGGATTCTTCGCGCGCTCGGTGCGCAGTTTCATGCTTGAGGTGCTGCACCAGGACTACATTCGCATGGCCCGTGCCAAGGGTCTACGTGAGCGCAAGGTCGTCTACATCCACGCCATGAAGAACACCTTGCTCCCATTTGCCTCCGTCCTCGGCCCAACCATCGCCTTTTTGGTGGTCGGCGCTTTTATCGTGGAAAACGAGTTCAGCATCAATGGCATCGGCTACATCACCGTACAGGCCACGCAGGCGGGCGACTTTACCGTGACCGAGGCGACCACCCTGGTGCTCGCGGCCGCGGTCGTGATCATTAACGCGCTGACGGATATTTTTTACACCATAGCCGACCCACGAGTGGAGCTATGAGTAGCGACATTCACCATGTATCGGATCCCTCTCCACTGGGGACCAATCTCGATCAATCGAGCTCCGTGCCACTCGAGGAGCAGGGGGCCGCGTTCGGGGCTGTCTTCATGGCCGAACAGGCGGCCATCAAGCCCACCTCACTCAGCAAGGAAGCGTTCCACCGTTTCCGCCAGAACCGCCTGGCCCTGGCCAGCCTCGTGATCCTGATCTTCCTGATCATGGCCGCCATATTGGCCAGTGTTCTGCCTTTGCAAAGTCCAACCACTCATGCGATTGGCGCCAATTTCGTGGTGGATGGGCCGCCAAGCAGCAGCCACTGGATGGGGACGGACGGCAATGGCTTCGATGAATTTAGCCGCCTTATCTATGGCATGCGCCCCGCCTTCGCGGTCGGAATCATCGGCCAGGTGATCACCACCATCCTGGGGGTTCTTTTTGGCGTGATCGCGGGCTTTTACGGCGGCTGGATTGATTCGCTCATGTCGCGCGCCACCGATCTGATCTTCGCCTTTCCCTCGTTCTTACTCGCCTTCCTGGTGGTGAGCTTGTTCGGATCACAGTTCGCCCTGACCATGGGAGGCGGCGGCATCGTGCTCCTGATCACCATTGTGTTCGCCCTGGTGGGCTGGCCCGCCTTGATGCGCTTCGTGCGCAGCCTCACTCTCACGCTCAAGGAGCAGCAGTTTGTCGAAGCCGCGCGCACCGTGGGGACGCCAAACTGGAAGATCATAGCCAAACACATCCTCCCCAACACCTGGGGATTGGTGATGGTTCAGAGTACCTTCGGGGTTGGCGCCTATATCGGCACCGAGGCCGTGCTCTCGCTGCTCGGCCTGGGAGTGCAGAAACCAAACGCGGATCTCGGTGTGATGGTGGCCGAGGGGATCAATAATCTGTCGCTGAACGCGGTGGAAGCGATCGCCCCCAGCATTCTCTTGACCGTCATCATCGTGGCCTTTGCCTTTCTCGGGGACGGTTTACGCGACGCGATCGATCCGAGAAGCAACGAGTGAGCACGGACGGGCCTTCACGATCACTGCTTCCTGCTCATTCATCGCCACCCTACTTGGCAAACAGTGACCGAAACGCCCAGGTTGACAGGGCGCCATGATGCAAGTGGTGAAACCGTGTCGCTTTATCCTTTTGTGCCGGGGAACTCATTGGTTTCATCTCCGGTCACCTTTACGATAGAAGGAGAGTGGCCTTATCACAAGGGCCAATATCGTCACGGGAATAGCGCCATTCCACGGTCGGATCTCGGTAATCCGAGCCATGCCTGTAACCGGCAGGGTATTCCTTAGCAAGCACGGCCGTGCGAGGGGGAAGAACCCTCATAGCTACGGAAATCTCCATCATCGATCGGGCATGGCGCCGCGTGTCGCCATGCCCGAAGGTGGAACCCAGCCGCACTGAGGAGCATCGGATCATGGACCAGAAACCACTACCGGAGGCAG
>DATLQX010000201.1:0-27393 GCA_035534995.1 Chloroflexota bacterium | reverse complement strand
GCCCGTCGTTTCGTCGATGAAGGGGCCGATCTTCTGGATATCGGCGGCGAATCCACCCGGCCTGGGTACGTGGAAGTGGATGTCGCCGAGGAGACGCGGCGTCTGATCCCAGCTATCGCGGCCATTGCCGCCGCCGTGGCCGTCCCGATCTCGGTCGATACCCGAAAGCCGGAGGTAGCGCGGGCCGCGCTCGACGCCGGCGCCCACCTGATCAATACGGTCGAGGGCATCCTGGACGGCGGCGCGATGTTCCACCTGGCGGCCGAGCGCGGCGTGCCGGTGGTGATCATGCACAACAAGCGCGCCGCCGACTATGACGACCTGCTCGCCGAAGTGGTCGGAACGCTGGCCGAGGGGTGTCGGGCCGCCTCGGCGGCCGGGGTACCGGTCAGCCGGCAGATCGTCGATCCCGGCATCGGCTTCGGCAAGACTGGCACCCATAATCTGTTGCTCCTCCGGCATCTGGGGGCGCTGAGGGTTCTCGATCGGCCAATTCTGGTCGGCCCATCGCGGAAGCGCTTCCTGGGGACAATCCTGGGCACGGCGGCGGACGATCGGCTGGAAGGGACCGCTGCCGCCGTCGCCCTCGCGATTTCCGGCGGCGCCGATCTGGTGCGTGTCCACGACGTGCGGGCCATGGCGCGGGTCGCCCGAGTGGCGGACGCCATCTGCCGGGACATCCCATGAGCACCGTCTACCTCGCCCTGGGGGCGAACCTGGGCGACCGAGCCGCCGCCCTGGGGGCGGCGCTGGATCTCCTCAGGGAGTCGGGCCAGGTCACGGTGGATGCTGTCTCCTCGCTCTACGAGACGGCGCCCATGTATGTCACCGATCAGCCGGCCTTCCTCAATGCCGTGGCGCGGGTGGAAACACCCCTGGTGCCGGAGGCGTTGCTTGACCTGCTCAAGCAGGTCGAGGTAGCGCGGGGCCGGGTTTCCCGGTACCGCTATGGACCGCGGGAGGTAGACCTGGACATCCTCCTGTACGACGACCTCGTCCTTGACACTCCCCGGCTCAGCATCCCCCATATGGGGTTGAGGGAGCGGGCCTTCGTCCTGGCGCCGCTGGCCGAGTTGGCGCCGCGCCTGACCATACCGGGGACCACCGACACGGTCGAGTCGCTCCTCCCAGCGGCACGCCAAGCAGGAGCGGTACGGCTCGTGCGCGACGCGGGGTGGTATGCGCTCAACACCCCGGCGGAGTAGCAAGCGGATCCCGTACACTGACCGTATGCCCACCGACCCATACACCTCGGGAGGGACCACGATGGTCATGCCGCGTCAACTGAGCGAACCCGATTGGTTGTTGCAAATCCCCAATGACTCCGAGGAGGCGCCCTGGATGGTCATGCCCGACTATCAAATGCGGGTGATTAACTTACTGCTTTCCATCCTGGGCCGCTACCGCGACGAAATGCGCCTGCGTTGGTACATCGGCGCCGAATTGATGGTTGTCTTGCCACGCCCCGGCATGGCGAACCTGGAGGTCGCGCCCGACCTGTTTGTCGCCGAGGGCGATGACACATGGCGAGACTCGTGGAACGTGAGCAGCGAAGGGACGCCGCCGCGATTCGTGCTGGAAGTGGTCACCAAGGACAGTTGGGAACGCGATACCGGGGAGAAAGTCCGCCTCTATGAGCGGCTGGGGGTGGAGGAATACGCCATCTTCGCGCCCGAGCGGCTGCGGCGAATCCCCCGGTTGTCCGGTTATCATCGCGGTGTGCAGGGCACGTGGGAGCGATGGCCCCTGGAGGCAGGCGCGCTCAAGAGCGCCGCGCTGGGCGGTTTGACCCTTGAGGTGGAGGAGGGACGGTTCCTGCGCCTTCGCGACCCCGCGGGCCACCGCCTACTCTCCAACCTTGAAGCGGAACGGCTCGCGGCTCAGCGAGCGACGGAAGCCGAACGGCGGGTGGAGGCCGAAGTGCGGGCCCGGCATGAAGCGGAGCACCGCATCGCGGCCCTTGAAGCCGAGATAGCCCGCCTGCGCGCGCGAAAGCCCGAGCACTGATCCGAGGTTGGTATGGCTGGGATGTTTGGTCCCAGCCGGCAACAGTTGGCGAGGAGGAGAAGGACCATGGATTTCATCGAGCGTTGGTTTCATGTCTCGCCCGACGGTGGCAATGGATCGCTGGAAGTGCTCTACATCGTGGCCATCCTGGCCGTGATCGCGATGGTCCTCTGCCGCCGCCAGCTGGGCAACGTGGTGGCGCGGGTGGTGCCGATCCTGGGGAAACACGACAGCGAGGATAGGTAGAGAGGAACGGTCATGCCAGCGGGAAGCGGGACGGCCTCGGATGGCGTCTCACCGATCTTGAAGCAACTGGAATGGCGCTGTGTCGGCCCGCATCGAGGGGGACGGGTGGTGGCGGTGGCCGGCGATCCAACCAACCCAATGGTCTTCTACTTTGGCGCCTGCGCCGGCGGGGTCTGGAAGACCAGTGATGGCGGTACCTACTGGGAGAACATCTCGGACGGCTTTTTCACCACGGCGGCCATTGGAGCCATCGCGGTCGCTCCCTCGGACCCCAACGTCCTCTATGCCGGGACCGGCGAGGCATGTATCCGCGGCAATGTCTCGCACGGTGATGGGGTCTATAGATCCACCGATGGCGGCAAGACGTGGACCAATGTCGGCCTGCGGGACAGCCGCCATATCGCGAAGATCCGCGTACATCCTCACAACCCCGATCACCTCTATGTCGCGGCCCTGGGGCATGCCTTTGGTCCCAACGAGGAGCGAGGGATCTTCAGGTCGATCGATGGCGGGGGCACCTGGGAGAAAGTTCTGTATCGGAGCGAGCATGCCGGTGCCGCCGATCTCTCGCTCGACCCCCACAACCCCCGCAGCCTCTACGCGACGATCTGGCAGACCCGGCGGTCGCCCTGGAGCCTGGAAAGCGGCGGCCCGGAGTGCGGGATCTTCCGTTCCACCGACGGCGGTACGGCCTGGACCGAGATCACCCGGAATCCGGGCCTCCCCAAGGGCGTGCTCGGGAAGATTGGAATTGCCGTCTCCCCCGCGCGCGCCGACCGCGTCTATGCCTTGATCGAGGCCGAGGATGGGGCGCTGTTCCGCTCCGACGATGGGGGCGAGAGTTGGACGCGCCTGTGCGAGGATCCAAAACTGCGCCGCCGGGCCTGGTATTACAGTCATCTCTATGCCGATCCTCAAGATCCCGACACCTGCTGGGTACTGAATCTCGCCTGCTGGAAATCTATCGACGGCGGCAAGAGCTTCGATGCGGTCCCCACGCCGCATGGGGATAACCACGATCTCTGGATCGACCCCGTGAATCCATTGCGGATGATCGAGGGCAACGATGGGGGCGCCTGCGTCAGCTTCAACGGCGGCGCCTCGTGGTCCACCATCTACAACCAACCGACCGCTCAGTTCTACCACGCCACCACCGATACCCGCGTACCCTACCGGATCTACGGCTCGCAGCAAGATAACTCCGCCCTGAGCCTGCCAAGCCGGTCCCTGGTGGGGGCGATTGGCGAAAGCGAGTGGTTCGTTCCCGGTGGCGGGGAAAGCGGTTATATCGCGGTCCGACCCGATCAACCGGACATCGTCTACGCCGGAGCGATCGGGAGCGGCTTTGGCAACGGCCTGCTCTGGCGGCACGACCATGCCCATCAGACCGACCGGAACATCACCGTCTGGCCGGAGGTAACGGGGATGGGCGAGGGGGCCGACTCCCTCAAATACCGCTTCCAGTGGACCTTCCCGATTGAGATCTCACCCCATGATCCGAACGTCCTCTATGTGACCGGGAACCACGTGTTCCGCTCCACCGACGAAGGAGCGAGCTGGAACGTGATCAGTCCCGATCTGACCCGCGATGACCCGAGCAAGCAAACGTCCTCGGGCGGTCCGATCACCAAGGACAACACGGGGGCCGAGGTCTACAACACGATCTTCGCCTTCCGGGAGTCGCCGCACCGGCAAGGGCTGTTCTGGGCCGGCAGCGATGACGGGTTAGTCCACCTATCCACGGATGGCGGTCAAACCTGGGAGGACATTACCCCGTCCCAATTACCGGAGTGGGCGCTGGTGAGCATGATCGAACTCTCACCACACGACGCCGGCACGGCCTACCTGGCCGCTACCCGTTACAAGCTGGACGATTGCCGGCCGTATCTCTTCCGCACCCGTGATTACGGCAAAACCTGGGAGGCCATCACCGCCGGCATTCCCGACCAGGACTTTACCCGCGCGATCAGGGTGGATCCAGCTCAACCTGGGCTCCTCTACGCGGGGACGGAGACCGGGCTGTATGTCTCGTTCGACGATGGCGGGGAATGGGCGCGGCTTGGAGGATCCTTGCCGGTGGCGCCGGTCTACGATATGGTCCGCAAGGATGATGATCTGGTGGTGGCCACCCACGGCCGCTCCTTCTGGATCCTCGAGGACGTGGCGCTGCTGCATCAACTGGCCGCCGGCGCCAGGGTCACCGATCAACCCCAGCTTTTCGCCCCAGCACCCACGGAATGCTACCGCGTCTTTGCCTTCGAGAGCGCGTCACCCGGGATCAGCTATAGCCATGCCGGCCCACTGGTACACGGACGGCGGCTGAAGCAACGTCCAGATGGGAGCAGTGAGACCACCTTCCTTGACGCGGGGAAAAATCCGCCGGCCGGGGTGGCGGTGCGCTACTGGCTGCCCGCCAGGCCCGAGGGAGACGTGAAGCTGACCTTCCTCGACGCGGAGGGGAAGGAGATCCGAAGCTTCACCAGCAAAAAGGGGAAGCCCGCGCGCAAGCCCGATGACCAGAGTGCCGAGGAGCAGGGTCCGGCGCTTGAGCTTGGCGGCGAGGGCCATGAAGGCGGAATCGTCGCCGGGGAGGTAGCGGAAGAGGAGAAGCCCGAGGAGAAGCAGCCGGTGGTCACTAAGGAGGCGGGGATGAACCGCTTCATCTGGGACATGCGCGGCGCCGAAGCCCGGAAGGTCAAGGGCGACACCAGTATGACCTTCTTCCTGAATGGACCAACCGTGCTGCCCGGCCGCTACCAGGTACGCTTGCATGTGGGCGACGAGTCGTGGACGCAACCGATCGAGATCCTCCCTGACCCGCGAGGCCATGAAACCCCGGACGGAGATCGGGCACGGTATGACCTGCTGGTAAACATCAACCGGAAGATCAGCGAGGCCCACGACGCGGTCAACCAGATCCGCGACATCAACGAACAGCTCGCGGCCTGGAAGAAGCGGGTCAAAGGCCAGGAGAACGGCGCGGGGATCGGGGAGGCCGCCGATGCGTTGCGGAAGACCCTGATTGGCATCGAACAGGAACTGTTCAAGACCGAGCCGCATACCGACATGGATTACACGACGGTCCTGAAGCTGAGCGCGCGGATAGCCGCGCTCAAATTCGCTGTCGATTTCACGGATTACGCCCCGACCACCCAGGCCACGGCGGTCTACGAGGAACTGGCCGGGAAGATCGACGCACAGGTGGCCCGGTTACGCGAGGTTCTGGGGATCGATCTGGCGCGGGTGAATCAGCGGATCCGGTCTGCCGCGCTCCCGGCAATCGCGACCAGCCTGGAGGTGGCTAATCCGAAATAGAGTGCCGCAAGGGCAAAGCGGCAACCTGTTCGCTCCGGGGGAAGGATCGGACCGATCGGTCCGATCCTGCCAGGAAAGTGCCCGCTCCACGTCGGGTCAGGCGCGGACTACTGTATCTCGGCTCGTATATAATGCGAAGTGGTGCGTCATGGCCGGCCTGGTTGCCGGGTAAGTTCCCATTTGCGCGAGATTCGAGGTTGATGTGGCCACACCAGGCGACTTTATCGGAGAAGAGCCGTTCCCCGCCCTACAGCACACGAGTATCGCGGACCTCCAAGCCGAGATGGCGGGCGGGCGGCTGACCGCGAAGGCCCTTGTCCAACAGTATCTCGCCCGGATCGAGGCGCTTGACCGCGCGGGGCCCCGGCTGAACGCGGTGCTGGAAATCAATCCTGATGCCCTGGAGATCGCGGCGGCCCTTGATCGGGAACGCCGGGAGGGCACGGTACGCGGGCCCCTCCACGGAATCCCTCTGCTACTCAAGGACAATATTGATACCGCCGACCGGATGATGACCACCGCCGGCTCGCTCGCTCTGATGGGCGCGGCGCCGCTCCAGGATGCCGCCGCCGCCGCCCAATTGCGGGAGGCTGGAGCCATCCTCCTGGGGAAGACCACGCTCAGCGAGTGGGCAAACTTTCGCTCCCGGTTTTCCTCAAGCGGCTGGTGCGGGCGACGGGGACAGGGACGGAATCCCTACGCGCTGGATCGGACGCCTTCCGGATCTAGTTCGGGATCGGGAATAGCCGCCGCCGCTGCCCTGTGCGCGGCGGCGCTCGCCACGGAAACTGACGGCTCCATTGTCTCGCCGGCCAGCGCGAGCGGGGTAGTAGGGATCAAGCCGAGCGTGGGCCTGGTCAGCCGGGCCGGCGTGATCCCGATCTCCCACACTCAGGATACGGTGGGCGTGCATGCCCGAAGCGTGGCCGACGCGGCCGCCGTGCTCACCGCCCTGGCCCATGGATCCGTGGATCCGCGTGACCCCGCGACGCGCGAGGCCGCCGGCACCGACTACACGCGGTTTCTTGATCGGGATGGCCTCAAGGGAGCCCGGATCGGAGTGGCCCGGAATCTGGGCTCTGATGGCGGTCCGGCGGTCGAGGCGATGATGCGGCAGGCCATCCAGACCATGGAAGCCGCGGGGGCAATCGTGATCGATCCGGCGGTCATTCCCTCGGACCTTGACGCGGCCGCTCAGGCCGAGCTTGAGGTGCTCTTGTTCGAGTTCAAGGCGAACCTGAATATCTACCTGGCGACCCGCCAGGAGGTGGCGTTGGATCGAGAAGGATACCCTCGCACCCTGGCCGGTCTGATCGCCTTTAACCAGGATCACGCGGAGCAAGAGTTGCCGTTTTTCGGCCAGGATCTTTTTCTGGCCGCCGAGGCACACGGCCCGTTGACCGACCCAGCGTATGTGAGGGCGTTGGACACAAGCCAACGCCTATCCGGTCCCGAAGGTATCGACCAGGTGGTGCGTGACCACCGTCTTGATGCCTTGGTGGCGGCGACTGGCGGCCCAGCGCGCCCGATTGACCTGATAAACGGGGATGCTCGCGCCCTGGGAACCTCGTCGGTCGCCGCGCGGGCCGGGTATCCGATTGTCAGTCTCCCCATGGGATTCGCCGGCGGCATGCCGATGAACATCTCGATTTTTGGTCCGCGATTCAGCGAGCCAATTCTGATCCGACTGGCGTTCGCCCTGGAGCAGGTGACGTTGGCCCGCCAACCACCACGATACCTGCCCTCGCTTCCAGAGTGGTGAGGAGAGTCACACCTCGGCGGTCGCCGTCCCTCGCTCTGGGGCTATGGGCGAGCAAGAAGCAGCGCGGCCTGCTCGGGCAGGCACGTCCAGGATTGTTTCAGGGTCGTGGCGGATCGCGAAAGACCTTCCCCACGCCGGCAAAAGGAGCGATGATCCGGGTTCCAGGATCATTGGTCTGACCAAGAAGCAATCCCACCGATCGGGGCGTATAGGGTCCGGCAGGTGGGGGCTTCGCAAGAGGAAGATGTGCCTGAACACGCCCCTGGAGCAAGGCTTGCAAACAGTGGGGAGCCGTGCTATAGTGGCTGCAATTCGGGGGCTTGGCAACTTGCCAGACCAAAGGTGGCTGGAATGGCGCCGGGCGTGCCCCGTGTTACCCGAGATCGTATGTACCTACGAGCCACGGGTCGAGACCGATCGAGAAAGGAGTTCGCGACCGCGACCGCGCTCATCTATCAGGCCGATCCCGCCGTGGCGGCACTCGTGCTAGCGGCGACCCGGCGACCAAGAGTTGTTATCTGTTCGGGATCCACGCCGAATATCTCGCCCGAGAGGAGTACGAGCCGTGTTCATTCGTTCTCTATCGCGCCCGGCACTCATCGGACTCGCGTTGGCGGGGTCATTGCTCCCCGCTTCCCGCGCCTATCAAGCATCGGCCGCAATTCCCAGCGGCGGCACGGTGATCGCGGCCGAAGCGGATACGCCTGATTCCCTCAACCCCTACCTCAACCAGCAACTCTCCACCGCTGACATCGACTCCTGCATCTTCGATGGCCTGGTAAAGATCGACAGCAAGGGCGTATTCCAGCCTGACCTGGCTACCCACTGGACCACCTCGCCCGATGGCCTTCACTGGACGTTCTACCTCAATCCCAAGGCCACCTGGCAGGATGGAGTGCCGGTCACGGCAAAGGATGTGGTTTTCACCACCAATCTGGTGAACAATCCGCTGTTCCCCGCCACGGCGACCATCGGTTTTGATCACATCAAGAGCATCACGGCAACCGGGACCGAGCAGGTAAATATCGTCCTCAAGCAGGCATATGCTCCGTTCTTGCAAGACTATGCCTCCAGCTACATATTGCCCCAGCACATCCTGGGTCAGATTCCGGTCGGCCAGATCCGGACTGACGCCCAATACAATCGCCGCCCGCTTGGCTCCGGACCCTTCGAGGCCAGTGAATTCGTGGCCGGCGATCATGTGACTCTCACCGCCAACAAGTCCTACTTCCTGGGAACGCCGCACCTTCAGACTATCATCTGGCGCTTCGTGCCGAATGGGGCCACGGCGGTCAACCAGATGCAGACCGGAGAGGTCAACCTGGCCGGCCAGACCGCCGATCTCGATGCCCGCCAGTACAACCAACTGAAGCACGTCTCGGGATTGATTGGCTACGATACCCCTGGCTTTAACTGGCAGCACATCGACCTCATCCAGACCGGTTTTCTCAAGGACGTCAAGGTGCGCCAGGCCCTGCAGATGGCCACCCCCAGGGCGCGGGTGATCAAACTGGTGGCGCTCGGCTATGCCGTGCCGCAGTACTCCGACCAGTCACCCGCCAAGCCCTACTACAACAAGGCGGTCGAGAGCTACTGGCCCTACGATCTGGCCAAGGCTTCCGCCGCCCTTGCCGCCGATGGCTTTACCAAGGGGTCGAACGGTATCCTCCAGAAGGGCGGCGTGCCCTTCAATATCACGCTCTCAAGCGATGCCGCCTTCGCGGCTCAGGCGGAAATCAACCAGGTTGTCAAGCAAGCCTGGAGCCAGATCGGGATCAACGTGACGCTCCGCCAACTGGACCCGGCCACGATCTTTGGCCGGCGCGGCCCGTTGTATGACCCCAACCGGTTTTCCTCGTCGACCATGAATGGCGTGGAATACGAGTGGATCGAACCCGCCGACCCCGACGATCATTACTTCTGGAGCACCAGCCAAATCCAGAGCGCCAAGATTCTGGCCGGCGGCAACTTTGACGGCTACTCCAATCCAGTGGCCGACAAACTGATGCAGCAAGGTCTGCTCACGACCGACGTGAACCAGCGCAAGGCAATTTACGCCAAAGTCCAGGTCATTCTGGCCAACGACGTGCCGGATATCTGGCTCTACTGGGGTGACGTACTCACGGTGGCGACCAGCAAGCTGCACAACTACAATCCCAACCCCTTCAACTACCGTACCGGGTGGAATGCCATGGACTGGTATTTGCAGTAGGCTTACAGGCATGGAGCGCCCGCGGATCTCGCCGCGGGCGCCCCGTGTGGCCTGTCCCAACCGGTCGCGGAGAGATTGGAATCCCGCATGACTCGCTTCCTGGCCCAGCGTCTGCTGCAACTGCTCCCGCTCCTTCTGCTCACGACGGTCGTCTCGTTCGCCGTCATGCAGTTGTCACCAGGCGGGCCGCTCAGCGCCTACGAGCATAGCCCCAGCATCACCGCCGCTCAACTGAAGATTATTGCGCATGACCTTGGTCTTGATCAGCCCGCCCCCGTGCAATACTGGCGTTGGCTGAGCGGTTTGGTGCACGGCCAGTGGGGGTATTCGCTGCAAAGCGGGGAGCCGGTGGCCACGCTGATCCTGGAGCGGCTGGGGAACACGCTTGAGCTGGTGGCTACCGCCTTCGCGATCTCCCTCCTGATCGCCGTTCCGCTTGGCGTCTTGTCATCGGTGCGCCAGTATTCCGGGTTCGACTACCTGGCGACCTTCTTCAGCTTTGTCGCCTATTCCATTCCCGTGTTCTGGGCTGGTTTGATGGCTCAGTTGCTCTTCTCGGTCAAGCTCGGCTGGTTGCCGGTGGCCGGACTGTATACCGAAGGGGTTCCGTGGACTTTCGTGGACGCGATCAAGCACCTGGCGCTGCCGGCCCTGGTGCTGGGCCTGGGCCTGATCGCCGGTTGGAGCCGGTATCTGAGGTCGAGCATGTTGGAAGTACTGCAACTCGACTATCTGCGGACCGCCCGCGCCAAGGGCGCCTCCTCGTGGTCGGTCGTGTTGAAGCATGCCCTACGGAACGCCGTTGTCCCCTTGGTAACCGTGATTGCCCTGGACATACCGCTCCTCTTTACCGGGGCCCTGGTGGTGGAAGTGGTCTTCTCCTGGCCGGGCGAGGGGCGGCTCTTCTACGACGCCCTGCAAAATCGCGACTATCCGGTGCTGATGGGCGTTCTCCTGATCTCGGCCTTCCTGATCCTGTTCAGCAATCTGGTGGCCGATATGCTCTACGGATTCTTGAACCCCCGCGTGCGATACGATTGAAGAGGCGGCAACCAAGATGAGCGATTCTCCCACCGTGGTAGCGGGCCAGGCTGCCGGCTCTTCGGTGCCGGTTCGTGAGATTGACGCCGGTGATCTGTCTCCTCGGCGCCCCCGCCTCTGGCACCGCTTCGCGCGCCACCGGTTGGCCCTGGCCAGCCTCTGTATCATCGCGGCGCTCGGGACGATCGGTCTCTTCGCGACCCTGATCGCGCCCTACGACCCCTTTGGCCAGAACTTCGACCCCACGCTTCTGCCGAGCGGCGCCCACTGGTTGGGCACCGACGAGCTTGGCCGCGATGAGTTGAGCCGGATTATCCTGGGCGCCCGCATCTCGTTGAGCATCAGTTTTGGCGCCACCCTGGTCGCGGTCGCGATCGGTCTGCTCGTGGGCACGATAGCCGGCTACGTGGGCGGCTGGGTCGATAACCTCTTGATGCGGTTCGTTGATCTGGTGCTGGCCTTCCCGGCCCTCTTCCTGATTCTAATCGTCTCCGTGACCCTGGGAGTCGGGATCGTCAGTATCATTTTCCTGATCGGCATCTTCAATTGGACCTATCTGGCCAGACTGTCTCGGGCTGAGTTCTTGCAGATTCGCGAATTGGAGTATATTCAGGCGGCGCGCGCGGTGGGAGTGTCCACCAGAAGGATTATCTGGCGGCACATCCTCCCCAACGCCATGGGCCCGATCATCGTCTCGGCCACCTTTATTCTGGCCGCCGCGCTCTATATCGAGGCCGTTCTGGATTTTCTGGGCTTCGGCATCTCGCCGGACATTCCCAGCTGGGGCAATCTGCTCACCACGGCGCAGCAGACATTTTATGACGCGCCCCAACTCGCTATCGCGCCGGGGGTGCTCCTCACCCTGGCCATTCTGTGCATGAACTTCATCGGCGACGGCTTGCGCGACGCCCTCGACCCCCGGCATGTCCGCTAACCGGGCGCAGCTCTCCGGAAGCACGGTTGCTATCGATGACACGGCCATGCTATCATTGATTGCATCAAAAGAGGAGTGCTGTCACATGCGTGTGGTTACGGTGCGGAACTTACCCGAGGAAACCCATCGCGCGCTCAGGCTTCGCGCGGCCCAGCACGGGCGCAGCATGGAAGCCGAAATCCGTGAGATCTTGGAAGACGTGGCGCGCCCTGAAACGCGCGTCAAGGTTGGATCGGAACTCGCGGCCTTCGGGCAACGCTTCGGGGGTATCGATCTCGACCTTACGAGAGAACAGGCGCCGACCGAGCCCGCGACGTTCGAATGATCGTGCTGGATACGAACGTCGTCTCGGAGCCGATGAAGCCGTATGGCAATCCCACCGTACAGGGATGGCTCGATCGGCAGGTGGCCGAGACGCTGTATCTGACCGCGACCAGCTTGGCGGAGCTGCTGGTCGGCATTGAGGTTCTGCCGGACGGCAAGCGCAAAGGAGGGCTTGCCGCGGCTTTGGCCGAATTGATAGCGAGGTTGTTCGGCGCACGCGTCCTGCCGTTCGATCAGCAGGCCGCGGTCGCGTACGCGCCCATGGTAAGCCGCGTCCGGGCCGGCGGCAGGATGATTTCCGTGGCGGACGGACAGATCGCCGCGATCGCGGCCGTGCGTGGATTCACCGTGGCGACGCGCGATACGGCGCCTTTTGTCGCGGCGGGCGTGCCCGTCATAAACCCGTGGGATGACGCCGCCGAGACCCTCGTCGGAAGCGTCGCGCCGCGCTAGGCTAGAGGAACGGCGATCTTGCCGCGCGGACCTGTGGTAGTTGTGCTACGTTTATGACAATGTATGCATGCCACCACGGAAGGACACTATGGCCGCCAGTATCCGTCTCCCCGAGGAGGGGCTGCGTCAGGTCGAGGCCGGCGAAGTCGCTTCCGACACGCAGGTGGACGAACTCTGGGCGGGTTGGATTACCGCACGTTAGGGTGCGTTCGCCAACGCGGCATCTTCCTCCGCGTAGTCGAATGATCCTGGCTCAAGCTGCTCGGGCGGGTTGGCGCGTTCCCAGGCGACCGTACGGCGCATCGCTTCATCGGGCGCGGTAACTTCGGCGTAGCCGAGCTCGGATCGGATGCGCGTGGTGTCCGCCACCAAATGCTGGTTCGGGTCGATCGACCACCGCAAGGCCGGCGGCAGTTGGTCGCGATCGATGATCGCCATCTTGCCGCTCCATCCAGTCACTTGCGCGATGGCCCGCACCCACTCCACTTCCCAGGGTGGTATACTGTTCTTGGACCTCTTCATTCGTTGCGAAGGTCCGCCGCTAGGGGTGCGCGTTGCGCTGAGAGGTGGTTTTGAGCCGCCAACCCTCCGAACCTGATCCGGTTAGTACCGGCGAAGGGAAGCCGCGACGGCGCTCTTGAGATTAGGGCCGCCGGCTCCTCCATTCGGGGCCTGGCGGTCCTTCGCGTTTGGCGGCTTGCCGCCAGGAATCGCGCTCATGAGTACACCGATCATCACCGTCCGCCAGGTAGCCCGCCGGTTCGCGCGCCCGCGATCCGCACCGGTGCTCGCGCTGGATGGGGTCTCGTTTACCGTGGCGGAAGGGGAGTTCGTCAGCCTGGTCGGCCCCAGCGGCTGCGGCAAAACGACCCTTCTCCGCATGTTGGCTGGGCTGGACACTCCCACCAGCGGCGATTTGCGAGTGAGGGACGCCGGGCCTGGCAGCCTGCTGGGAGTCTGCGCCTATATGCCTCAGCGCGACTTGCTCATGCCCTGGCGCACGGTCCTGGATAACGCCGCGGTGGCCCTGGAGATCGCGGGGGTTCCCCGGGCCGAGGCCCGGCGGCGGGCCCGAGAACTGTTCGAGATCTTCGGCTTGACTGGGTTCGAGCAGGCAGCGCCGACCGAGCTTTCGGGCGGGATGCGCCAGCGTGTCTCACTCCTCCGCACTGTCTTGACCGGGAAACGGTTGCTGCTGCTCGACGAGCCGTTCGGGGCCCTGGACGCGATCACCCGCGCCGACCTTCATGCCTGGCTGTCCAACCTGCTTGAGCGGTTGGCGGCGACCATCCTTCTGGTCACGCACGATCTCGATGAGGCCGCCTATCTCTCCGATCGAGTGTACGTGATGTCACCTCGTCCGGGCCGGATTGCCGCCGCGGTGCCGATCCCTCTCGTCCGTCCCCGGCCCTACGACATCACGACCACGGCGGAGTTCGCCGCCATCAAGCGGTCCCTGCTGGAGGCCCTCCGCGCCGCTCGCCGGCAGGAAGAGCCGGCCTACGCGGGAGGATCGGGATGACCAGCCTGCCCCACCTGAACCAGCGGCGCGGGCCTACGGAGGCGAGCCGGGAGACGCGCGCTCCCCGGAAGGCAGGCGCCGCTCGCGGCTGGGGCGGCAACCGGTTCCGCGCCGGCTGGCTGCTCTCGCTCCTGATCGTGGCGCTCCTTCTGGCCTGCTGGCAGGGAGCGGTGACAATCTGGCATCTAGAGTCCTATATTCTCCCCTCGCCGCTGGTGGTGGCCCAAGCATTCGGGAAGCAGACTACCCAAACGCTGATTCTGGACAACATCATGGTCACGATCGAGGAGGCGCTGATCGGATTCCTCGCTTGCCTGGTGGTGGGAGTGGGGCTGGCCATTTGTATGTTCAGCTCGCGGATCCTGCGCGACGCGCTCTATCCCCTGCTGATCGCCTCGCAGGCGATCCCGACCATTGCTATCGGGGCGATCCTGGTGATCGCCCTGGGCTATGGGCTGGCCCCCAAGATCGTGGTGGTGGTGTTGTATTCGTTCTTCGCGGTGACGATCAGCGTCTATGACAGCCTGCTCACCCTGGATCCCGAACTGCCCGCCCTGCTCCGCACCCTGGGCGCCTCGCCCTGGCAGGAGCTGCGGATCGCCCGAATCCCCGCCGCCCTCCCTGGCTTCTTCACCGGGGCCAAGCTGGCCGTGGCCTACAGCGTGTCCGGGGCCATCTACGGGGAGTGGGTAGGGTCAACCGGCGGCCTCGGCTACGCCCTGCAGATGGCGTCGAACGCCATGGAGGCCCCGACCGTGCTGGCCGTGGTGGTGGTGATGGCCGCGCTGAGCCTGGCGGCGTTTGCCGCCGTTGCCGCCCTGGAGCGGCTGTGTACCCCCTGGGCGCGCAGGCGTCCGCTTGAAAAGGAGTAGCGATTCATGAAGACTCGGATGCTCGTCCGCCTGGCCCGTCCCCTACTGGCCGGCGCCCTTGCCCTCGGCGCCCTGGCAACTCCCGCCGTCCCCCCGAGCCGCGCCGCCTCCCCGCGCACGGTCACGCTCTGGCTGGACTGGTATCCCAACTCGGACCACGCGGGCATCTACGTCGCCATGGCCAGGGGCTATTACGCGGCGGCGGGTCTCAGGGTGAAGGCCCAGGTGCCCTCGGGCGCCGCCGATGCCTTGAAGCTGGTCACGCATGGGAATGGCGACATCGCGATCTCTTACGAATCGACCGTGCTGCTGGCTCGCGATCAGGGTATCCCCGTTACGGCCACGGCGGCGATCGTGCAAAAGCCGCTCAATGCCGTCCTCGCCCTGGCCAGCACGGGGATAACCCGCCCCCGCGACCTGCAGGGGCACACGGTGGGGGTGGCGGGCGACCCCAGCGACTACACGGATCTCAAGGCGCTCCTCAGCCACGACGGCGGCGACTACGCGAAGGTCCACATCGTGAACGTGGGCTACAATCTCCTCCCCGCCCTGTTGGCTCACCGGGTGGATGCGATCATCGGCGCCTACTGGACCTGGGAGGCGCTACAAGCGGCGCAAAAAGGGGTGAAGGTGAACGCCCTCCGCCTGGACCAATGGGGCGTCCCCACCTACAACGAACTGGTCTTCGTCACCGGCCCGGGGCAGCTCAAGAGCGAGTCAAGCACCCTGGCGGCCTTTTTGCGGGCCACCTTCCGCGGCTATGCCTACGCGGCGGCCCACCCCGTTGAGGCTACGGCCATCCTCCTCAAAGCGCCAGGCGTACTTTCCAACAGCGCCGGACTAATCCAGCACAGTATCACATTGCTGGGGCCGTTGTTCCACGACAGTCATGGCCGCTACGGAACCATGAATACGGGTGCCTGGCAAACCTACGCCAACTGGATGACCGCCAACCACCTGCTGCCGGACCACCTGAACGCCGGGAAGGCTCTCACCACGCGGCTCCTCTGAATGGGAGCGCATACCAGGGGTTTGTGAGAGTGGCGCGGTTCGGCTCCGTGGCATGACCCAGGGGCGCGGGTCTCCGGACCGGCTGGGCGCCCTATAGGAGCGCGATGCGCGCCCCTGACCAAGAATGGTGATGACTGGCCCTGCCATACTCCTGTATCTTAAACTGGTAGCCCAAGCGGTGCCCCGGCACCATAGTGAGGGCGGCTCGGAGGCGGACTGATGAGGCGATCGGCCAGGTTCCAGCTTGATAGCCAGGAGTATGCCGAGGCCATTCAGGGCGAGGCCGCCTACTGGGAAGCCACGGCCGGCGGCGCCATCGATACGAGCGTCGCCACCTGGCGCGACCCAGCCCTGAGCGCGGTGACCACTGGGGATCTCCTCGAACGGGCCATCGCGCTGGTGATGGCGCGCGGGACGCGGGTGCTGGAACTGGCGTCCGGCGGCGGCGCGATCTCCATGCGTCTGGCCCGTGAAGGCTGTATCTGCGATGGGGTGGACGTGGCACCCGGACTGATCGAGGGCGCCAACCACACAGCGGCGGAGCGGAGCCAGGCCGAGCACTGGCCCGGCTCCGCTCGGTTCACGGTGGGCGATCTCAACCGCATGACTTTTCCTCCGGATCACTACGACGTGGTGCTGGCCCACGCCGCCCTCCATCATGTGCAAGAATTGGATCACCTGCTTGGCGAGGTGCGCCGGACCCTGAAGCCGGGCGGCACCCTGGTCTGCGTGGACCACATGGAGCCCTCTCGGGCCTCTCTCCTCCTCCGCTATGCCCTGCTCCTGATCCTGCCCACCGAGGTCCCCTATCGGAGGAAGCCGCGCCACATCGTTAACCGGCTTATGGCCAGGGTCTATCGCCGCTTTTTGCCGGGGCGGCCGACGCCGGTGGCCTTCACCTTGCCCGCCGCGTCGCCCTTCGAGGATGTCTCCGGCGCCGAGGCGATCACGCGAATCCGCGGCCTGTTTACCGTGGAACGCTGTACCACGCACCTGCTGTTCGCCGATGTGGTGGCGGGCCATCTTCGCCTGGGTTCGCCGGAACGGAACGTGGTCATGGCGCGCCGGTTGCGCCGCCTGGATGACTGGCTGGGACGCCGCTTCAAGCTCCGCGGCCAGACCTACTTTCTGGTCGCCCGGAAGCCGATAGCAGCATGAACCAGAAACAGGATCGGTTCATTCATTTCGGCCGCGAGGTCTGCGGCGATCTCCCGGCGGCCTTGCGCCGCGAGTGGCTGGTGACCAATGGGCTGGGCGGCTATGCCTCCTCCACCCTGGTGGGCTTGAACAGCCGGCGTTACCACGGTCTTCTGGTCGCCGCCTTGCAGCCGCCGGTAGAGCGCACCGTGTTGGTGGCGGGTCTGGTCGCCTGGGCTACGGTCCGGGGGGAGCGTTTCCCCCTCAGCATCAATGAGTACGAGGACGGGACGCTCGATCCACACGGCGACCGCCATCTGCAATCGTTCCACCTGGAAGGGATGCTGCCGGTCTGGCGTTATGCGCTTGGCGACGCCGTGCTAGAGTGCAGGCTGTGGATGCCGCGGGGGACCAACACCACCTACATCACCTACCAGGTGATCCAGGGATCATGCGCGGTGGAACTGGAGATTTCCCCCCTGATCACCTACCGGCAGTTTCATGCCCTGACCAGCGGCCAGGACGTGCACCCGGCCCTGACCACGGTGCGCGACGGGGTGGAGGTCCGGTTTCTCCCCGATGCCCATCCCTACCGCGTGCTTCTTTCCGGAGCCGAGTACGTGCCTGGGGAGGAGTGGTATTGGAATGTCCACTATCGCGAGGAAGCGGCTCGCGGCCTGGACAGCCGGGCCGATCTGTTTGTCCCCGGCCGTTTCACCCTCTCCCTGGATCCCGGCGCGACCCGCACCCTCATCCTCACCGCCGACCGGACGGTGGAACTGGACGCCGAGCGGAGCCGCGCCCGTGCCGTGGAGCGGCAGGCGGATCTCCTCCGGCGCGCGGAGGCGGAAAACGCGGCGCCCATGGTCCGCCGGCTGGTGCTGGCCGCCGATCAGTTTCTCGTGGCCCGCGGATCGGCCTACAGCGAGGAAGGCGGCGCGGCGGGGACCACGGTGATCGCGGGCTACCCCTGGTTCAACGACTGGGGCCGCGATACGATGATCGCTCTCCCCGGCCTCACCCTGGCTACCGGGCGATCCGAGGAGGGCGCGCGTATCCTCCGTACCTTCTCCGGTTATGTAAAGGACGGACTTCTCCCCAATAACTTCCCCGACCGGACGGGCCAGATCCCTGGCTACAACACGGCGGATGCCACGCTCTGGTTCGTGCTGGCCGTGGATGCCTACGTCAAAACCACGGGGGACCGCGAGATACTCGATGATCTGCTCCCGATCCTTCTCCATATCGTGCAGTGCCACGAGCAGGGCACGCACTATCACATTGGGGTTGACCCACAAGATGGTCTCCTCCACGCGGGCGAGCCGGGCGTACAGCTTACCTGGATGGACGCCAAGGTAGGAGATTGGGTGGTCACTCCGCGGATCGGGAAGCCGGTGGAAATTAACGCCCTGTGGTATAACGCGCTCCGCTGTGTGGCCGAACATCTCCGCGCCCTGCATGACCCGGAAGGCGACCGGATTGACGGGCTGGCGGATCGGGTGCGCGCGAGCTTCCGCGCCCGCTTCCTGACTCCTGGGCGCGCGGGACTGGCCGATGTGCTGGATGGCCCCGGTGGCGATGACTGGGCGATCCGTCCCAATCAAATCCTGGCGGTCAGCCTCCCCCACCGGATCCTGGAGCCCGCGGAGGAAGCGGCGGTGGTGGCGGCGGTGGGCCAGCACCTCCTCACCAGCTTTGGCCTCCGCTCTCTCAGTCCCAGCGACCCCGCCTACCAGGGCCACTACGGCGGCGATACGTGGGCCCGCGACGGGGCCTACCACCAGGGAACGGTATGGGGCTGGCTGCTCGGCCCTTACGCCGAGGCGCACTATAAGGTCCATGGCGACGCGGCGGCCGCGCTGGCCTGGCTGGCCCCGTTCACGGATCACCTGCGCGACGCCGGTCTGGGCAGCATTTCCGAAATCTTCGATGGCGACCCCCCGCACATGCCGCGCGGCTGCTTCGCTCAGGCGTGGAGCGTGGCCGAGACCCTCCGTGTATGGCGGCTGTTGGCGGGGAAGCCCGGCACCCCAGAACCAGCAAACTAGCTATCCGCGCCCGGTTGTCTCGTATCGGCGCGCCAGGTACCCCAGCCCCGCATGGGCGACGCCTTCGTCGCGGTAGGCGTGCCCGTCCGCTCGGTCAAGTGTGGGATGAGATCATTCAGGAGCCTGCCGATAGGGCTGAATAGCGGCGCGTGGGGCTCGGCAATTGCATGTCCCGTGACGCGCAAGCCCGTTTGCGCGTCACGAGGGTGTGATCACCCCATTTGGGGATACCTAGACGTCGCGTTTTATAGTAAGGTCAGAAAGTAGAGTTGAAGCATCACGAGAAGATAGAAGGCCCATGGTGGCTTATACGGGGCGGGTTACAGCACTACCACTGGCCGGGGGGAACAGCGTGGGGCAAGGAACGGACGGCGCGGAATCGGCGCGGACTGCTTTCGCGGAGGGATCGGCGTTCGAGGCGAGGGGCGACCTCAAACGCGCCCTTGCCTCCTACAAACTGGCTGCCGAACGCGCTCCTCGGCGGGCCGAGTGTGTCGAAGCCGTCGCCCGCGTCCTGGAGTCGATGGGCAAGATCGCCCCGGCCATGGATTGGTATATGCGCGCCGCGCAGATGCGCGACGACGAATCCAACCCCGAGGTCACCAAGGAGAAGTGGTTCTACGATCTGACGGAGGCTCGTGAGTGGGCGCGGGGCTTGCAACCGAACAGCCTCAAGCAGGAAGAGGTAGCACCCACCGTGGAGCACCTGGAGCGGTTGATTGCCCAGTTCGGCCCCGATAGCCTGGCCTTCAGGAAACTGGCCTTGCTCCTGGCCCGGCTTGCCCGGTTCAGCGAGGCCACTCAGTTGGTGGAGCAGGCGCGCATGGCGGATCTTCGCGGAACTCAGTGGCAGTAAATTGATGGCCCGCGCCCCATGGGGCGGACCAGGGAAGGAGGTATGCCTTGGCCGCGCGTAAGCCGACAATTCTGATCGTGGAAGACTCCGACACCATGTGGTTCCTCTATAATGATCTACTCGGGGATGATTATGAGCTACGGCGAGCAAAGGATGGTCGCCAGGCCGTGCATGAGGTCGTGCGGGTCAAGCCCGATCTGATCGTGCTGGATTGGACCCTGGATGACATCCGGGCCTGGGACGAGGAGCATGGAACCGCGGCCTCTCCCGAGGCATCGCGAGCCCAGGGACAAAAGACGATCAGCGGGCTGGATGTCCTGCGCGCGGTCAAACGATCTCCCCTCAAGAGCACGCCAATCATCATGCTCACCGGGCATAGTGGTCTGCATGAGAAGCTGATCGGCAAACTCCTGCGGGCGGACAAATATCTCACCAAGCCGCTCGATGAGCAGGCGTTCACACGAGCCGTGCATGCTTTCCTGGCCCCAACTTCCGGGCACGCGCGACCCGCGTATGCGTCAGTTTCCTCCAAGGAGGCTCAAGGGTGAACGAAGCGACGGCGCCCGCCCGCGAGGAGGGCGAGGAAGAACTCCTCCCGCACTACCTGATCGAATTGGCCGGTGAGCTGTACGCGCTCCCGCGTTCGACCGACCTCAATCTCTCGTGGGTACAGCGTCCCCAGGAGCCGACCTACCTTCCCACCCTGCCTGCCTGGTGCCTCGGGCTGATCAGCGAGCGCAACATCCCGGTCTTGCTGATCGATGTGCGCGCGATCCTCGGGCTGCCGCCGCGCGCGGGCCAGGAATCGAGCGATCAAACGCGCCACGTCTTCGTGGAGCGGGCCGGCGATACGCTCGGTCTGCTCGTCGATCGCACCCGCCGCTTCCGCCGGTTGCCGCGGCAGCCGGCCGCCGCCGAGGGGGAATTCATTTCCGGCATGGTCCACGGGGAGGATGGGATCATTCGCGTTCTCGACCTTGATGCCATCTGGCGCTTTATCTTGCGCGAACTGGGTACTCCCGCGACGGACCAGGCGGTGGCTTGATCGGAGGTATGACAGAATGGCACTTGGGAGGAGGAGACGATGAGTGATACTCGGCGCGAAAACAGCACGGGCGACGTGCCCCAACGGCGCACGTCATGGTATCGAACTGTCCCGCGCGGAGTGGCGGCGGTCATCCTGCTGTTGGCGCTGGCAGGCGGGCTCGGGGTTTGGCGGGTCGCGGCCCAGGTCAACGCGGCCCCGACCGTCTCGATCACGGTGAGCACGGACGTGCCCGCGTTCACCCCTCGGCTGGTGCTGGTCAAGCCCGGACAGCTGATCTCATTCACCAACCACATGAATCAAACGGTTGAGATTGACAGCACACGGCACGCCCCTCAGGGCGAGCATTTTTCGGTTCCCAGCGGCGGCACGGTGCATTTTAGCCTCACGGTCCCCGGTTTGTATCACTTCTACGACACGGTCACGGCCCGGGTCATCGCCTATATCGGGGAGAACGACGTGGTGAACTCCTTGCCGGGAGCCCCGAATGCCAACCTGCCGACCCAGGGCTGGATTTACGTGCCGGGCCCGCAAGGCGTGCCGCTGAACTCCTTTATTCATGTGCCGACCGGCAATGATCTTCTGGCCGTGCCCGCCGCGGTCGTGCAGGTTGGAGGCTCGGTGAGCTTTCATAATCAAGACACTGACGCGCATAACCTGGTGACCGATCCCGCCGACCCCTCCGGGGTCGCCTTTGAGTTACTGGGGACCGACGGCGAGCCGTCCATCCACGGCGCTATCCGCCGCATTACCTTCACGGTGCCGGGCCTCTACCACATCTACTGCTCCATTCACACCATGGTGATGGGGCAAGTCGGCGGCTACCAGGTGGTCATGCCGCGCGACAGCAGCGCCTCGGGCTACGCGGATCGCGATCCGATGGAAGCCTGGGTTCTGGCCGTGCAATAAGCGGCGACGGGACGCGCCTTGGCGATAACGGGTAGCCGGCCATCCGGCGGAACAGGAAGAACCAACCATGAATCTTCTGGCAAAACTGGTCCTTGGCTTTCTTGGCGCTCTCCTGCCGCTCGGCGTGCTCAGCGTGGTGGGCATCGTCACCCTGCGGTACAGCAGCGACAACGCCAGTTCGCTCTATCGCCAGGATCTGGCGCCCGCCGCTACCCTGGGCCAATTGAGCGCGAATCTCGATCAGATGCGGCTCTTGATGACGCAGTACGTGCTGACGAACAAGAAGGATCCGGTGGAGACCAAGATCCTCCGGTTCGGCGTGGCGGCCCAGGTTAACACGATCAGCCAGAGTATCAAGCAGGTGATTGACCAGTATGGCGCCCGGACCACCGATGCCGATCAGCAAGCCTTGCTGCGGCAGTGGCCCGCCAGTTGGCGTACCTTTCAGGATGAACTGTCGCGCGTTGAGCACCTGAGCGCGGGGTCGGCCGCCGATCAAAGTCGCGCCGGCGCCATTCTGACCACCACCTTCAACGACCGCTTGAATAGTTTGCTGGACATCGCCAACGGCCTGGTGGGATTGCAGCAACGCCAGGGCTATACCCTCTATACGGACAGCAGCAACCGCTCATCCCTGGTCATGGCGTTCTTGCTGATTGGGTTCGTGCTGATCACGATCTTTAGTATTGGCGTCTCGATCCTGCTCACCCGCTCCATCGCCCGGCCGGTACGGCGATTGACCGCGGCGGCCCGGCAGGTAGCAAGCGGCGACTTCAGTCCCAGGGTCACTCTGGACCGAAGTGATGAACTGGGCATCCTGGCCAGCTCATTTAACACCATGGTAAACGACCTCCAATCTCAGACCGCCACCCTGGTGAGCACGGAGAAGCGGACCCGCGAATCCGCCGATAGTCTGGCCCGCGGCGTGACCCTCTTGATCGAGGAATTGGCCCCGGTCGCCGAGGGCGATCTGACCGCGCATCCCTCGATCTCGGGCGAAGGCGGCGATATCGCCGTGGTCGCGGACTTCACCGGCGTGTTGATCACGACCTTCGCGGAGGTGATTCGCTCCGTGCGCGGCGCGGCCGGCAGCGTCCAGCTCACCAGCGACCAACTGAGCACGCGCGTCCAGCAACTCGCGCACGAGGTACGGCAGCGGACGATCCAGGTCAACGAAACCGCCTCGATCGCCGAACAGATCGCCGATTCGGCTACCGAGGTGCTGGACACCGTCATCCAGGTTAACCGTTCGGCCCAGGCGGCATCGGACAGCGTGAACCAGGGGAACAGCGCCGTGGCCCAGACCCTGGAACGCATGGACGCCATGCGCGCGACCATGATCCAGGCGACCCGCCAGATCAAGAAGCTTTCCGACTCCTCGCTCGCCATGAACAGTACGGTCGGACTGGTGTTGCAATTCGCCGGCGATCTCGAGCTCCTGGCCGATAACGCGCAAATCGAGGCTGCCCGCCACCGGGAGGCCGGTGGGGTCTTCACCGCCGTTGCCGAGCAGACCGGGCGCCTGGCCGAAGACGCGCAGAAGGCCCTGACGGACATCCAATCCGCCGTGCTCACGAACCGGCAGGAAACCGCCGAGGTGGGTCGGCAGATGGAACAGGTAGCCACCGAGGTGATCGCCAGCACCCGAGCCGTGGAAGAGGCTCGCGGCGCCTTTAACGACATCACCCGAACCGTGACCGAGCTCCGCGGCTTCGTCGACCGGGTCAGCAGCGTCGCCACCGCCCAGGTGGATGTCGCGAACGCCGTGAACACCGCCATGCAGCAAATCATCGCCTTCTTCGGCCAAACGGCCCAGGGCGTCCAACTCTCGGAGGCCGATGCCGATGAGCTGCGCCGGACGATCGACGCCCTCCGATCCTCGATCGCCTATCTCAAGATCGAGGGTGACGAGACAGTCGCGACGCTCGCGGCAGCCTAATGCACAGCGCCGCCGGAAGGAATGAGACGCCATGATGGGAGAGCGTACCGCCCCTCTCGCCGGACTGCTGGAGCCAGGTGGATCGCCAAGCTTCGCCCGCGTCCGGCTGCTCGAAGGTTCGGCGGAGTTGTTGCTGGGACAGCTCCGCCTGCACGCCAAGCGGGTCCGCGCCCTCGCGGCGGCCTTCCGGCGCGAGACCCGCCGGCTCGGCACGGAGGTCAGCGCCGATCTTGGGCGCATCGACCACAACCTCGACCGGATCGCCACCCAGAGCACGGTGGCCCTGAGCGCCATCGATCTCGCCTTCGCCGGCACCTTCTCCGGCACCGGAATCCTGGACCGGCGGGCCGCGAACATCGACCTTGAGCACCCGGAGCGTTCAGCGGCGCAACGGGTTGCCGAGCACGCCGAAACACTCCTGGAAGGACTGCGCGACCGCCATGCCGAGGCACGCGCCGCCCTCCACTTCATGATCGAGCAACTGGTGGTGTGCGCTAATAACCTGGCGATCGTGGTGGGCCGTCCGGGCGAACAATCCCTGGAGCAGTTGCGGATCATCATCCGGCAGATGCGGAAACTGAGCCAGATCACGGCGGAGATCAGTGCGCGCCTCGATGTGTTCGTACAGAATCAAAGCGCGGCGCTTCAGGAGTTGGTGCCGACCAGCTCGGCCAGGGAATCCGTCCTGGCCTCGCTGCGAGCCCAGGGCGCCCAGATCATGGTGTCCGCTGGGGAGGGGGAGGGGCGGCATGGCTACTAACGCGCCGAGCGGGAAGGATCGGTATCGGGCGCGCTTTCTCACCGAGCTGGACGGCCGGATCGATGCCATCTTCTCGGCGGCGACCACGCTGCGCGCCGCCGAACTCCACACTCTCCCCCCCGAGGAGCCGGATGGCGGCGATCCATTGAGCGCCGCCGTTGACGAGATGTATAGGCACGCCCATAGCATCCGCGGAGCGGCCGGCACCCTGGGGATCGAGGAGGCCCGCGAAGCAGCGGACATCCTGGCCGAAGTGGTGCTGCATCTGAGCGAGGAGGGGATGCTCGGCGACGGCCCGGCATGGGAACTCATCTTCCGGGCCGCCGAGGGTCTTGCCGTCTTCGGGGCCGCCTGTCGAACCGGCCAGGACACCGGCGGTACGGCGCTGGCGGACGGTCTCCCCCAACTACGTCGTGATTTTGAGCGTCGCTTCGCCCCGCCCGAGGATGCCGCCGATGATTTCGCGGAAGTGGCCCGCGTCCTGCGGCTCACCGACGACGAGATCGCGGCTTTCCGGTTCCCCACCCAGCACGCTCAGCCGGCACCGCTCGAAGCGGCGACCCCGGTGACCGCGGGTCAAGCTCCCGCCGATGCTCCGGACGCCTCGCCAACCGGTACGCTCCCTTCGCCGCTCCCCGAGCCCACGGAGAGACTGCCGTCCGCCCTGGACGAACCTCCTATCATCAAGCAGTCCGAAGTGATCTCAACGCCGCTCGCGTCCGAGCCGAGCGACCCAGTAGCCCTCGTGTTCGGGCAGAAGCCGGCCGATGCGGAGGGGGATGGAGAGAACGATGCTCCCGTCCAGAGCCTCCCTCCCGCCGAGTCGCGGATGATCACGATTTTCCGCGAGAGCAGCCTGCGTATGGCCGAGCAGATCCCTCCAGCCCTGGGCAACCTGGAGGCGGATCGGGCCGATATGGTGGCCATGCGCACGCTGCGCCGCGTATTCCACACGATCAAGGGCGATAGCCGGCAGGTCGGCCTGGGCGAACTCGGTAGCCTGTGCGAGGCCGCGGAAGATGTGTTCGACACGATCTTCGAGGCCCGCCAGCAGCACCCGGAAGGGGACCATCCCGTCCCGGCGGAGGCGCTGCCGCTCCTCTCTCACGCCTATGACATCCTGGTCAACCTCCTTCGTGGGCCGCTCCTCCTGGAGGATGGATTGCCCGAGCCGGCGCGTGTAGTGAGGCGGAAATTGGTCGATGCCGCCAGTGCGGTTCAGCAACCGGAACGCCTCGCTGACGTGGCCGGCGCGGCGGATCGATCAGCGGCCGAGCGCAGGCAGCGGCTCCTCCCAACCTTTCTAGCCGAGGCCCGCCACCTTGTCGATGCCCTGCATGGCCACATCGATACCCTCGGGAGCGACCCCGCCAACGCGCATGCGCTGATTGGCGGCACCAGGGCCCTGCATACCCTCAAGGGCAATGCCGCCAGTATGCGTATTGAGTCCATTGCCCGCCTCACGCACGGCGGCGAATCGCTGCTCGAACGGGCAGCGGCCACCGCCTCCCCGATTTCCCCCGCCCAGGTCGGCCTGCTCGGTGATCTTGAAGGGGCGATTCGCCACGTTATCGACACGGTCGATAGCGGAGAGGAGTATGACAGCAGCGCCCTGACCGCCTTATTGACCGCGCTCACCTCAACGCCGGTGGACGAGGCACCGACCGGGTCCGCGACTCCGACGGCCGCGGCACCGCTTCTCGCCGAACCGGGGGGATCCACGCCGGCAGTTCATCTGGGCAAGGTACGATTCACCCCCCGGAGTGCCGCCCCTCGCGTGCCCGAATCCACGCTGGAAACCCCGGAGCCTGCCACGGTGGCGCCCGCTGGGCAACCCAGGGCCGGGGCAGCGCCTCGGCCCCTGTTCATGCCGCGGAGCAGCAGCGTGCCGGAGCGGGCCACTACCCAGAGGCGTTCTCTCACCGGTGACATTACCTCCGTGCACCTGAGCGAAGTGGACACCGCGGTCGACCTCTTTGGCCGGCTCGTCACCTCGCGCACCAGGATTTCCCGCGGGGTCCAGGATTTGCAGCGGCCGGCCTCCGAGAGCGTCCGCAATAGTCAGCGCCTCCGTGGGATCATCGATAAGTTGGCGGCGGAGTTTGAGATCGTGCGCCGCGAACGGCGGGCGGCGTCGCAGCGGGAAGGTTGGGACGCCCTGGAACTGGAGACCTTCGACACCTATGCCCAGATCATGCTGGAGCTCGGCGAGATTATCTCCGACCAGGAGGAGATTGCCGGTACCCTGGGCGAGGGCGTGCGGCGTACGTCCCTGATCTGCGAGAGCGATCTTGAGACCACCAATGATTTGCAGCGCTCGCTACTTGGCTTCCGTCTGGTCCGCCTGAGTACGCTCGAGCCCCGTCTCGATCAGGTCATCACGGCCACCGCCCGGGCGGTGGGCCGGCAGATCGAGTGGAAGCTGCGGGGTGGATCAACGGCGGTGGACAAAACGGTGCTTGATGCCCTGCAGGAGCCGCTCCTGCACTTGCTACGCAACGCGATTGACCATGGAATCGAGCCTCCCGAGGTGCGCGCCGCCCGCGGCAAGCCGGCCATCGGCACCCTCGGCGTGGAGGCATCGTACGGGACCAACAGCTTGATCGTCCGGGTGAGCGATGACGGCGGCGGCATCGATCCGGAGAACCTCGCGGCGACCGCCGTGCGGCGCGGGGTGCTGACCGCCGACGCGGCCCGGTCCCTGGACGCGCGGGCAAAACTGGAGCTGATCTGGCAACCGGGCTTCTCCACGGCCGACACCGTGACCGACATCAGTGGGCGAGGGGTTGGCCTGGACATCGTGCGCGGCGCCATCGGCAGAGTGCGGGGCACCATCGCCCTGGAAAGCGCCGTGGGGCTGGGCACCACATTCGTGCTGACCCTTCCCCTCAGCCTCTCGGTGGTGCGTACTCTGGCGCTCCGCGATGGCAGCGCCACCGTCGCGGCCCCCATCTCGCAGATTGAAGGTATCCATCTGGTACGGGCGGAGAACATCGCCAA
>DATLQX010000200.1:0-7176 GCA_035534995.1 Chloroflexota bacterium | reverse complement strand
GCGGAGCAAACGGAACGGCGCTTCAGGGCAACCTATAGCTCGCCATCGGCACGGCACCTCGGCGTCGGGCGGAGCGTAGGGAAACTCGCGGTTCAAGCGAGCGGGGATGGAGACTCAGGTGACAAGAGGGGAGTTAGCCTTTCGGGGCTGGCTCCCCTTTATGATGCTCGTATGACGAAAGAGAAGGGCGGTTACTCCACCACCCGCAGCGCCGTGGAGCTCTGGTTCAATACCTCCCCGCCATCGGGACGCACGATCACCACGTCCTCGATCCGGGTGCCGATATGGCCGGTCCAGTAGATGCTCGGTTCGACCGTGAAAGCCATCCCGGTTTGCAGGACCGTCGTATCGCCTTCGGTCAGGAAGGGGGGCTCGTGGACATCCATCCCGATCCCATGGCCCAGGCGGTGGCGGAAGTGCTCCCCGTAGCCCGCCTCCTCGATCACGGCGCGCGCGGTCGCGTTCGCCTGCTCGGCGGTGATCGCGCCCGACTTCAACTCGCGGATCGCGGCGTCATGGGCTGCGATCACCAGATCGTAGGCGCGGCGGAACTCGGGGTCCGGCTCGCCAATGAAGACGGTGCGGCCAAAATCGGAGGCATAGTCCTCATACATACACCCGAAATCGAATGACAGCGAGGCCCCCCGGAGCAGAGGACGGAGGCTGACGGTCTCCCGCATCTCACGCGCTTCGTGCCGGCCCATCAGGAAGACGTTGGTGGTGAAGGACGGCCCATCGGTCCCCAGCCGTTCCATCCGCGCGTCCACTTCCAGGGCCACTTCAAGCTCGGTCATCCCTACTTTGAGCAGGGGAATCACCTGAGCCAGCACTTGATCGGCGATATGGGAGGCGTGCCGCATCAGGGCGATCTCCTCCTCGCCCTTGATCATGCGGAGCGGGGCCAGGATCTCGGAGGCCAGATGCCACTCGGCATCGGGAAGGAGGGATCGCATGGCCAGAGCCGCCTGGGCCCAGGCCCGGTCCTCGATCGCCGCCCGACGCACCGGACCGAACTCGGCCAGGACCGAACGCACCAGGGAAAGTGGATCGCCGCGATCGGGGAGCACCCGCATCTCAGCCACCGACGATACGGAAGAATGATAGTCGGCGATCATCCGCGGGGCCAGAATGAACGGTCCTTTCTCGCGCCCAATCAAGGCGCCCATCACCCAACCGCCAGGATAGTTCACGTTGCCGTGGTTGGGGCGTTCGCGCTGGATCCCGGTGAGATAGCTCAGGTTCGCCGAGGGGGTGAGGAACAGCAGATCGATGTCGAGCCGCTCCATGGCCTGCCGGGTCCGGGCCAGCCGATCCGCGTAGGGAAGCGCCATGAGTACTTTCTCCTTCCGGTCCACGCCGCGAATGGCGCGGACCCTACATTTGGTGGCCTTGCGGGTCAAGGGCATCGCGCAGGCCATCTCCCAAGAGGTTGAACGCCAGGACGACCGACCAAATAGCCAGCCCGGGGAACAAGCCAAGCCACCATTGATCCATCTCCTGCGCCCCGGTCGAGACCATGGATCCCCACTCGGCGGTGGGCGGGGTGGCCCCCAGACCCAGGAACGACAGGCCGGAAAAGGTGAGGATGGCGTTGCCGACATCGAGGGTGGCGAGCACGACCAGCGGACCCATGGCATTGCGAAGGATATGGGAGAACATGATCCGTACCGTCCCCAGACCACAGGCGCGAGCGGCGGTCACGTACTCCTCCTTCCCCACTGACAGTACCATGGCGCGGGCTAGACGGGCATAGGAGGGCCACCAGACCACCACGATTGCGAGGATCGAATGGTCAAGGCTGGGGCCGAGGGCAGCCGCCACCGCCATGGCCAGGATGATCGTGGGGAAGGCGAAGATCAGGTCGGTCAGACGCATCAAGGTCTCATCCAGCCAGCCGCCGGCGTAGCCGGCGATCGCCCCGATCAGGGTGCCGAACGTGCCGCCGATCAGCACCAGAATCGCCCCCAGGGGCAGCGAGACTCGCGCCCCGTAGAGCACCCGCGAAAACACGTCACGCCCCAAATCGTCGGTGCCGAACAGGTGCCCGGCCTCCGGCGGCTCCAGCCGGTGCATGATGTTCTGTTGCAAGGGGCCATAGGGGGAGATCGCGGGCGCCAGGAGCGCGGCGAGGATCTCGACCATCACGATCGCGATCCCGACCACGATCAAGGGATTGTCGCGCCCGTACCGCCCCGCCCGACGAGCGAGCGCCCGCCTGCCCGGCGACGTGGGAAGCGCGGTCTCGTCCTCGGCGGCAACTGCTTGGGGTGTCATCTCGGGCCTTTCGCAAGGTCGGATCGGACCAATCCGACTGATCCGACTGATCGGTCCGATCGGTCCCCCCCGTGCGCGCTGGCGGAGCCGAGTCCGGGGATCACCATTGCTGATCGCATAATCATCTCAGGCCCGAATCCGCGGATCGACGAACCCATAGAGTATATCGACTACCAGGTTGATCATGATGTAAGTGAAGGCGATCAGCAAGGTGACTCCCATGATGGCGGGGAAATCGAGATTGGTGGCGGCCTGGAAGGCATACCGCCCGATCCCCGGCCAGTCGAAGACGATTTCAGCCAGCACCGCCCCGGTCATCAGGTTGGCGAAGGCGAGACCGACGCTGGTCAGGGTGGGTATGAGCGCGTTGGGGAGGGCGTGGCCGAGGATCACCCGCCAGCCGACCAGCCCCTTGGCCCGCGCGGTCCGGATGTAGTGCCGGCCCAGCACCTCCAGCATGGCCGACCGCGTAATCCGGGTGAACAAGCCGGTGCTGAACCCCGACAGCACGACCGCCGGCAAAATCAGATGGCCGAGACTGGACTTGAGATCCACCCAGTTGCCGGTAAGGAGCGAATCGACCGTAAATAGCCCCGTGATCGTCCGGGGCGCGGCCAGCGATTCGTCCAGTCTGCCGGGGCCCGGTAGCCAGGAGAAGTGGACGTAGAACACATCCAGGGCCACTAACCCGAGCCAGAACACGGGGACCGAAACTCCCATCAAGGCCAGCAGCCGGGAAAGATGGTCGGGAAGTTTTCGGTGGTGCACCGCCGAGATAATCCCCAGGGGAATCCCCACCACGATGCTGATCAGCACGGCGGCGATCGCCAGCTCGGCCGTGGCGGGGAGGTAGTCGCGCAAATCGGTCAGGACCGGACGGTGCGTCTGCTGGGAAATCCCCAGATCGCCATGCAGCAGCCGGCCCAGGTAGTCCACGAACTGGATCGGGACTGGCTGATCCAGGCCCCATTGATGGCGGTAGGCGGCCACGATTTTGGGGTCGCTCATCGCGTACTGGCCCAGATTGACCGCCGCCGGATCGCCTGGGATCAGGTGCGAGACCACGAAGGCGACCACGATCACCCCGAACAGCATCGGCACCAGGAGGAACAAGCGGCGGATGAGAAATGAAACCGGCATTGCCCGTGGCCGGCAGGCGGATCGGGGCTTTCCCCGGTCCGCCCGCCGCTTTCTCCTACTTGCCGATCAGGTTGAAGTCCGTTTGCCAGATCGCGTTGAAGTGGAATCCAGTGACGGTCTTCTGGGTCGCGACGATCTGGGCCGGCTGAAATAACGGAATGAAGGGGCCAATCGCATTGAGCCGGGTCTGAATGTTGTGATAGATGGCGACGCGCTTGGCATTGTCCGCGGTGCCTGATGCCTGAGTCATCCATTGGCCAAGCTGGGCATCGGCGCCCGCCTGCCAGTTAGCTCGCAAACCGACCAATTGACCAGGAAGGAAGTTCAGGTAGTCGCTCGGATCCGGGTAGTCCGGACCCCACTCCCAGAGGCCAATCTGCTCCTTGCCGGCCCGGTAGCTGGGCAGGGCCACGGCCACCGGTTTGGGGGCCAGCTTGATCGTGATCCCCACCGCCGCCAGATCGGACTGCACCTTTTGGGCGAACAGGCCAAAGTCCTGGCCATTGACCGTGATGTCGCTTGGATATTCGAGGGTCGCGGTGAAACCGTTGGGGAAGGTGGCCTTGGCCATCAAAGCCTTCGCCTGGGCTACGTTTTGCTTGGGAGCGGCGTTCAACGGGAGAGCGCCGAGGAACTGCACCGGCACAATCCCGGCGGGCTGCACCGATCCCTGCCCGGCCAACTGGGCGATCCCCGCGTAATCCAGGGCATCGCGGATCGCCTGCCGAACCATGTTGTTCGCGGTGGGACCGCCAACCGCCGGGCTCATGTTGAGGAGGAGGAAAAACATGACCGGAGAGCTGAGGCTGTAGGCGCTCAGATTGCTGCTCCCCTTGAGCGAAGAGAGTTGATCCGGCGAGAGATTGAGCCCCAGATCCGTATCGCCCTTCTCCAGGGTCAGCTTTTCCGTGGGCGCTTGTTGATTGAGTAGAAGCACCTTGGGCAGCTTGGGAGCCGCGCCCCAGTATTTGGGATTCGCGGCGAACGAGATACTATTGCCGGGCTGATAGGCGCTCAGGATATAGGGCCCGCTCCCGGCGGAGTGGGCGTTCAGATAGGGTTCTGCTTTGTCGGTCTTGGCGGCGTTCGCCGCGTCGGTACCGCCCTGGGCGATCACTGTCTTGCTATCGAGCACGCTGAGCGAGGGGTTCGGGAGGATGAACATGATCGCCGGATCGGCATGCTTCAAGGTGAGGCGTACCATGGACGGGCTGGGAGCGGTAACGGATGCCATGTTATTCAGGAGAAACGAAGGATTCCCCTGGAGGTTTTGCACCCGCTTGAGGGACCACACCACGTCGGCGGAGGTGAGCGGGTTGCCGCTGCTGAACTTCACGCCTGAGCGGAGGGTGAAGGTGTACACGGTCCCCGCGTTGCTGATTTTCCACGCGGTAGCGAGGTCGGGCACGGCGGTGGTCAGCGAGCCATGGGCAAAGGTGACAAGGGTATCGTACATCGCGTGGACGGCGGCGTTACCCATGTTCTCGAACTGACGGCCCGGATCGAGGCTCTTCCCGTCGAAGTACATGGCCGCGACCAGCGTATCGCTCGCCGACGTGTTAGCGCGGGGCGCCGCCATCGCGGGGCGGGCCAGAAACGCCAGGAGAAGGGCCCCCACGGCGAGCGATCGGGGAACCATCCTCAGGCCGAGCTTCCTTGGTTGAGACATACTCGAGATCCTTCCTACATACACGATAAGGAATGGTCACGAAGACACGTCCAAAACGCGCGGAGTAGAGCAACCAGCCGAGAGTGGGAACACCGCTTCGTGTCCTCGCTCCTGCCCTCATCCGATACGTTTGTCGCCGAGGAACTACTTTCAGAAGTGAAAGGATTTCGGTCAACTGGAACGTGGAGGCAACATTACCATATGAAGCGCGGGCCGGTCAACGTCCGGCGAAGGCGGGAAGAATCCGCTCACCCAGCAAGGCAATGGTCCGCCGCGGATCCGGCCCCAGCGGCGGACCAACGTTGATCTGGGTCACCCCTTGCGCCGCCAAGCGCTCCAGAGCCGGCATCACGTCATCGGCCGAGCCCACCACCGCCAGATCGAACATCCGACCCGCCACCATCGCCTCGGCCCCGGCATGGTCTCCTGAGTGCCAGCGTTCCCCGAGCGGCGCCAACTCGGCCTGGGTGAGCCCGATCGAGCCTAACATCTCGTCGCGCAGGTACACGCCGTAGCTGGCGATCATCCGCCGCATGGCGTCCTGGGCGGCGGTTCGGTCGTCGGCCAGTGAGAACCAGAAGCAGGGCGCGATATCGATCTCTCCAAGATCCCGCCCGGCCGTGGCCGCGCCTTCGCGGATCAGTTCCATCACTCGCGGGAGGTGGGCGGGCGGGAAGATCAGCGGCAGGGCGCCGTCGCCCAGTTCGCCCATCAGGCGGGTCACTCGCGGTCCCTGGCCGCCGATATAGATCGGGACGGGAGTATCCAGCGGCGCCGCTCCGTGAAGTTGCGCGCCCGAGCGCCAACGGCGGAAGACCGTGCCGTCGAACGGAACCGCCTCGCCCGCCAGCAGCTTACGAATGATCAGCACCGCCTCGCGGAGCCCGGTCAATGGCCGTTCCTGCTTCTTCCCCACCAGGTCAAGAAACTGTGGCTCGCCGGGACCAATGCCGAGAATGAAACGCCCGCCGCTATATTCCTGCAAGGTGGCGGCGTGCATGGCGATCTCACCCGGATCGGCGGTAAAGGGATTGACGATGCAGGTGCCTACCTTGATCCGGGTGGTAGCGGCGGCGATCGCGGTCAGAGTTACCCAGGCGTCCCGCAGGAACAGGTCATGGCAATACCACACGACATCGAAGCCGGCCTCCTCGGCCAGCTTCGCCAGTTCCACCACTCTGGCCACCGAACCGAACGGATCGTTAAAGCGGATGCCGAATTTCATCGAAGCAGCGTCCTTGCCTGGGAGTCATGAGACAATGTATCGCTCCATGCTACCCGACTTCCCGGCTGGAGGGACAGGCGCGAATCACAGACCGGCGCTACTGGTCCATCTGGCGGGTAATTCATCTTGAGAGCGCGCGTCTCGATCGGTCCCGTTGCCCAATCCACGCTGACGAGCGAGACGCGGAGGGAATGGGAAACACGGAGCGCGGCTCCGTTTCGCGCGGCGGTGCTCGCCCGTGGCAAACCTTCCGGGCCGGCAGAGTCACCGTGCCGGCTGCTCCCAATCTCCTCCACCAGCGCACACCCATTTCCCAGGGTGGTCATCAGTGTCTTCCATTCCCTCCGCGTCTCCGTGCTTCAGGACGGCTATTCGTCAGCTCGGCCATCCGCGCGACCTTTCTCCGCTGTACACTGGTCGTGGGCGCTCGGCGTTCGCCGAGGTGACGCGGCGGGAGGGGATCTCGGATGGCGGGGATGGCGGCTAGCTCGGATAGACAGTCAAACAGCAGCGGCTATGGCGCGCTTCCCGTTCCGCGTCTGGACGCGGCGCTTCAGGGGCTGATCGGCGCCGGGCGCGTGTTCAGCCTGCAACAGCCCCTCACGCCGGAGATGCCGCAGTGGGCGGTGCAGCCCGCCTACAACCTGACCACCGTGGTCACCCACGACGAAAGCTCCGCCATGCTGGCGCGGCCCGCCACGAGCTCGTTCGAGCGGATCGAGCACTCCGGGCACAGTGGGACGCATATTGACGCTCTCTGCCATGTGGGAAGCTGGCACGACGATCAACCCTATGTGCATGGGGACATTCCGGTGAGAGAAATCCAATCATCCACCGGCCACAGCAAGCTCGGGGCCGAGCACTTTCC
>DATLQX010000199.1:0-3746 GCA_035534995.1 Chloroflexota bacterium | reverse complement strand
CCCAGATTGAAGACGTTGGCCCGGAAGGATATGGCGGCGGTCAAACCGGTCAAGGTGATCGGGATGGCATAGAAGAGGACGGCGCTAAAGGACTCCCAGGTACGGAAGGGTTCGATCAGCAGGTTCTCGTAGGCCGGGAAGGGATTCTCCCCCGTATAGACAATGATCGCCATCCCGATCAGCAGGGCCACCCCAACCACCAGCACCGGGCGGAGGATCGCGTATCCGAGATGGGCCAGGCGCCGGTGCCGGGCATCTCCTTCCTCGGTGGGGGCGGCGACTAGCTCGTTCACGCGGCGGGCTCGCCGGTATGCTTAATCCCCAGCATGTAGAGACCCAGCTCCTCCTCGCTTACCGCGCCGGCCGCGAATACCCCGGTAACCCGTCCCTCGTAGAGCACCGCGACCCGATCGGAGAGGGCCAGCACCTCGCTCAGTTCCGCCGAGACGAGGAGGACGGCCGCCCCCCGGTCACGCGCGGCCACGATCCGCTGATGAATAGCTTCGATCGCCCCGATGTCCACGCCTCTGGTCGGTTGGGCGGCGATCAGCAGCTTCGGGGCCAGGCCAAGCTCTCGCGCCACCACCAGCTTTTGCATGTTCCCCCCGGAGAGCGAGGAGACCGGAAGGCTAATATCCCGTGTGCGCACGTCGCTCCGCCGCACCAGATCCCAGGCATAGGCAGCCATCCGGCGAGGCACGAGGAAGGGGCCGCTGGTGAGTGGGGCTCGATAGTACCTGGACATCGCCAGATTGTCCTTGATGCTGGCGGCGGCCGCCACGCCATGCTTGAGCCGATCCTCGGGCACGGCGGCCATCCCGGCCTCCCGGCGCCGGCGGGGGGAAAGCCTGGCGATCTCTCGTCCATCCAGCATGATCCGGCCGGTCGTGATCGGCCGCAAGCCGGTAAGCGCCTCGACCAACTCCGACTGACCGTTCCCTTCCACGCCCGCGATCCCAAGGATTTCGCCCGAGCGCACCAGGAGATCCACGCCGCGCACGGCGGGAAGGCCGCGGTCGTCGGCCGCGTGGACGCCGATCATCTCAAGCACCGGATCGCCCGGGCGGGCCTCCCCCTTCGTGACCGTGGGGAGATAATCGCGGCCGATCATCATCCGGGCCAGTTCGCGCGGCGAGGTCTCGCGGGTCTCGACCGTCCCCACCTTCTTGCCGCCCCGCATCACGGTGACCCGGTTCGACACCCGCATTACCTCGTTCAGTTTGTGGCTGATGAAGACGACGGTCATGCCTCTGGCCACCAGGTCTTTCAGAATGCCAAATAATTCAGTCGTCTCCTGCGGAGTCAGGACAGCCGTGGGCTCGTCCAAAATGAGAATCCGGGCCCCGCGGGCCAGGGCCTTCAGGATCTCCACTCGCTGCCGGAGACCGACCGAGATATCGCGGACCACGGCGTCGGGATCCACGCGCAAGCCATACCGCTCGGACAACTCGCGCGTGAGGGCGCGGGCGCGGGAAATATCGGTCAGGATCAGGTTGCGCGTCGGCTCGATCCCAAGGACGATATTCTCGGCCACGCTCAACGATTGGAGGAGCATGAAGTGCTGGTGCACCATGCCAATTCCGTGAGCAATCGCCACATGGGGATTGGCGATGGCGGTGGGCTTCCCATCCAGGAAGATGCGCCCGGCGTCGGGCTGATACAGCCCGAATAGGATCTTCATCAGGGTAGTTTTGCCGGCCCCGTTTTCGCCGACCAGCGCGTGCACTTCCCCGTGCCGCACATCGAAATCGACCCGCTCGTTGGCGACGACCGATCCGAAGCGCTTCTCGATGCCGATCAGTTCGACGGCATTCATCGCCCGATGGACCTCCAGGCCTGACGCGAGAGTGCCGGCGAAGCGCGGGATACGCGCGGCGACGGCGCTCTCATGGGTCGGTGTGCTCGGCGGAATCCCGTCTAGAGCGCCGTCTTCACCTTGATTTTCCCGCTCATCACCTGAGCCTCCAGCGCGTCCAACTTCTTGTACATGGCGGGAGTGACGATGGCGCGGGTGTAGGAATCGCGGGTCAAATCAACCCCGTGGTTTTGCAAGCCGTAGTAATAGATATGGGCTCCCTGGAGTTTGTTCTGGGTGGCGAGCTTGATCAGATCGAACACCGAGTTGTCCACCCGCTTCACCACCGAACCGATCACATGGCCTGGCGCCACCGAGTCCTGATTGGAGTCCACCCCAATGGCGTAGCGGTTGGCGTTTTTGGCCTGGCTGAGAACCCCAAGGCCGGATCCGCCAGCCACCTGATAGACCACGGCCGCGCCGGCGCTGTAGAGTGAGGCGGCCAGACGGGCGCCGGCCGGCTTGTTGTTCCAGGTGTCGTTGCCGCCGCTGCCGCCGATGAAGGTCACCTTGACGTCGATATTCGAATCCACGGCCTTGGCTCCCTGGACATAGCCGTCCTGGAAGTCGATGATTACGGGGATCTTCTGGCCGCCGACCATGCCGATGATCTTCTTGTGGCTGACGTACGGGAGGTTACTCTCGGTCACCATGGCCGCCAGGGCGCCGGCCAGGAACGATCCCTCGTTTTGCTTGTAGACAATCGTACTGACCGAGGGGCTGGTGGCGAACGAGTTATCGTCGAAGTCGATCACCCGTTGCTTGGGGTATTTGGCCAGGAGGGCCTTGGTGGCGATATTCATCGTGGCATCGGAGGAGTCCAGGATCACGAGGTTGTAGCGCCCGCTCCCAGCGAGGGCAAGCAACTGCGTCTGCCACTGGGTGGCATCACTTTGCTGTACCACCTTGAGGGAGATGCCAAGCTGGTTCTTGGCCCGCGTGACGCCAGCGTTCGCGGAGTCAAAGAAGCCGAGGTCGCCAAGCGAGCCATCGATATAGAGCAAGACCGACATGGAGGAACGGCTCGTGGTCGCCGCGTGACTGGGAGTAACGAACCCCGATACCAGGCTGAAAATAAGGGCCGCCGCGCCAAGGATCGTGAGCTTCTTCATAGGCTTCCTGTCCTTCCCGAATGCGCTACCGTGGCCCACGCCTCGTCGCCCTGGCGAGGATCCACGAGGAGTGATTTGAACGGCTGGGGTGCCAGGATTCGAACCTGGGAATGCCGGTTCCAAAGACCGGTGCCTTACCGCTTGGCGACACCCCATCTGGTAGGAGGGTACCGGTAGCATCCGCGGCTGTCAATCCAAATAGAGTGAGCGCGAGTTTGGCCCCGTGCCCCCAAAATGCGTCCCGATTCGGAGCCATACGCGGCAATCACGTATCATGGACCGGTGCAATGCTTGTGTGTTTCCTCCACCGTGGTCTGGGCTGGGTGCGTGTCCTTCTCCATGCGAACCGTGCATGCGGTTCGATCCTATCATGGAAGAGAGAGTCAGGCCGCGTGATAGTAAGGTGGCGGCGCGCCGCGTGGTGGTGGCTTCCGGCGCTGGTCCTCTTCGCGGGCGCCGTGCCGGCTCGGGCCGGAGGGGGAACCGGCTATGGGCTCGCCGCCATCCAGCCCCTGGTGTTTACCGGCAATCCCACCCTGGACCTGGCGCAGCGGTACGCTCTGGCAGTCCTGGCCACCGATTTCACCGGCGAAACCCATGTGGCGGCGGCCGGCTACTACACGAATCCCTGGATCCGGGACAGCTTTGCCTGGGGCATGATTCCCTCGCGGGCCGGCAACAGCCTCAGTGCATACAGCGGAGAGGAACTCACCTACTGGCTTGGTCGCCAGCAACCGTTTGGCGGCTGGCTTACCGCGCCCAAGTCAGGCTATTTTGAT
>DATLQX010000198.1:0-10558 GCA_035534995.1 Chloroflexota bacterium | reverse complement strand
GTGAATGATGTCGTCCAGACCAGCGCCGTCGCCACCGTGCTGCAGAGCAACATCCCGGTCGTCGCCGAACGCTCCATGTACTTCGGGGCGCCAAACGGCGGCAGCGCGGACGGCACGGTCGTCTTCGGCCGGGCAATCCCGTCCCTGGGCTGGGCCTTTGCCAGCGGCGACACGCGGAACGGTCGATCGGAGTTTGAGTTGCTCTTCAACCCCAATCGAGACAGCAGCACGATCGTCGCCACCTTCTACGGGGAGGATGGCCGGCTGCTGCGGCGGACCTTCACGCTGCCCGGCCACAGCCGGCTGAACATCGACGTCACCCTGTCGGTGCCAGAGTTGGCACGCGGGCAGCATGGGATAGTCCTGCAGTCCATCAACGGCGTCTCCTTCGTCGCTGAACAGGCGCTGTATGACAACTACATGCGCAACGGCAGCGCCACGGTGGGAACGCCTATAGGCTGACATGTACGCCGGGCCCACCTCGGGCGAGTGGGCGGAACCACAGTGTCCGCCCACTCGCCTTACTGGTGACTCGTAGTCCCTGAAAATGAGGACGGTTGGCCCTAGTGACGCCACCTGCAAGCACCTAGAGTGAAGAGTAGTAACGGAAAGGAAGCAGGCCATGGCACGCACAAAGAAGCAATGGCGCGATCTCACCCCAACTCAGCGCATGCGCATCGTACTCGTCGGCAGCCTCCAGCTGCTGCTGCTGGTGGCGGCGCTTAGCGACATCCGCCGCCGCGCCGCGACCGAAATCAACGGCGGGAAGCGGTTGTGGACGGCGCTCGCCTTCGTGAACGGTATCGGCCCCATCGCCTACTTTGTCCTCGGGCGCAAGCGGTCGGGCACGGAAGTGCCGGAGCGCCTGGCGGCCTGAGGAAACCAGTGGCGTACCCCTATACCGAGATCGAGAGAGAAAGGGACCAATCCATGAAGTCTGTACTCCGCGTGGGTATGTCCATCATCGGCTCGATAGTCCTCTCCACACTGGCGTCGTGGGCACTGCGGCGCCTCCTCTGGTCGGCTGCCGCCGGCAGAGAGCAGGGTGAGAGGCGGGCCGCGCCTGTGCTCGTGGCAATGCCGATCTTCGTGGGTAATCAGTGGGTGATCGGACAGCCCAGACAACCCGCGACGCCCTCGGGCCAGAGCAGCAATGCCTAGGACTCAGCCCGCTGCCGCGGAGCGGCGTGTGCTGGCGTTGAGGAAGGAGCGCCACGGTGGGACAGACCAGGAAGCGTCCCCGCGCGTTCGACTCACGGTGCTGCCGGTGTAGGCGCAATGGGCGCTGTTATGGCTTCCGGCAACGGTCGGACAAGTGCTATGACGCGGCGTTCAACACCGACGATGATGAGCGCTCGACGCAGCCAATGGCGTTTCGTCAAGCTAGGGCTTTGAGCACCGCTGCTCGGAACGGTAGAAGCTCCCTCGGCAGCAGTGCACGAATGTCGTGCTCGCGGCAAATAACTTCGTTACGCATCCCTTCGATGAGCGGGAAGGCAATTTTGGCGGAGACGGGGGTGACCAAGCGCATCCACTGGGCGGAGAGCCGTGGAGTGAGTACGGGCACCGTGATCAAAACCGGATGCTTCCCTTGCACCGCCGCGCACTGCTTGAGCATCTGTTTATAGGTAAGGATCTCCGGGCCCCCAACATCGAAGCCGCGCCCATGTGTCGCCGGCACGGTAAGGCACCCGACAAGATAGGCCAGCATATCGTCCAAGGCGATAGGTTGGCACCGCGTCGTGACCCAGCGGGGACAGATCATCAGCGGAAGCCGTCCGGCAAGCGCGCGCAGCATTTCAAAGGACGCGCCGCCCCGTCCGATAATGAGTGCGGCCCGCAGGACGGTAGCGCCGCGGGATCCGGCCAGCAAAATATGTCCTACCTCTTGCCGGCTTGCGAGGTGCCGCGACAACTCCGCGTCCCCCTCACCAAGACCGCCCAGATAAATGATGCGTCGTAGCCCCTGCCTACCCGCCTGATCGGCAAAGATGTGCGCGGCGCGGCGGTCAAGATCGGCGAATCGCGACTCTCCTTGGCCCATGGAATGGATAAGATAGTACGCGGCGGCAGCGCCTTCCATAGTTTGACCGATCCGAGCCGCATCCTGTGCATCGCCCGCGACTACTTCCACGTTCGGCCACCGGGAGAACAGCGTCGAGTCAGGCTTGCGGGAGAGGCAGCGTACCTGGTAGCCCAAAGTCGTGAGAAGGGGTACCAGACCACGGCCAATATACCCGCTCGCTCCCGTGACGAGAATGGTCTCGCCTGGTGAAATAACGGCGCTCATGGTACTTCTCCATGGCTACTGCAATGCCGGCCCTGCTCCGTGTACCAGAGTAGATAGCCGAAGGTAATCCAGCGGTGCACGCGGACCTGGGTCCATCGGTAGAGCAGACTTGCCGGGCCCAGCCGGAGCAAACGCGCCCGGTACTCGCTGACCTCTACTACCAACTGGACTCGCCCCTCCGGCAGTTCGTGGATGAGCACGGCGAGCCGCCCACCTCCGGACTCGCCATCGGTCGCGAGCAGCCCGCCCGTGATGGCGTACGCCGCAATCGGCATGTCCTGACTGGGCGCGGGAACCCCACTCTTCAGCCGGAGTAAGGGAATATCGAGCAAGGCTATCCTGACCGAGGAGCCGAACTGCCGGACCTGGACCAAGCCGCGGAACCGTAACTGGATGTATCTAAAGTATGAGGCGGCTAGGAAATCGCTGGTCACCGCCCAGTCCCGCTGCTTGTTCTCGGCTGAGTTAGGCAAGGTAATCCACTGCCGAATATACGCCCGACCATTCGCTGCTATTCGACCCTCGTCGTGCAGAATAGCGCCGCGGTGTCGTACCCTACGCCGCCACACATACTCGCGCACCCTTTGCTCCTCGTCTCCGCGATGAACGGCCGCCAATGCATGCTAAAGCCGACACGGTTGGGACAACTCGGGGAGCCCTTCTGCCATAGGCATGGTAACGGAGTTGCCGATAGCGCCGCCACTCCAGTCGGCAACGTTCCCTGGCGGTCAGGCCGCTGTCGCGCCCAATGATCAGTAGCTTGGCGTCCGGTGCCGGTACCTCGTAGCACGCGGCAGGGCAAGGGCGGTCAACATCCTACCCTGTGATACACTCCACCAATGATCGTCGAATTCAATGGCAAGCTGTGGTTCTGGCGGGGCCCCGCTCCCTGGTACTTCGTCACCATTCCGGTGAGGCAGTGCCGTGAACTGAAGGCCATAGCAGGATTCGTGACCTATGGCTGGGGAATGATTCCGGTCACGGCTCAAATTGGCAAAACGGAGTGGGAGACGTCCCTGTTTCCCAAAGATGGCCGCTATATGGTGCCCGTCAAGGCGAGTGTGCGAGAGGCTGAAGATCTCGATGAGGGTGACAACGTGCGTGTGCGACTCGACGTCCGCGCCGGTCGCGCTGATCAGGCCCCGTGATGGCGGCGCGGAAACCGCTGCACGGCCCCTCGGAGCGGCGTGATTTCCTCAATATCGACCTGGCGGTGAGCGTAAGAGCTACCGCCCCACCGCTACCAATCGATGGTGACCCTCACGCTCACTGCCAGGTCACATCCACCGCCGGATGAACCAGGCAATTCTTGCGTTTCTCTTCATTCTAGCGCAAGGGACAGCAGTAGTCACGGCGCGGGATAGCGCGCATGGTTCTGGTACATGCTCACAGGTGCGCCGCGGCCAGGGCCGACTGCAGCGAACCGATGTACGATTCGCTGGTGTATGTGGCGCCGGAGACGGCATTGACTTGCGCGCTCTGTGCCTGCAGCGTCTCGCTGACCAGAGTGGGCACCGCGTAGGAATTGATCGACGCCGAGCGCGGATTGTCCCGTGGCGCCGAGATGATCACGTTGGTGATCTTATTTCCCGTCACCACCAGTGTCGCCTGCACCGTCCCGTATTGGTTCTGTTCGGCGGCGCCGGTATACGTCGTGGATCCGCCGCCACCGGCTGCCGCCGATGGCGTGGCCGTCCCGCCCGCGGATGATCCTCCCAGGGCCAAACTGCCAGACGCCGCCGGGCCGGCCGCCACCAGGCCCGCGGGCGCCGATACGTGCGTCAGCAGATCCACCGCCGTCGCCGCCGGTAGGGCTGTCGCGGCAGCCACCAGCATGGCCGGGATGAGCCGCGCCGCTTTGCTTCGTGTCTTCATGCTCGTCTATCCTCCAGTCGCCTTCGGCTAGAACGCGAATTCATCGATGTGGATCAGGGCTTTCGGTACACCGAGACGATGCAGGACGCGGCTGACCGCCCGGATCATGCCGGCCGGACCGCACAGGTAGACGTCACGGTGGGCGAGGTCGGGAATCAGGCCGCGCAGGTGCTCCCGCGAGAGCAGGTGGGTGCTGCCCGGCGCGCGATGGTCGCCGAGTACGTAGTGGATAGTGGTCCCGCGCTCGCGGGCCAGGGCCTCCAGTTCGTCCCGGAACAACAGGTCTCCGGCCTGCTCGGCCCGGTAGATGAGCACGACGTCGCCCGGCAACTCTTCCAGGAGGGCGCGAATGGGCGTGATGCCCACGCCGCCCGCGATCAGGGCCACGCGGTCGCGCGTCCTGGCCTCCGTCGTGAAGGCGCCGAACGGCCCCTCGGCCAGCGCGAAGGTACCGGGCTTGATGCCGGCGAGGGCACGGCTGAAGTCGCCCAGATCCTTGATCGTGATACGGAACGACTTGCCGTCTGGGGCGGCCGACAACGAGTAGGGGTGCGCCTCACGCCAGCGATCGCGGTCCAGGAACCGCCAGCTAAACCACTGGCCCGGCCGCGCGTTCAGCCAGTCGAGATGGTGACCGCTGATGCGCAGCGAGACCACGCCGGGCCCTTCGGGCGTCACCTCGATCACGCGCATACGGTGCCACAGGAAACCGATCACGGGTTGGAGTACGCGGAACAGCAACACGAACTGGAGGGTGACTACGTAGAGCACCGTCCAGAACGCGGCGGCGAGCGGATTACTCACGAACTCATTTCCGGTCGGTATCTGGTGGAACCAGGCCAGGAAGATGCCGAGGTAGGCCATCAGGTGGACGCCGTACCAGGTCTGGTAGCGCAACTTGCGCCGCACGATGACGACAGAGGAGACCGCGACCGCGATCAGGAGCAGCGTGCCGAGCAAGGCGGGCACCATATCCGGCCAGGAGGTCAGGAACTGCTCGGTCTGGGCAAGGATGGAGATCTTGCTCTGCAAGGCATAGCCGGTGGTAATGGTCGCCACGTGCGCCAGGGTCAGGACCAGGCTCACCTTGCCGTTCAGGCGATGCCGCTTCATCAGCGTGTCGAAGCCTACCGCCCAGTGCAGGAATGGCAACCGGGCCATCAGGATCACCTGCAGGAGGAGCAAATAGGCGGCGAACAGACCGGTGAAGCGGCCGGCGCTGATCAGCAGGGTGGTGCTATCATGCACGCCGGTCACGCCGCCATCCTTCAGCCAGAGCCCGGTGATGATGGCGGTGATGCCGTAGAAGAGTACTCGTACGCTCCAGGTGGCGGCATTCTTGAGGTCGCTGCCTTCACGCCGCGTCACCCCTCTCGCGGGATCGGCAAGGCGAACGGCCATCTCTTTCGGGGACTGGGCAGGCTTCGCGCCGCGGTTCGGCGCGCGCGAAGGGATGCCGGTGACAAGTTCATTTTGCATGAGCTGGGTGCCCTTTGCTCTTCATGGACCCGTGACCGCGCTGGAGTCAGTGCTCGTCCGCGTCGCCGGGTGTCGCGTTACTCATGAACTGAGCATAAGGCACGTGAATAAGGATTCCGTGATAGCAGGCTGACACGACGATAAGAGGATGGTGAGACCTTGCTAAGTGTGAACGGGGCGGACAATCGTGTCCGCCCCGTTCGCCTGTTCGCGCCGCGCGGCGATGGCGCGCTACCGGATTCTCCGTAAGGTTCTGCTCGCCCTTACTTCGCGATCTCCCAGATGTGGCCGCCGGGATCGCGGAAGCTGGCGGTCCGTATTCCCCAGGGCCGATCCATCGGGCCATTGAGCAGTTCCACTCCGCGAGTGGCCAGTTCCGCGCACATCGCATCCACGTCATCCACCGTGATGGTGAGGACAAGGCGGGATCCGCCCTCGCGGCTTGCCACCACGGCAGGCTCGATGAGCTCCGGCGCCTCCGTGACCTTCAGCAAATTGATCAGGGTATGCCCGAAGTTGAATACGGCCGAGTTCTCGTCCTCGAACACGATCGGCAGGCCGAAAACCTCCTGATAGAAGCGCTTCGCGACCTCTACATCCTCGACGAATAGCGTGATGGCGCTGATACCCTTCGGCCACGGACTCGCGTTCGCGCCTGTTCCCGGAGTTGTCGTCATGAAGAGCCACCTTCCTTCCTAGTGGGACGTATGTTCTCATTTTCGGACAGCAGTGTCAAACTGCCAGTCCTGCTCCCATTCGTAGTTTCCGAGGTACCTATACCAATGCCAAGGTGGGATTCCCATGAATCCACGCCAGGGACCGCATCACGCCTGCGGATTCCACCTTGGCTTTACTTTAGACTGGTCGCGCGACGTTGGGCGGGGAGTCGTTCCGGCTGAGCGGGGAGCGGGTTGTGATCGGGGCGCGGTCGGGTCGGGATCGTACCCCGAACCGGCTCGTAATGGTCGAAGGCATATTCGAGTATGCCTTCGCCGCGGGTCAGCGCCGGCAGTTGTTGCTGGAACTCGTGCATCCGCGCCGCCGGAATCTCACCCTCCAGCGTGCATGCCCCGCCACGCATCTCTGGCGGGTGCGGACTGGCGCGAAACCGGACCAGGACGGGCAGGATCGGACCCAGGGTGTCCGCCGGAATCTCCAGGTGAAAGCGGAGCAGCGGTTCACACACCGCGGTTCCGGCCTCCCGCAACGCGCTCATCAGCACCAGCGGCGTCAAGAGGCGGAAGTCCCGCGCCATACTCGCCGGGGAGGCATAACCGGACTGGGTCAGCGTAACCACACAGTCAGTGACCTCCCATCCATGGAGCCCCTGGCGCAGGGTTTCCCGCACCGTGCCCTCGATGGCTTGCTCGAACACCTCGGTCGCTTTATAGATGAAGAGAGGGATCGTCTCGGCCTTGACGATCTCCGACTGGAACGTCACCCCACTATGCGGCGGAGCGGGATCGATGCGCAGGCCGACCGTGGCGACGAAGGGATTGGATGCCGCGCCGAGCACCTCGACGGCGGCTCCCCTGCCAAGTGGCCGTTCCACGCAGATAGGTGTCGTCTCGCGGAACGTGACGGCGAGGCCAAACTCGCTGGATAGGGTGGCCTGAATCACCTCTTTCTGGACCTCACCATAGAGCAGGACATAGAGTTCCCCGTGCATGTCGTCCAGGCGCATGGTGATCAAGGGATCCTGTTCGGCCAGTCGCACCAGGGCGGCGTGGAGGGTGCCGCGGTCGGCGTTCCGCTCCGGTACGATCATGGTTTCCAGGGTCGGTGGGGCGAAATGCCGGCGTGCCGCGCCTTTGCGCGGTGTGCCGATAGCGTCGCCGACCTGAATGGCGCCGAGGCCCCACAGCTTGCCAATCTGCCCGGCCACCACCGATCGACTCGGGACGGCCAGGCCACCGCCAAAGACACGGATCGCGGTCACTCGCTCCGCGTGCGTCTGACCGAACGGCACGCGATCGCGCACGGACACTGTTCCCGTGAACATGCGGACATAGGCAACCTTTTCCCCGGCCGGCCCGCGTTCGATCTTGAAGACGGTACCTGCCACTGGGCCGGCGGCCACGTCGCCGGCGATCGGGAGAAACTCCCTGACGCCGGCAATCAACGAGTCCACGCCCGCGCCCGTGATGGCCGAGCCGTAGAATACCGGGTGCGCCATCGCCCGGCGAGTCTGTGTCGCCAGTTCGTCGCGGAGCCCGCGGTACGAGATGCTCTCCTCGTCCCGGACGTACGCGGCCAGCAGCGCCTCGTCGTGGTCGGCCAGCACGTCGACCAGGCGAGCCACAAAATGGGCATCACCGGCGCCGTACGGGAGAAAACACGCACCGCGGGTGCACGGGTCACCGACCGCGCCCATGGCGATAATGGCCGGGGTGAGCTGCTCGGCGATACCCCGCAAGACGCGCTCGCCGCCCGCGCCGGCGCGGTCAATCTTGTTAACAAATAGGAGAGTGGGAATGCGCGACCGCACCAGCGCGCGCATCAACACGCGGGTCTGTGGTTGCACCCCCTCCACCGCTGAGATGAGCAGTATGGCACCGTCAAGCACGTCCAGAACCCGTTCTACCTCGGCGATGAAGTCCGGGTGGCCGGGCGTGTCGATCAGATTGACCGTCACGCCATCAACAATGAAAGAGACGACAGCTGACTTGATCGTGATGCCGCGTTGCCGTTCCAACGCCAGGGAGTCGGTCTGGGTATTGCCGTCATCAACCCGACCCATCGTGTCGATGACGCCGGTGGTGAAAAGGATCCGTTCGGTTAAGCTTGTCTTACCGGCATCGACATGCGCCAGGATGCCGAGATTCAAGAAGTGCATACGGCAAAGCCTCTTCCGTGAGTCGAAATGGTGAATGTCAGCGCACTGTCTTGCGTGACCCGCCCAACGATCTCGGGGCTGACCGTGGCCGTACCTCTGATGCATGCTGGTGGCTGCGTACACGACAGCACCAGACAGGCAGCCACGGGGCTGGGAAAAGGAAACGGCCAGGGAAGGATCGTTCCCTGGCCGTTAAAAAAGCAGCCACGGGGCTGAGCCGCGCCCGTGGCCGCTTCGATTGTCTTTAGATGCCGCGGAGAAACCTCACGTAGACTCTCCGCAAGCGATTGAGGGATCGGTCACCAGGCGCGATTACAGCAGGCGCTCACCCGAGATAGTGAGAAACCCAACGATGTAAGCGGTTGCTGCCATGATGTTCGATCTCCTCCATACAACGTTACTATTGCCGCGAGTATACGACGACGCGGTCGCGCAATGCTATCACAAGGGATACAGCGAGACACCTCGGGGCGTCCGCTCGCTTGGATCACCGACCGCGACCACGACCGTGGGAAGATAGTCGCATGGTATCATACGGTCAGGTACCGCCGGCCATTTTTCGTGCGCGGCCGCGGTTGATCCCACCCGAGCCTCATCGGCATGGAGTTGATTCGTGGATATGCCTCCCAAGCATTGGGTGCAATACCGAAAGCCGAGGACGAACGGTCCTCTCGCCGAGTCCGAACTGTCGACTGAGTTCTTCGTGCTGTGCCGGAAGCCGCTCGCCTACATGGCGAATGTGCTTGACCATACGGTATGGCTCATTGCCGGCCAAAGGACTCGCCCGCACGCATATTTTCTCTGCTCACGTTTTACGGCGGACTACATCGGGCCGCACGACGATCCGAATCTTCCGAGCGATGCAATGTGCGTACGCGGGAGCGCCGGCCGGTTATTCAGGCCCCTTATCCCGATCGCGCAAAACCCCTGGTTTACCTCGTTCATGCGCCGGCACGGGAGCTTCGCGTTCGGGCTTAGCCCCATAGCCGCCGAAGACGTAGTAGAGCTAGAGCGGCTTGTAAGAGTGGATAGTCGACGTCAAGAGTGAAGACGGGAGGTGCAATATGTTCAACGATCGCCACGATGTCGTGCCGGCCATGGAAGCATACCCCATGCGGAGCGGCCTCCGCCTCTGGTGGTTTGGCGGCCCCAGCTATGCCATTCGGAGCCCCCAGTCGATTGTCTACATTGATCCCTATCACAGTGGCGAGCGAGCCGATGATCCTCAGGGCTTCATCCGCGCCATTCCCAACCTCTTCTTCCCCCAGGATGTCACCCGCGCCGACTTGATCCTCTCCACCCACGATCATATTGACCATTGTGATCCAGAGACGCTGAGGCCGATGTGCGCGCGTACCAGCGCTCTGCTGGTCGCCGCGCCCTCCTCCGCCGCCATGATGGCGGGCTGGGACTTCACCGCTGGCCGGGTAGACACCATGCCGCCCGGCGCCGCGAGAACCTATGGCGATATAGAAATTACCGCGCATGGCTGCCGGGATTGGAGCGATCCAGGCGCCGTGACCTACGTACTCCGTTCCCAGGGCCGATCGGTGTTCATCGGCGGCGACACCTTGTATACCGAGGCGCTCGCGGAGGTTGGCCGCGCCGAAACGATTGACCTGGCCATTCTCTCCCTGGCCCGTAATCGTCGCGATATTATCGACCAGGAGTTATACGTGGACCCGGCGGAACTGGCCCGCGCCGCTCGCGCGCTCAAAACCAAGCGCGTGCTCCCCGTGCATTGGGACATCTGGAAGGCGTGGCAGGAAGACCCCCATCTGGTCGAGCCCCACCTGGCGGGGAGTGGGATCGAACTGGTGCTGCTGGCCCAGGGCGAATCGATGGCCATCTAGGCTGTCCTCCATCCTCATGGCTGCGCATGGTGATTCGTCGCGGTAAGGGATCGCAAATGCAGGTGCGCCGCGGATGGGAAGTCAGCCCACATAATCTCCGCCATTGCTTTGGGTATCGCATGGTCGAATCCGTTCCATTGCACCGCCTCGTCCAGATCAGGGGACACGACTCTGAGAGGAAGAGGGGTCGAGTATGACAGAGCAAGAGTTTGCCGATCGCGAGAA
>DATLQX010000197.1:0-2584 GCA_035534995.1 Chloroflexota bacterium | reverse complement strand
CCCTTGGAGAGGTGGGTGCGCACCACGTCGCCATCCAGCACCTCCACGCCCAGCCCGCTCGCGTGGAGTTCCCGCTCCAGCCGCTCGGCGATTGTCGTCTTCCCGGCGCCGGAAAGCCCGGTCAGCCAGACGGTGAAACCTCGTGCCATGCTCGAATATTCCTTTCGCTGTGATGTGTAATGATCGCCCGCACGCAGCGAACGGGCGGCAGTAAGCGGCCTAGAGGCCGCGGCTAGGCTGGCAAATGAGCCTCCCCGGCATAAATGCCGGGGCTTCGGGTACGCCGCGTCGCCCGCGGCCCCGGGTCTGCTCATTCCTTGTCGGCTTAATTCATGCTTACACGGCCACCCCCCAGCGGCGGCGGACATGCCGCTCGACCGGTGCGAAGAAGGCGCCGTTGACCAACAGGCCGATCGCCGCGATCACGATCATGATCGCCACCACCCCGCCCATGTCGGCGAGGCGGCGGCCGCGATTGAGTAACTGACCCAGTCCTACTTCCGAATAGAGCAGTTCGCCAGCCATCAGGGAGCGCCAGGCAAACGACCAGGAGAGCTTCATTCCCGTGATAATGCTGGGGAGGGCGGCTGGGATCAGAACCCTTCGCAGCAACTGCGCCTGGTTGGCCCCCATGGTGAGCGCCGCGCTCCGGTAGAGGGAAGGAACCTGTTTCAACCCGCTGTACGATGCCTCGGTAATGGCGAAGAGAGAGCCCAGGATCACCACCAGAATCACCGCCTGCTCGTGGGGACCGAACCAGAGCATGGCCAGCGGCAACCAGCAAATACTGGGGAGGGTCTGCATGCCCAACACCAGGGAGCCGAGCGTCTGCTGGACGATTCGCCAACCGGCCATCGCGACGCCGAGGCCAAATCCCAGGGCTACCGCCAGACCGTATCCAATCAGCACCCGGCGCAGGCTGGCTACCGCGGCCAACGGGATCGAGTGATCGATGAATCCCCGACTGAGCGCGGACCATGTAGCGGCGGGAGACGGGATGGCCACGACGGACGAGGCACTCCGATAGGCTCCCTGCCACAGCACAAAGAGCACCCCAAAGAAAACCAGGCGCTTGATCGCCACCGCCGCCCCGTTTTCCTCAGCCACGGACGAGGATCCCCGGGTAGACGACGGGCGTGGCTGGGGCGGGCCGCCTTGCCTGTTCCCCAGCCCTGATCGAATCGGCCGCCAGTTCATCGGAGACGCGATTGGCGAGCCCCGCCAATTCCGCCCCGCGCGGCTCGCGCGGACGCGGCGCGCTGACCAGAATCTCAGCCCTGATCCGTCCCGGCCGGGCTCCGAACACTAACACGCGATTGGCCAATACGACTGCCTCGCGCACGTTATGGGTGACGAAGATGATGGTCTTCCCGGTCTCCTGCCAGATCCGCTGTACCTCAAGCAGCAGGCGATCGCGAGTTTGCCCGTCCAGAGCCGCGAATGGCTCATCCATCAGCAGCACTTGTGGATCAAGGACCAGGGCGCGGGCCAGAGCCACCCGTTGTTTCATGCCGCCGGACAGCTCGTGAGTCCAGGCCCGGTCAAACCCCGCCAACCCCATCAGGTCGAGGTAGTGCTCGGATCGGGCCCGCCGCTCTCGCCGGGGCACGCCCGCCAGTTTGAGGCCGAACTCCACGTTATCTTGCACGTTGAGCCAGGGGAACAGTGCCGATTCCTGAAACATGACCACCCGATCGGCGCCAGGGCCGGTAATCGTCCGCCCGCCCAACAGCAGTTGCCCCTGACTGGGGCGCTCCAGACCGGCGATCAGATTGAGTAACGTGGATTTCCCGCATCCTGACGGGCCGACGAGACAGACGAAATCACCGGCCGGCACCTCGAAGCTCACCTCCTCCAGGGCGATCAGCGAACGCTTTCCGCTCTGGAAAACCTTCCCCACCGAACGCACCCTCAGGGTGGGCGCTCCGGCCCATTCAGGGGACACGTCCAGCGCGTAGGCCGCTGCCTGTGGCATCGCCATATCCCAGCTCCTTGCTACTTGATCGCGGAATCGCGCGGATCAGCCGGAGGCCCTATTTCAGCCGTTCGCGACTGCTACCACCCGGCATGCCGGCGTGCCCCTCGCCTGACTCCGAGGCTCCGAAGCAACACGCGGTCCCAGGCCCGGCGGACGACCCGCCAGAGCCAGCGCAGATCTTCCAGGCTCAACACGGGGTCATCGACCTCGACCGCCTTCCAGCGGCCCACGGCGGCCACGGTTTGGCGCCAGGCATGACACGCGCGCTCAGGTACCATAGCGGCCCTCCACTTGAATCCGAAGTTGCTCCACGCCCCAGCGTTCGGTAAAGTCGCCAAAACTCTCCTCGGGCTCCCGTTCGTCGCGCCACAGTTCCAGCAACGGGCGAATAGTGTCCGGCAGGGCCTCCAGACGAACCGAGGACGCATACAGGGTGTTGAGCCGAGTGTTGGCCCAGTCCCCTCCCACGTAGAGGTTGTAGACGTCCTTGGTCTTGCCGACCAGGCCGATATCGCCCATGTAGGGGCGGGCGCAGCCGTTGGGACAACCGGTCATGCGGACGCTCAGTTGCTCGCCGCCCAGGCCCAGGGCGGCCAGGTCGTCCTC
>DATLQX010000196.1:0-4523 GCA_035534995.1 Chloroflexota bacterium | reverse complement strand
ACCGAACACGATCGCCCGGTCACCTTTCTTGAGGCCAAATTCCTTGATTGCCTGCACGCCCAACGCCGTGCCCTGAGGGGTCAATTGGGCGCCAACGTACCCACCGCCATAGGCGGCGCGGACCTTGGGCAAGTCGACGTTCTGATACTCCATTAAGATGCCGGCGTCGTGCGCCTGCTTCGCCAACGGCATGATCGCGGCGTCACCAGGATGCCCCATCATGGCAATGCCGTCGGGATGGGCGGCGATAGCCTCCCGCAACTGTTGGGTCATCTTCTGCACGTCCCAGCCGGAGAAGACGTACTGCACGTTCGCCCCAAGATCGGCGGCCGCGGCCTCGGCGCCTTTATAGACAATCGAAGCAAAAGCGTCGCCGGCATCGCCGCCGGCAAAGAAGCGGATATTCACGCCCGCGCACGTACCAGCACGGGCGGCGTTGGCGATCGGAGCAGGGCTTCTACCAATGCTTGGGACCAGGCTTGCCACCAGGGCTACGCTCAGAGCCGCGGCGGCGGCCAGTCTCATCGCGCGCCTATCACGAGATCCAGTCATCACGGTTCTCCTCATATCAAATAATCGCGCCTTGGCGGAACGGCTTTCTCGTCCTCTCCCTTCACTCATTCCTCGATCAGTAGGCTCCAGCCACCGGCTGGAAGGCAGAAAGTACCCGCGGTACTCCCCAACTCAGCTCCAGTGAGGCGCGGGTCCGGTGCTGCCGCGCGTCACCAGTTCCACGGGAACCAGATGCTCCAGCCGCGAGGGTTGCCGCCCATCCAGCATGCCGACCAGCAGGTCGACCGCCGTGAGGACGAGGTCCGCGGACGAGTAGCGAGCAACGGTAATCGGGGGCTGAGCCAACATAGTCAGCCCGGAGTCGTTCACGCACATGATGGAGAGGTCGTCCGGTATGCGACGCCCGTGCGCCAGAAGAATTCGCTGGGCCAGGGCAACTTCGATGCCGTGGGTGGCGATCAGGGCGGTCATTTCGCCCCGCTCCTGGAGAAAGGGGGTCAGGGCGGCGCGGAGACTCAGTTCATCCTCGTTTTGGTGATACAGCACTTGATGACGGTCGAGAGGCAGGCCGGCTTCTCGATGCGCGCGGCGGAACCCAGCCAGCGCGTGCCACTGAAAGCCCAAAAGTGGTACGTCCCCCTGGCCGGTCGTGAGGAAGCCAATACGCCGGTGGCCCAGGGAGAAAAGATAGCGGGCCGCCAGCTCGCCCGATCGGGCAAAATCCGCGTCGACACGGACGATCCCGGCGGCATCACGCGGACGACCGATCGAGACGAACGGGAGGCCCTCGGCCCGCATGGCCGCCATCCTGGGATCCTTCACTTGGACTTCCAGGAACAGCATGCCGTCTACCTGCCCGCTACGTACCAGAGCCTGCACATTGGCGGCGTCCGGATCGCGGGTGACTAAACACAGAAGCCGGTAGCCATGGGTGTTCAGACGGTCGCCGATCCCTATGATGAGCTCGCCGTAGTTGTCGCCATGGAGCGCGTTCCCTTCTAGATTGATTATGTCGCCGTGCAGCCGCAGCGGCGCCACCAATCCCACGGTCAACGTTCGTCGCGAGACAAGGCTGCGCGCAGCGGCATTTGGCTGGTAGCCGAGTTGATCCACGGCGGCGAGTACCCGGTCGCGGGTCGCGCGGGCCACCGGCCGCTTCCCGCTCAAGGCATGTGAGACCGTGGTATAGCCGACCCCGGCCAGGCGGGCGACATCGTGAATGGTTGGAGCCGTGCTTCCAAGCCGTCCCATGCAAAACCTTTTGCTGCAATACGTTTTGCGTACAATAACACAGTCCAACCCCGAACGCAAGCATGGGTTTTCCCCGCGCCGCGCTAGCGTCCCCCAGCGGCGGCGCCCCGCCAATCGCGGGTGTCTCGTGTTCCCAGGCGAGGTCTCGTCGCGGCAACGCTGGTAGCCCAACTAGGGATCACGAAACTCTCGCGCCCTGGGTTTACCACCGCATGCATGCGGCGTATACTACCGCGAGATATCAGATCTTTCAGCCAACAGGTGTGGTATTCATCAGATCTCTGAAAGGGTGGGCCGGCGCCGATGGCGATCCTCACCTACGAAGCGGTATTGGCCGAAATGAAACGGCGGGTGGCCGAGGGAGAACCGCAGCCTGGGAATCGCTTGCCCAGCGTGCGGGATCTCTCGCGAGAGCTCAAGGTCGGCACCTCGTCGGTGCGCGAGGCGCTCCGCGTTCTGGCCGCGACCGGCGTGGTCCGCATCGAGCACGGCAACGGCATATTCGTCCAGGCCCAGTGTCCCCCGGCGGCAGAGCTACACGCTCGCGTTACCCGGACCGAGGTATCGTCCTTGCTCCATCTGATGGAGGCACGCCGGATCATCGAACCGGAACTGGCCGCGCTGGCGGCCGAACATCGCACCCCAGAACAGGCCGCGCGCATCCAGGAATTGGCGCGGCGCCTGGGGCGCGGTTTCCGGGCCGGCCGCGATTGGATGGATGCCGACCTTGACTTCCATCGCGCGCTGGCGGAGGCGGCGGGCAACCCGGTGATTAGGAGTTCTCGATCGAAATGGAGTGAACCCGCATGTACACCATCGACCTCAGTGGGAAGACCATCCTGATCAGCGGTGGCTGCGGGGCCATTGGCCGCGTGGTCGTCCGCGTACTGGCCGATGCTGGGGCCAGCGTCGCGGTGAATGATATCGTGAGCGAAACCGAAGCCGGTGCGCTGCTCCAGGAAGCAGGCGTGGACAGCCCGCAGGTGGCCTACTTTCGCGAGGACGCGGCCACCGCCGAGGGGGTCAATTCGCTTTTTGAGCGAGTGCGGGGGAGCTTGGGACAGCCGGACGTGGTCTGCTGCCACGCCGGCATGGTGGACGCATTTCCCGTGTGGGAGTACCCGTTGGGCAAGTTTGACCGCCTGTTGGCCCTGAATGTACGGTCGTCATTCCTCCTGGCTCAGATCGCGGCTCGGCACTGGCTGAGCCGTGGCACGTCCGGCCATCTGATCTTCACTACGTCATGGGTGCAGGATGTGTCATGGCCGGAGATCACCCCCTACGCTGCCAGTAAGGCGGCGCTGAAGGCCATGATGCGGGGCTTCGCTCGCGAACTGGCGCCGCATGGTATTCGGGCCAACGCCGTAGCCCCCGGAATCGTGGCCGTTGGGCTGGCCAAACGGCAGTGGGATACCGATCCCAGCTATAGGGCGCGGGCGGAAAAGGCCATCCCGCTCGGGGTCATGCAGCCTCCCGACACGGTCGGCCACGCCTTTCTCTTCCTCTGCTCCGAGCTGGCGGCCTATATGACCGGAGCCGTGATGCTCGTGGACGGCGGATGCAGCCTCTATCCCATGGACTGACCGAGCCTCAACGGCGGCTCGGGTTCGGGCCGCCGGGCCGCGGATGGACCTGGCGACCGGGGAGTGCCTCTATTCCAAATGGGACTATCGCCCCTTGCTGGAACGCCGGCTGGTCGATGTCATTCAACCCGACCCGTGCCATGCGGGCGGAATCACCGAATGTAAGAAGATCGCCGCCATGGCCGAGGCCTACTAGGTCCAGGTGGCCCCCCATAGCCCGCAGGACCCCATCTCGACCGCCGCCGCCGCCCATCTAGCCATGGCCATTCCCAACTTCGCCATCCTGGAATTTGTCCGATCTCGGCCGTTTCGCGACCGGGCCATGAAAGAGGCGTGGGAGGTGCGTGCGGGACACCTGGCGGTGCCGGACCGTCCAGGACTGGAGGTGGACCTAGACGAAGAGGCATTGGCGGCCAGCCCGCCCCGACCGGTTGGAGTGCCGCTCGGCGCCTGGGCGGCGGATGGCAGTGTCGCCGACGTCTAGCACTGGAGGGTACGGCCGCGCTGCCCATACTCCGCAATCTTGGCCCTGCGGCACCCTCGTAGGGTTCTAACGTCCTATTGTGATCGTGGCCTGATCGAACAGATCCCAGCGGCGGCTTTCGGGATTGTAGGCATAGACGCCAATTTTCCAGTGGCCGGGATGGGTATAGGCGTGCCGTATAGTCCAGCCCTGGGAAAAGCTCCCGTCACCGAAGGTCCAGCCCCATGGTTGCAAGCGGGCGGACGGCATCAGAGTATTGGCTACTTCCTTCCGATTCTCGGTCATGGTCACCGATTGTCCAGTTCGATAGACGCCGGGCACCACGAAGAAGGCCCATATCGCCAGTTCAGCCTGGGTCCGGGCAACCTGCTTGTTCAGGACCACCAGGCGCCCATTCGTAGAGAGGGAAGGGCGCTGATCCAGGGCGCAGGCACGCGCGGGCGTGGCCTCAGCCACGACTGCCTGCGCGGCCAGCAAAGCTGCCAGGAAAGGAACCAGCAAACGCCGCATCGATCCTCCTGCCGGTTGCTCTGGCCGCCTGCCCTCACGTTGAGCCGGACAGCGTGCCACATCGGCAGTATAGTGACGGCCATGTCGCCCGCCCAAACAGGATCCTGTCATTCTCGGCTCACGACAGCTTTGGTAGGGGCGCACCGCCGCGCTTAGCTGTAGGCGTTCCCCTTGGCGTCGAT
>DATLQX010000195.1:0-8293 GCA_035534995.1 Chloroflexota bacterium | reverse complement strand
GCGAAGAGGAGAATATCGGGCGCCGCGTCCCGCACCTGAAAGAGCGTTTCCCGCTCCGCCGCCTCCAGGGCCAGGCGTTGCGAGCCCAGGCCCATGGCCACCCCGAGTTGCTGGGCCGCGATCGCCAGATTCCGGTTAATCACCCGTCCCCGTTCGACCCCGCCGGTCATGGAGGAGATGAGGAGCGGCGCCCGTAACTCACGACCAAAGAGGTTGGTGACCGTGCTTACCGAGGCAAGATCGATCTCGGGCAGCGCCTGGTGCTCGAAACGGAAGCGCTCGAAACCGGAGTCCACTCCCTTGGCCCGCACATCCTCCTCAAGGTTAATCCGCAGATGATCGGCCTTCCTGCGGGCAATGGCATCATCGGAGTCGGCCACGGACGGCTAGCGGCACGCCGGCACGGGGCCGGCATGGGTTCCGTCGTACATGCTCGCTACCAAGACCTGGACCTGGACCGCATGTGAGTCCGCGAAGGCACCCGCCACCACGCCCACATGCAAGCCATGGGCGGGTGGCATCGGCATGGCCCCAAGGGCTTTCCGCCAGGCATCGTGACACGGTGTCCCAAGGGGGATTCCGTTGATCAAGAAGGTCCGGCCTTCGGCCACGCTGAGCGGGTCAAGATTGACTGAGAGGGAGTTCACGGCGCCCAGGCCAGTATGGAGAGATTTTTCCGCCTTCCAATAGACCACCGAGGTAAAACCCTTGGCGCTCCGACGAAAGAGTCCCGCCGTCCCATCGGGCGTGATCGCGAAGAGGACGAATTGGTCGGCAAGGTCATCCCAAAATGAGATACCGGCATACGGGTCGGTCCCGCTCACGACGCGGAGTTTGACATTGAATTGGAAAGCGGCGGGAACCTTCACTGCCAGGGGCCAGCCCCGCATGGTGCCGGGCTTGGTCCGCACGATGTTGAGCGTGCCTCCCGCCAGGTAGGTACGGGATCCATCGCTGAGCCGTTGCAGATTCCATTGGCGCGGATTACTCGGCGGGAACTTCTCAAAAAAGACAAAGGTGGATCCTCCCGCATGGGCCGCTTGCGGCAGCGCGAACAGGCCGCGCGCGCAGACCACCAGCATGCAGATGGTTAGCAGCCAGGTTGAACATCGCCGCCCCGGCATTCCACGTCTCCCCATTCGCCGGCTCATCCCTTCCCGAGCTTCCTGCTCAAAAGTCTCATTCCACCCACGGGCAGGGTACCCGCCATGGTTTCCACGGGCAAGGTCACGAACCCTGCGCCCGCATGCTGAGGCCGATTCTCCCCCGCGCCTCGTCCACCTGAATGACGCGCACCATCACTACCTGGCCCACCTGCACCACCTCCAGCGGCGAGCGCACGAAGCGATCCGCCAGCTCCGACACATGCACCAATCCAGCCTGCTTGAGGCCAATATCCACGAAGGCGCCAAAGTCCACGACGTTCCGCACCGTACCCTGCACCACCATGCCCGGCTTCAGCGCGTCCATGGTGAGCACGCTGGTCCGCACCACCGGAGCCGGAAGCCCGGCTCGCGGATCGAGGCCGGGCTTGGCCAGGTTGTCCAGCATGTCGGCCAGGGTCGGCTCCCCGATCCCCAATTGACCGGCCAGCGCCGCTCGGGCTCCCCGGCTGGCCGCTAATTCGGCGGTGAACCGAGCGGCGCGGGCCGGGAGCGCCTCGCCGGCTCGCGCGGGCGGCATCCGCTCGATCAGGGCCCGGCAGGCGGCATAACTTTCGGGATGGATAAACGTGCGATCCAGGATGTCGTCGCCATCGGGAACCCGCAAGAAGCCGGCCGCCTGCTCGAAGGCGCGCGGGCCGAGCCCTACCACGCGCTTCAGCTCCGTGCGTTTCCGGAATCGCCCATGCTCGTTCCGGTGCTGGACGATGTTTCCCGCGACCTTCCGGTTCAGACCGGCGACCCGCCGAAGCAGAGCGGCCGAGGCCGTATTCAGGTCAACCCCGGCGAAGTTCACCGCGCTCTCCACCACGCGATCCAGCGCCCCGGCCAGCGCGGTCTGGTCCACGTCATGCTGATAGAGGCCGACCCCAATTGACCGCGGGTCCACTTTCACCAGTTCGGCCAAGGGATCCTGAAGGCGGCGGGCGATCGAGATCGCTCCGCGGGCGGTGGCATCCAGATCGGGGAACTCCTCACGCGCCAGTTCCGAAACCGAGTACACCGAGGCCCCCGCCTCATCGACCATCACGTACCCGTAGTCTGGGCCCAGGGTGCCCACCACCTCCGCTACCAGCCCTTCAGTCTCGCGGCTCGCCGTACCGGTGCCGATCGCGAAGACAGTAGCTCGGTGGGCGCGGGCCAGGCGCATCAACGCCTCGCGCGCCTCGGCGGCTCGGGCCTGGGGTGGGTGAGGGAAGATAGCACCGACCTCCAGGGCCTTCCCGGTTTGGTCCACCACCGCCACCTTGCACCCGGTGCGATAGCCGGGGTCGATCCCCACCACGGCCCTCCCCCGAACCGGGGGCTGCAAGAGGAGGGGTCGCAGGTTCGCGGCGAACACCCCAATCGCGTGCTCTTCCGCCCGCTCGGTCAGCGCGGCCCGAATCTCCCGCTCCAGACTGGGGCCAAGCAGGCGCTCGTACCCATCCTCGGCCGCCCGCCGGAGGTCGCCCGCCAGCGGCGAGCGATCGTCGGCGGGGAAATGCCGCGCCAGGATGGCGGTTATTGCCTCACCGGGCGCCTCGGTGCGGGTCCGCAGTACTCCCTCGCGTTCCCCGCGATTGATCGCCAGCAGGCGATGTGGAGGCAAGGTCGCGAGGGCACCGTGAAAGTCGTAGTACTGGGCGTAGGTGCCCTCGGTGTCTTTGTCTTTGTCAGCAGGCGCCACGGTAAGCCGGCCGGCAGCGCCAAAGAAGTTCCGCAGATCGGCCCGCACCCCGGCGTCCTCGGCAATCTCCTCGGCCACGATGTCGCGCGCGCCGGCCAGGGCCTCCTCCGCATCGGCTATCGCGTGACCGGGGTTGATGTAGCCTGCCGCCAGGGCCGCCCGATCACCATATTTCTGATCCAAAATCAGGAGCGCCAGCGGCTCCAGACCGCGTTCACGGGCGATCATGGCCCGCGTCCTCCGCTTGGGCCGGTAGGGGAGATACAAATCTTCCAGGACTTGCATCGTCGTGGCGGCGGCAACGGCGTCGCCAAGCTCGGGAGTTAGCTTCCCCTGCTCGCCGATTAGCCGGAGCACCTCCGCCCGGCGTGCCTCCAGGGCGCGAAGGGCGGTAATTCGCCGGCCAATTGCTTCGATCTGAACTTCGTCGAAGCCCCCGGTAACTTCTTTCCGGTAGCGGGCGATGAACGGCAGGGTATTGCCGTCGTCCAGCAGGTCAATGGTACGCGCCACCTGAGCGGGCGACAAACTCAGTTCGTTCGCCACGCGGACGGACAGTGGATCGATCATGGTTTTCCTCCGGGAAGCACCTGGCTGGGCGCGGATACTCCAAAGGGGCCCCGCGCTATTACGCATGCCCTCTGCTATGCTACACAAGTTAGATACCAGAGGAGCCCACGACGGAGACAACGGCCCGTGCATGATGGAGTTTGGCTGCAGGCGCTCGATCATGTGAGCATTGCCTGTGATCATGCGCGGAATGGCGCCCTTCTTCACCAAGCGGCTAATCTCTGCGCGCGGGCCCAGGATCACGATTCACTGGGCATTCTCAGCCGCGTGGATGGCGTATGGCTCTATGTGGCCATCTTTCTGCTCCTCTTGGTTCAGGAATGCGGCGTCCCGTTCCCCATTCTACCCAGCGAGGTCGTGCTCCTGGGGGGCGGCTTCCTGGCGACGGGGAACCTGTTTTCATTATTGGTAATGGGCGTCCTTGCGACTACGGCTACCCTGTTAGGCAACTCCGTGCTCTTCCTGATCGGCCGGCACTACGGGCGGGCCGCTCTCGATCGCTACGGCAAATATGTCCATATGCATACTGAACGAGTGGACAGGATAGAACGCTGGATCGAACGGCGAGGAAGCCCAATCTTGTTCTACGGCCCCTTGATGCCCGTGCTGCGAGCCTATATGCCCGCCCTGGCCGGCATATTCGGCGTTCCCTATCGCGCCTATATCGGCATCCTCGCGTGTGCCGCGCTCATCTGGACCTTTACCATGCTGATTCTCGGCTATACGCTGGGCGCTCATTGGCTCGATGCCGTCCACTTCATCCGCCACAATATCACCATTGGCGTCGTGGTCCTGGTCATGATCGCCGGAGTCGTACTCCTGGTCCTCCGCTGGACGCGCGGGATTGCCATGACCGAGGCCCAGGACTCCGAGGAGGTGCCGGAGGAAGCAGTGCACGCCGGCACGACCAAGCGGCTCACCCTCCATGGCATCGAGTGGCAAAAGCACGAGGAACAGCCCAGCTCGTAGGCCGCCCGGACGATTTTCCGAAAAGGATCACACATCGGGTGCATCCTCCCTGCCAGAGGCCTTCGATCTCCTCGCTATCAGGTTCCGCCGAGAGCGGGTACCATAGAAGGAGAGAGAATGATGGCCACGCGCACCCAGGGCCAGCCAGATAGGAAGGCATACAGCATGGCCACCGAAGTTCGTCAGGATCACGTTATTCGCCAGGTGGTGGAGGCGCACCCCGGCATTGATCAGGTGTTCAAGGCGCATGGCTTGCCCTGCACGGGCTGCCACGTCTCCAACTATGAAACCGTCGCGGGTGGGGCCAAGACACATCGACTGAACCTGGATCAGTTGCTGGCCGACCTCAACCAGTTCGTGGCCAGTGGCGCCGTCCCAGCCCCGAAGAAGTTGCCCATGCTCAAAACGCCTGGCGCGGGCAAGGCTCCGCGCGCGGGGATCAAGCATGTGATCGCGATCGTGAGCGGCAAGGGTGGGGTGGGAAAGTCACTCATCACCGGCCTGCTGGCCGTCACCTTGCGGCGGAGCGGCTACCGCGTGGGCATCCTGGACGGAGACATCACTGGTCCCAGCATTCCCCGGATGTTTGGCCTCCATGCCCATGCCATGCCTCAGGGGACGTTGAGCGCGCCCCGCACCACTACCGGCATCTCCGTGATGTCGATGAATCTGCTGTTGGATGAGGAAGACCAGGCAGTCATCTGGCGCGGCCCGATGGTTGCCGGAGCGATCAAGCAGTTCTTCAATGACGTCGAATGGGGTGAACTCGACTTTCTCTTCGTGGACCTCCCGCCCGGAACCTCCGATGCCCCCATGACCGCCATGCAGTCGCTGCCCCTTGATGGGGTGATCGTGGTCAGTACGCCACAGGATCTGGCCACCATGGTAGTCACCAAGGCCGTCCACATGGCCCAACGCCTGGAGGTGCCCATCCTTGGCGTGGTGGAGAACATGAGTTATGTCATGCTGCCGGGAACCGGAGAGCCCTACGAGGTATTCGGCCCCAGTCAGGGACCGCGCATGGTGGCCCTGTCGGGGGCGCCGCTCCTCGGCCGCCTCCCGATCGACCCAGAGATCGCCCGCCTGTGCGATGCCGGGGGCATCGAAGGCTACCGCTCGGAGCCGTTCGGCGAGCTGGCGGTCAATTTCCTCAAGATCGCCCAGCGAGGCGAGGAGACATCGGCGGGGCCCGGCGGCCTCCTGAAGCTGGGGAAGCTGGTCCGCGGAGCGACGAGCCGCTAGAATCCGAGGCATCATCGATGAAAAGCGTACTGACCGAAGAGGTGGATCAGCCGGGTGACCCAGTGCCGGCGCCGCTCTCGGGGCCTCATGTGGATCATACCTGGCAGCGCCGGCTCGGTCGCGCGGCTCTGGGCGGGGCGGGCGGGATGCTGTCTGTTTCCATCGCCGCCGCCTGGTACGTCGTCGACACAATCACCCGCGCCTCGCCGGTCACTGCTTTCGACGCCTATACCTTTACCCCATACGAACTGGGCCTGCCGTGGGAGGACGTGAACATTCCGTCCGAGCCCGGCGCTCCCCTGGCGGGCTGGTGGCTTCCCCGGCTCGACTCCGACCGCGTCGTCGTCGTGTGCTACGGCTACCGTAATCGGAAGGCGGAGATGCTAGGAATTGGCGCCGCACTATGGCGTCACGGCTTCAATGTTCTCCTATTCGACTATCACGGACATGGTGCCCACGTCGGCACGCGGGTCACTCTGGGCTATCGCGAACTCAGCGACGTCTTGGCGGCGGTGGAGTATGTCTACGGGCGCTTACCCAACGCCCGCTTGGGCCTCCTCGGCTTCTCCATGGGAGCGGCGATTGCCATCATGGCGGCTGCTCGCGATGGCCGGGTGCGCACGGTGATGGCTGACAGCCCATTCGCGGCCCAGCAAAATCCGGTACGGAAGCGGCTGCACCAGAGCCTGCGCGTCCCCCAGGCCGGAAGTCCGCTCCTCTTTCTGGCTGATCAGTTTTTGTACCGTCTCCTGGGCTATCATTTCCGCGACGTGGAACCGCTGCGGGAGATCGGCGCCCTGGGCTCGCGGCCTCTCCTCCTCGTGCACGGCATGGCGGACAGCATGATTGACTATCGGGACTCCGAACTCCTCTATGCCGCCGCTCCGGGGCCCAAGGAACTATGGCTCCTACCGGGGGTCGAGCATTGCGGCGCCTACTTCCACGGGCGGGTTGAGTACGTGGAGCGCACGCGCGCGTTTTTTGATCGCTCCTTGTAGACGGCTCGAACCCTCCCTGCTCAGCCCACCCAGAGGGCGGCAGGCGCCGTGGTGCGCACGTCGACCGATCTGCCTCCCTGGAAGAAATTGAATTTGAAGAGCAGGAACAATACGACGATCACAATCAGAATGACCAGGGTAGCGAGGATTGCCGGCAGGCTGCCTTCATCCTCCCTGGGGTCGCTGCTGGCCTCTTCCGTCATCGCCCCAGCCTCCCGCCGGATGTTCGCGCGTACCTTGCCACCCGTAGAGGATACCCTGCTTTCCAGCGAACCAGCCAAGCCGCTTGGTATACTCCGAGATAGGAGGAACCAGTGAGCTTGCAAATGGGAATCGTGGGCCTGCCCAACGTGGGGAAGTCCACACTGTTCAATGCCTTGACCGCCGCCGGTGCTCCGGTGGCCAATTATCCCTTCTGCACCATCGACCCCAACGTGGGGGTGGTCGAGGTGCCCGACGAACGCCTCGGGCGGCTGGCCGAGATGGTCCATCCCAAGAAAATCGTCCCCGCCGCCATGGAGTTTCTCGATATTGCCGGTCTGGTCCGCGGGGCCAGCAAGGGCGAGGGTCTGGGGAATCAGTTCCTGGGCCACATCCGTGGGGTAAACGCGGTCGGGATGGTGGTCCGCTGCTTCTCGGATGCCAACGTCACCCATGTTGAGGGTGGGGTGGATCCCAGACGCGACATCGATACCATCACCATGGAATTGTGCCTGGCCGATCTTGCCAGCGTGGAGAAACGGGCGGATCGCTCGCGCAAGTCCGCCAAAACTGGCGACCGTAAGTTTCTCGTGGAGGCCGACGCCCTGGATGCCCTGGCCGCTCACCTTAACGATGGCCACGCGGCCCGCACCTTCTCTCTTGGCGAGGAACTGGAGCCGGTGGTGAGCGAACTGCAATTGCTGACCGCCAAGCCGGTGCTCTATATCGCCAATCTGGATGAGCAGGATCTGGTCGGACTGCAAGAAGGCAGGAAGCCCGCCTCCCTGAGCCTGGTGGAGGAGATCGCCGCCGCCGAGGGCGCCGGCACGGTCGCCGTGAGCGCCAAGATCGAGGCCGACCTGGCGGAACTGGATCCCGAGGAGACTTCGCTCTACATGGAGGAAATGGGCTTGCGGGAAGGCGGCCTTCCCCGGATGATCCGGGCCGGCTACGCCCTGCTGGACTTGATCACCTTCCTCACCGCCGGCGAGCCGGAAGTACGCGCCTGGACGATCCGCCGCGGCACTCGCGCTCCGGCGGCGGCGGGCACGATTCACAGCGACATCGAACGCGGCTTTATTCGGGCCGAGGTCACCGCTTACCAGGATCTGATCAGCGCCGGATCGTTCGCGGCGGCCCGAGAGCGTGGGGTGACGCGCCTGGAGGGGAAAGAGTACGTCATGCAAGATGGCGATGTCGTGTATTTCCGCTTCAATGTGTAACTAGGGAGCACCGGCATGGCACCGACCAATGGGGTGTTCGGGCATTTGATCCTGATTCTGGCCATCGTGGGCGCTCTTACCCTCTTTGGCGAGCGGGTCTGGCGGCTCGTGCGTCTGGTCCGCGTGGGCACGGCGGAAGATCGCTTCGACGATATGCCCGGCCGGGTCCGCGATCTGCTGCTCTACGTCCTGGGCCAGCGGCGGCTCATCAAGTCTCCCAACCGGGTTCCCGGGATCATTCATGCCCTGATCTTCTGG
>DATLQX010000194.1:0-17494 GCA_035534995.1 Chloroflexota bacterium | reverse complement strand
TCCTCCTCGCGAACCATACTCCGCATCTTGCGGACGGCAAAGGTTTCCCGGAGAATCTGGGGAGTTAACTTTTTACCGCGAGTCACCGTATGGGCCCGCGCCCCGCAGACTTCGACGATAAAGTTCACCCCACGCGCGGATACGTCGAAAAATCGTTCTCGGACCTTCAGTTCGGCTCGGTAGGCCCGCAGCTTGTCCGCGACCTCCTCGCTGATCTCCAGGCGGCGTGAGCGCAGGCGCTTGGCCTGCTCGGTATCCCGAACCACCAGATAACTTCCGCGCTCCTCGTTCTCGCCCAGGCTCACGTCGCCCCACCCCAGGGCCACCACCTCATCCCGTTTCAGTCCCGTATCCAGCATTAAGGACAGCAAGGCATCCCAGAACAGATGCTCCGCCGCCGCCGCCAGCAGGTCGTCAACTTTATGGTCCTCGAGGAATTCCGGCAGGGCGGGGTAAGTTTCAGGGTAAATGAGTCGGAGGGCCGGGTCGTGCGGAATCAGCCGCTCCCGATACAAATAGGCAAAGAAGTTCTTCAAGCTGGCGACCTTGCGCCGCACGGAGACCGCCGAATTATTCCGCTCGATACGGACCCAGCTGATAAACGAGCGGAGATCCGATTCACCAATCTGCCCCAGCCCTCGATCGCCCAGATGCTCGAGAAAGAGCTTCAGGTCCAGGCCAAAGCTCATCTGGGTGTGTTTGGCCCGGTTCTCGGCCACCAAGAACTGCTTGTATTCCACGATTGCCGCCTCCAGGGTGGCCGGCCGAGGCCGCTGTCGGACCCGTGATGCCTCGACCTCGGTGACCCCGGCGGCCATCGCTTCCGGCGCGGCCTCGGCGGAAGGTTCACCGGCTCCCGATGGGATTTCCGCGGCCCCTATCGCGGCAGGCAGCGACTCCGTTGGATCGCCGTCCTCGGAGGCGAACAAGGAAAGCTGTACGAAAGGCGCTCCGTTGTCAGTTTCCGCCCCCCGAACCGCCATCAGCTCGACCCATCCGCGCCCGCAAGCGTCAAATCTGAATCCGCCAGGCCAGAATCACTCGGCGCCATGGTACTGTCGTGGGCGATCAACACTTCCATGAGCGCGCGCGCCGCCGATTGCTCGGCCCGCTTCCGCGAGGTTCCCTCTCCGACGGCACTGAAGCTCTCGATCCGCGCTTCAACCCTAAAGCTACTGGCGTGGTCCGGGCCGCGTCGCTCCAACAAGGCATACTCTGGGAGAACCCCCATTCGGACCTGGCCCAACTCTTGCAACCGGGCTTTGGGATTCCCCTCGCCTATCGCGGCCAGGACTTCATCCAGCCGTCCCATGATTGATCGGTGAGCCAGGGTCCGAGCCGCCTCCCAGCCCTGATCGAGATAGACCGCCCCGATCACCGCCTCGAAGGCCTCGGCCAGCACGGTGGCACGTCCCTGACCGGCGGCCCGTCGCTCCGCGCTCGCCATGTACACCACATCCCCCAGGCCAAGATCCTCGGCCAGGAGCGCGAAGGTGCTACGGCGGACGAGCGCGGATCGGGCCTCGGTAAGCATGCCTTCGTCTCCGTCGGGGAAGCGCTCGAAGACCAGGTGCGCGACCAGAGCGTTCACAATCGCGTCACCAAGAAACTCCAGCCGCTCGTTGGAGGGAAGCCAATCCACGGTGCGCCCCGCCCGCTCCTGCTCCAGGACCGCCGAGCGATGCAGAAGCGCCTGAGCCGGCAGATCCTGATTGAGAAAACGCACGCCAAGGCGCTCCTCCAGGCTCCGCACCCGGGCCGGGCCATCGACCAGGAGGCCACGCGCCCAGCCCGGCGCCGGCACCCCGACTTCGCTCTCCATCTCGAACCCTCCCCCGCCGGCCTTGGCGCGGTCCACCCCATCCCCTCACTGTTATAGCACTCACCGGCCCAGCCGTGCGCCCGCGATCCTGGTAAACCCCTCGATAGCCGTCGATCGCGGCGGTCGGCATGCTACACTGAAAACCTGCATGGGCGGGTCTCGCGCGCTTCGGCGCCCATGCCAAGTGGAACGAACGACTAGTTGGGACGCACATAGCGGGCGCCGGCGGAGGAGCATGACGACGATCGCGATCGTACTGGCGGCGGGGAAGGGAACGCGAATGCGGTCGCAGCTTCCCAAGGTGGCCCATCGGCTAGCCGGCGTTCCCATCATCCTCCATATTCACGCGGCAATCGTGGAGTCGGGCGACTGTACCCCTCTGTACGTCCTCGGTCATCAACACGAGATCGTGCGGGCCATATTGCCCGCGGGGGCCGCGACTGTCATTCAAGAGGAGCAACGCGGTACCGGTCACGCGGTCCAGGTGGCGATGTCGGCCCTTCCGGACGACTGCGACGAGGTGCTGGTCCTCTATGGCGACGTGCCCCTGCTGGCCGGCGAAACCCTGGCCGCCCTCCGCCGGCACCATCGAAGGAGCGGCGCCAATCTGACCGTCCTCTCCGCTGAGATGGATGATCCCACGGGCTATGGCCGCGTGGTCCGCGGCCCAGACGGCGCCCCCCTGGCGATCGTGGAGCAAAAGTGGCTCTCGGCCGAGCAAACGGCGCTCAGGGAAATCAATACCGGCCTCTATGTGATCAAGGCGGACTGGTTGCGTCGGGCTCTCGCTACCCTCCCCCAACATGGGGATGGGGAGGTCTATCTCACCGACCTGGCCGAGTTGGCCGCCACCGATGGCGGGCTCGCGGTGATGACCGGCGGTCGTCCAGAGGAAGTTCTGGGGATCAACGATCGGGTGGCTCTCGCGGGCGCCGAGCAGGTAATGCGCGGACGCATCGCGCGGCGCTTGATGGAATCTGGAGTCACCCTGATCGATCCGGCGACCGCCTATATCGCCGCTGACGCCGCGATTGGCCAGGATACGATTATCGAGCCCAATGTGTGGATCGACCACGGAGTAACCATCGGCGAGCGCTGTCGGATCGGATCCAACAGTCGCGTAGTGGCCTCGGCGATCGGTGACGAGTGTAAGATCGATTCGTCGGTCATCGAGTACGCCGAACTGGAATCGCAGGTTACAGTCGGCCCGTTCGCCCATCTGCGCGCCGGCACCGCGCTGGCGCCGCACGTCCACATAGGAAATTTCGCCGAGGTCAAGAACAGCTCTCTCGGCACCGGCACCAAGGTTGGCCACTTTAGCTATCTGGGAGACGCCGTGGTGGGGGCCGAGGTGAATATCGGGGCCGGCGCCGTCACCGCCAACTATGATGGGACCAACAAATATCCCACCACCATAGGCGACCATGCGTTCGTGGGGGTAGGCAGCATGCTCCGGGCTCCTTTATCCTTAGGAGCGAACAGCACCACCGGCGCCGGAAGCGTAGTGCTCCATGATGTCGCCCCCGGAGCCACGGTCGCCGGAGTACCCGCCCAGTCACTTTCCCGTTCGGCCCGACCCGACGGATCCGAGCGGCCATTGACACCGGAGGTAGAGTAACCCCGTGGAATCCAAGTTGCAGGTGTTCAGCGGCTCCGCCAATCGCGCCCTTGCCGGCGAGATCTCGGACAACCTCGGTATCCCCCTCGGTAATGCCTATGTCGGCACCTTCAAAGACGAGGAAACCCGAATCCGCATCGAGGATAACGTGCGAGGGGCCGACGTTTTCGTGGTCCAGCCAACCTGCCGGCCGGTCGATCACCACATTATGGAACTCCTACTGATGATCGAGGCCCTGCGCCGCGCTTCGGCCCGCCGGATCACCGCCGTGATCCCCTATTACGGCTACTCGCGCCAGGAGAAGAAGAGCACGGGCCGCGAGCCGATCTCCGGGAAGTTGGTGGCCAATCTGATCACGGCCGCCGGGGCCAATCGCGTGCTGGCCATGGATCTTCATACGCCCGCCATTGAGGGGTTCTTCGACATCCCCGTGGATCACCTGCGCTCGGTGAACGTGCTGACCTCGCACTGTCTGCAAATGGAACTGGATAATGTCGTTGTGGTCTCTCCCGATTCGGGCGGAGTGCTCCGAGCCAACGATTTCCGGGCCAGGATTGGCGCTTCCCTGGCGATCATCGCCAAGCAACGCCCCCAGCCCGACGTGGCGGAAATGCTGGAGATGGTCGGCGAAGTCCGCGGGAAAAACGCCATCATCGTGGATGACATCATCTCCACTGGTTCCAGCGTCGTGGAAGCGGCTCAAATGCTGATGGACCGCGGGGCTCACGCGGTCTACGCCTTTGGCGTGCATGCGCCGCTGGCCGGACGCGCGGCCGAGCGAATCGCGGAAAGTCAGGTACGCCAGGTGGTGGTTACCAACACAATCCCCATCACGGTGGCCCAAAAAGGTGATAAAATCGAGGTGTTAACGGTGGCCCCACTGATTGCCGAAGCGATCAAGCGAATCCACGAGGATGTCTCGGTGAGTGCGCTCTTCACCTGAGAATGGGGTCACTCCGGGAGAAAGGCCCTGGTGGTCTTCCACACTTTGACCGCCGCGCCGGCTGAGCCGGGCGGAATGGTGACCATGCCGGTATTGCTGTTCGCGTCCGGACAACCCTGGAGCGGTGGCAATACCGTTCAGGTAATTGCCCTGTTGGTGTGTCTCGCCCTATCCGCGTTCGCCAATGGCGCCGAAACCGCCCTCACCGCGGTCGGTCGCCTCCGTTCCAGTACCATGCTGGACCAGGGCGTGAAAGGCAGCGAGGACGTTGCCTTCCTGATCAAGGATCCGAATAAGTTCCTGTCCGCCATTCTGATCGTGAATAGCGTGGCGATCATCGTGGCCTCTACCCTCGCCACCTTGCTCCTGGTGAGCGTGCTGGGCGCCGGTCTGGGGGCAATCGCGGCGCCAATCATCACCTCGCTCATCGTGCTCGTGTTCGTGGAGATTCTCCCCAAAACCGTGGCCATCCATACCGCCGAGGCGACCGCCCTCCGCTACGCCCGTCCGGTCAAGACTATCACCCTGATCCTCAACCCGATGATTAGCCTGCTCCGGATGCTCACCAACATGGTGATGCGCGTCCGCGGGATTCATCCACGTTCCGGCCCGTTCGTGACCGAGGAGGAACTGATTACCCTGGTGACCCTCAGCGAGCAACAGGGAGTCCTCAAGGAAGACGAACGGGAAATGATCCACGGGGTCATCGAGCTGGAAACGACCATGGTGCGTGAAGTGATGGTGCCGCGCGTCCGGATTACCGCCGTCCAGGCCGACAGCACCTTGCATGAGGCGATCACGATCGCCCTGGACGATGGCCATTCCCGGTTGCCGGTCTACGACGAAACGATCGACCGCGTGACCGGCGTGCTCTACGTCAAGGATATGCTCCGCGCCCTAAGCCGGGGCGAAGGCGACATTCCGATCCGAAATCTCGCCCGCATGCCCTTCGAGGTGCCGGAAACCAAACGGGTGAGCGATCTCTTCCGTGAGTTTCAGCTTCGGCGCATCCATATTGCCATCGTGGTGGACGAGTCGGGCGGCACCGCCGGCCTGGTCACGATCGAGGATTTGCTTGAGGAAATCGTGGGCGACATCCAGGATGAGTACGATAAACCGGGCGAGGAGCCCACGGTGGAGCAGGTCACTCCCCTGGAGTATGTCGTGGATGCCCGCATCCACCTTGAGGATCTGAACGACGAAGTACATCTCGGGATTGACTCGGAGGAATACGACACCCTGAACGGCTTCATTATTGACCGCTTGGGCGCTATACCCTCAGTAGGGTCGGAGGTCAGGATCGATGCCGGCGTCGTCCTGACCGTCCTTTCGGTGTTCGGTCGCCGAGCCGACAAAGTGCGAATTACCAAGCCTAATCCCACCCCGGTCGCCCCGGTGGTGACGACGGAGGATCATGATGAGGGTTGAATCCGAACTTTCAGGCGTTGAAGCGGATGTGAGTGACCGCGATGACGTAAACTTGCGGATCCCAGGGCCCACCCCCCTTCCGCCCTCCGTGCGGCGGGCCGGCAGCCGGCAGATGATCAATCATCGAGGCCCGGAATACGCCATCCTTCAGGGCGAGGTGCTGGAGAACTTACGTCATTTCTTCCAGACCGAGCATGAGGTCGTCCTGTTCACCGCCTCGGGAACCGGCGGCCTGGAGGCGGCGATCGTCAACACCCTCTCGCCCGGCGACCGGGTGCTGGCGGTCAGTATTGGCGCCTTCGGCGAACGGTTTGCTCGCATCGCCGCCGCCTATGGGGCCGATGTGACCCGGCTTGAAGTCCCCTGGGGCCGGGCCCTGGGCCCGGATGCCCTCCGCGCCGCCTTGCACGTCGAACTTCCCTATGCGGCGGTTCTCCTCACCGCCAACGAAACGTCCACCGGCGTCCTCCAGGATGTACCCGCGCTCATGGACGTGATCTCCGACGCCGGACCGCCGCCGCTCGTGCTGGTGGACGCGATCAGCGCCCTGGGCGCCGCCGATCTGCCCATGGACGCGCTTGGGATTGATGTACTGGTGACCGGCTCACAGAAGGTGTGGATGGCTCCCCCGGGGATCACCATGCTTGGCCTGTCGCCACGAGCCTGGGAGGCATATGCCCGCGCGCGGATGCCCCGATTCTACTTCGACCTGGGCAAGCAACGCGATGCCCAAAAGAAGGGCCAGGACTGCTTCACTCCCGCCGTGGGGACGATCTTTGCCTTGCAAGAGGGACTCAGAATGCTCAGGGCCGAAGGGCTGCCCGCCGTCATCGCCCGTCATCAGCGTCTCGCGGCCTCCGCCCAACTCGGCCTTGAGGCACTTGGTTTCACCCTCTTTGCCGAGCCCGATCACCGGTCGCCGACCGTCACGGCGGCCCTTCCGCCCGCCGGCGTCGATGCCTCTGCGCTGGTGCGGACGGCTCGAACCAGCGAGCGGCTGGTGCTTGGCGGTGGTCAGGAACGCCTGGCCGGCAAAATCATCCGCCTCGGTCACATGGGCTGGGTGGAGGAAGGCGACATCACCGAGGCCCTCGCCTCGATTCGCCGCTGCCTCGATGCCGCGACCGGCTCGGCAGGCAGTGCGGGTGCCTGACGCTACGTCGCTCACCCTCACCTTCTTTACCCGTCCGGTCCTCGTGGTCGCGCGCGAGTTGCTGGGAAAGACGTTCGCCCTGAAGTCCGGCGATGCCTTTTTGGCGGCCCGGATCGTGGAGACCGAGGCGTATCAGTCCGATATTGACCATGCTTCGCACGCCTTCCGCGGCCGTACGCCCCGGAACTCCCCGATGTTCGGCCCGCCTGCCCACCTCTACGTGTATCGCTCATACGGCATTCATCACTGTCTGAACGTGGTGACCACCCACGACGGTGGACCAGCCAGCGCGGTGCTCATTCGCGCCATGGAGGCGCGGGAGGGGGAAGCCGTGATGGCCAAGCGACGGGGAACTGATGACCATTGGGCACTCCTCCGCGGGCCGGGCAACCTGTGCCAGGCCCTTGGCATCGATCTCTCATTCAATGGCCGGGATCTCCTGCCCGGCGATCCCACCCTCCTTGATGCCCCACCGCCCCCGGAGCCCGTGATCGTAACCACCAGGATTGGCATTAGCCGGGCGCGGGATTTGCCCTGGCGCTACTACCTGGCGGGAAACCCAGCGGTCTCGCGCCGCGACCGACGCGCGGAGTTGGCGGCGAGGTAAGGCGCTAGACCAACGACAGTAGGTCAAACACCAACCCGTCGCGGCAAGCCCGACGATACCCGGCCGAGGTTCGCACGATACAAAGATCGCAGGCGCCAATCCCACACGGCATGGGCAGCGGCGCCAGAAGCACCTGCGCGAAGCCCTTCCGCAGCCTGAGTAGGCGACGCCGGAGCAAGGTGAGAATGGCGGGGAGTTGGTCGGCGGCAGTGGCCAGGTAGAGGGCGTCGGCCCACTCCAGCAACCCAGCGAGCTTTTCCAGCAGATCGTCCTCACCAGGGGTGACATACTCCACTTCCGGCGGCAGCGCGGAGGCAGGCATGAGTGGTCCATCAGAGATCCGGGGCACGACGAGCGTAACGTCCCTGCCTCGGCGCACCAACTCGGCCGCCAGGTGAAGCAGAGGGCCAAGCCCTTCGGATTGGCCGACCAACAGCGCTCGCCGGGTCTTTGCTTCCACGGCAAACGGCCGCCCACTGGGACCGCGGAGGCGAAGCGGCCGATCGAGCCGCAGCACTCCCTCAAGCCGCGACAGGGAGTCGGGGTGGCTAAAGAGAAAGTCAAGGGTATACCCGGTCGCCCCGGTCCAGGGCACCATCGGAATCGGGAGTACCGGACTGCCGGCTGTGCCCGGCCCCAGGAGCACGAACTGACCGGGCGCCACGGGCGCCAGGTCAGGCGTCTCCAGGCGGAGGGCCATCGCGGACGCCCACGGCGAAAAGCGCACCGAGACCGTTGCCGCTACCTCGCGCACTGGACGCTGGGCTTTGGGCGGCGCCTCAGTCCATCACCGTCATCTGGCCCGCCTCGGTAAAGGTAATCACCCCCGCCCAGGTGCAGAGGCACTGGCACGTATTGTTCAGCGCCGGCATCTTATTGATCATCACCAATGGGACGCCGGGAACCCACGGAGCAACGGTCGCCGGAACGCAAGGCATGGGAGTGAATACTCCCAACTTGGCGGCGGTTGCCGCGATCACCACCGGATTGGTTGGCGCGCTGCAAAGACCAAAGGTTGGGATGTTTACGATCGGCGCGAAATCCATGATGGTGGCCGCCGGCATGGAGTTGGCCAACACGGGCGGACCCGTTGGCGCCACCGCGAGCGGGGCCGGCGCCGCGCCGAAGGTACACATCATCATGCCGCCCATTACCACCTGTTGAGGCATCCTCGGATCTCCCTCTTGCTTTTCGGCCGGCCTGAAGTGCTGCCCAGGACCACCGGCTGAGCCCGGATGGCAGGGACGACGGCTGGGGCCGGGTGTGCTCGTACGCCCATCGTACGGTGACGAATCCCCCCTGTCAAGAGTAATTTGTGCCGCGTGCTCCGCCGCCGGCGTCCCCAAGTCGGTATCATGGAGGGACCGTGCTACTCCGGCAAGTGCTCCGGAGGGCCATAGTGAAATGGGAATCTCTCGTGCGGGTGATGATCTGGGTCGACATGGAGGGAATCGCGGGGATCGAAGCCTGGGATCAGGTGATGGGGGGAGCACCGCTCTATGAGGAAGGACGGCGGCTGCTCACCGCCGAAACCAACGCGGCGGTCCGGGGCGCCAAGCGCGCGGGCGCGACAGAGATCATTGTCGTTGACTGCCACGGAGCGGGCGGCGGCTTCAGCTTCCGCAGCATGATCCCGGATCAGCTTGAGCCGGGCGCCGAATATGTCCGCGGCTATCCCTGGGCCCGCTACATCGCTCCCCTGGAAGCGGGATGCGACGCCGCTGTGCTCGTAGGCGCGCACGCACGGGCCGGGACCGCGACCGGGGTCCTCTGCCATACCGTCTCCAGCGAGGCATGGTACGACGCCACGATCAATGACGTGCTCGTCGGCGAAAGCGGCATCCTCGCCGCCCTCTGCGGCACCTGGAATACGCCGGTTGTGTTCGTGGCCGGCGACAAGGCAACCTGCGAGGAAGTGCGGGAACTCTGCGGGGAGCAGGTCGTGGGCGTCCAGACCAAGATTGGCCTTGGCCGCTTCTCGGCCCGCAATCTCGCGCCCAGCGACGCCTGTATCCGCATCGAGGAAGGTGTCCACCTGGCCCTGAGCCGCCGGGACTGGCCGCCTGCCTATAAGCCCGGTTCTCCCGTTACCTTCAAGGTCGAGCTGGCCGTCCCGGACCACGCCGACCATTTCCGCGGTCGCCCCAACGTCCAGGTGCTCGGCCCGCGAACCGTGTCCAGCACCGGCGACACTTTTTATGCCGCCTGGGACCAGTTCTGGTATCGGCGCTAGCGAGTCACTTCCGCTGACCGGTCGGACGGATCGGACCGATCCGTCCGATCCGGGGTCTCGCTAGTCCCCAACCCCACCTTCCGCCCTGGCATGCCCGACCAACTCGCAGACCTTGAAAAAGCCCCGCTTCCTCAGAATCGGCGCCGATGAGTGTCCCTGCGCCTGAACCACCGCCGCCACGCAGCCATGCTCCCGCGCCAGGGCCAGCCGGGCGCCCACCATGGCCAGGTAGACCCCACGTTGGCGGAATGCCTCGAGCGTGAAGGCATTGCGCAGGTAGGCGATCCGATCCGGCTCCATCCGGAGCACCGAACAGCCGGCAGGCTCGCCATCCACGTAGGCGATGAAGACCTGCGCCTCTCGCTGGCCTGCCGCCACCAGACGCATCGCCGCCGCGCGACGTTCCGCCCGCACTGATTCATCCGACGTGGGATCGTGCTCAATGCACAGGTCGACATAGGTATCCACGGATTCAGCCGTCAGTTGGCGCACCCGTACCCCCGGCGCTTCAGGATAGGGCCACGAGAGATCGCGGAGCGCCAGTCCGTCCCAAAAGATGCGCGGTAGCAATCCACGGGCGGCCAGCAGGTCGGATACGTTTGCCGGGGAAGTACTTGGGCCTGTGATCCAGATAAATCGCCGGTCGGAATCCCCTGCCTGCCTCAGCACCACGTCCAGGCGCTCATTCACGGTCTCCGGATCGAACACCAGCCGCCCCGCGAAGCCGTCGTCTCCGAACCAGGGCACGGCGAGGATATGGACCAGCGCGTCTCCCGTATCAAGCAGCGTTTCGCGCTCGCATTCATAGATCCAGGAGTAGGTGTAGATGGTCTGTTCCGCCGCGATGGCCAGTTCCTGATCGGTGGGCTGGGTCTGGCTACTCACGAATTGCGCTCCAGTTTCTTCAAGGGAACTTCCGCCCACCTCGCGTCTACCCCCTCATCATGAATTACAAACTCCGCTTGTCTCCCCGTCCGCCCCCGGCCCGAGAGCACGAATTCGAGGTCGCCGACTGGCCGCAGAAATATGTCACCTGCTCGACGGCGATGATCGGCCGGGTAGGTGTGAGCTACCAACTGAGTGCCGTCGAGTTCGATTGGCAGCGCGGCAGGGACGGAGTTCTGCACCACTTGCGGCTCATAGGTTCCCACCAGGTCGGGCCAGCGTGCGCGATCCGGCTCGAAGTTCGGATCGACGGTGGGAAACGATCTCGTTGGCTCACCGCCCAGGAGAATACGCGCGATCCCCTCGGCCACGGTCTCATTGACGTCGCTTGAGCTATTTGACAGCACGGCGACCGCGTTCCTCTGTTCGGGTAATAGCAAGAAGTTCGACCCCATGGTGATCGTCGAACCACCGTGCGCGATCGTCGGCACCCCGGCCAGCCGTCCGACTTGCCAACCCAGGGCGTAATACCTTTCCGCGCCATCGGCCACCCTCCCCTCCGGTGGCATGAGAAAGTGGGGCCGGATCGTCTCGGCGAAGCTCTCCGGACGCACCAGGAGCCCGCCGGCCGCGCGGCCCTGGTCCAGCACCGCCCCAAGCCAGCGGAGCGCGTCTCGGGCGGAAAGAATCAATTCCGAGCCGGCCGCCGAGGCAGCCCGGCTGTGAGGGAAAAACGAAGGATAGGGCGCCCCGTCCGGACCGAAATCATGGGCCGTGGCTACCGTTCCCCGCGGCAGATAGGCGAAGCAGGCATCCTCGAAACCGAGCACCCCGAAGACCCGATCACGCATGTAGTCCTCATAGGACCGGCCGGAGACCACTTCGATGATCCGTCCCGCCAGGGTGAATCCATCGTTGGCGTACGCCCACTGCGCCCCCGGCGGGCCAATCGGCAACCGATCGGCGAGGGTCTCGATATAGCGGGCCAGCGCGTCATCGGCCGCGTCATCGGAAAACAAGAACTCGGTCTGGGTGGACAGGGTCGGCGGCAAGCCCGCCGTGTGGCTAATCGCCTGGCGTATGGTGATCGCCGCTGCGTGTGCCTGATCGCGCAGGCGGAAGTGAGGCAGGTACTTGATTACAGTGTCATCCAGGCTGAGCAGCCCGCCCTCCGCCAGCTGGAGGATCGCGACGCCGGTGAGTGCCTTGGTCGTCGATCCAATCACCACTCCGGATCGCTCGGTCATCGGCGCCCGCGTCACCACGTCGGCATAGCCATAGCCGCGGGACAGGACTATCTCTCCGTCCGCCAGGATGCCCACCGAGAGTCCGGGCGTCTGCCCCAAACCCATTTGTTCCACGATGAACCGCTCGATGCGGTTTATTGTCTCGGTTGTCGCGCTCAATGATTCCCTACCTTCTCTGATCGAGCCAATCGGCCAGCCCATCGCCAAGCAAGGCGAAGCACATGCCGGTCACCATGATCGCCAGACCGGGGAACGTGCAAATCCACCAGGCGGTGTAGATATACACTCGCCCATCCGAGACCATGGTTCCCCAGTCGGACTGCGGCGGCTGGGCCCCCAAACCAAGGAAGCTGAGGGCGGACATCAGCAGAATCACCTGGCTAATATCAAGCGTCGCGTAGACCACCGCCGGAGTGATCACGTTGGGGAGGATGTGCCGGAACATGATGCGGGGACTGGACACCCCTACGGCCCGGCACGCTTCCACATACTCGCGTTCGCGGACCGCCAGCACCTGGCCATGGATAATCCGCCCGTAGGTCGTCCAGTCGACCGCGATCACCGCGACGGCCACGCTGGTCAGGCCAGGCCCCAGGGTGGCCAGCAAGGCGATGACCAGGACCACGTAGGGGAAGGAAATGACCAGATCCAACACCCGCATGATGAAGCCGCCCAGCAGGCCGCCGAAATAGGCCGCGATCAGACCCAGTATCGACCCCAGGGCCGAGGCGATGAGCACGCTGGCCACGCTGATTCCCAGGGCATACCGCGCCCCATAGAGCACCCGCGTGAACATGTCGCGCCCCTCGAAGTCCGTCCCCATGAGGTGCGCCAAACTGGGCCCCTGTAAACTCTGGGTAATATCGCCGTTGTTGGGATCGTACTGGGCCAGGAACGGCCCTATCACGGTGGCAACGGCAAGGCACAGCACGAGGGTCAGCCCGACCACGACGCTCAGGTGGGCGCGGAGCCAGGCGCGCTTCCCCCGCCTGGGCGCGAGCGATGCGGCCGCCAACTCGTCCGCACCTATGGGAGCTTGAGTCTCCAGGTGTACCATCAATGATTCCGGATTCGCGGGTCAATGAGCGTATAGGTGATGTCGGTGAGCAGATTGACCAGGACAAACACCATCGCCAGGACCAGGGCTCCGGCCTGCACCATGGGGTAGTCGCGGTTATTGATCGCGTCAATCAGCAAGAACCCTACCCCCGGCAGCCCAAACACCGATTCAATGACCACGGCGCCGCCCAGGAGGAAACCCATGTTGACTCCCACCACGGTGACGGTGGGGATCAGGGCGTTGCGCAGCACATGCTTGTAGAGAACAACCGTCCCCCGGAGTCCCTTGGCGCGCGCCGTCTTCACGTAGTCCATTCGCATGACGTCGATCAGGCCGGCCCGAAGCGTGCGGACGATCAGGGGAAAGATCGAAAGGGCGATCACGATAGACGGCAAGATCAAGTGGTAGAGATGATCGCCGAAGGACGTGCCGTAGCCCGCGATGGGAAAAATGCGGACCTTGGCGCCCAGGAGCAACATGAGGAGCAGAGCTAACCAGAAGGACGGCATGGTGAAGCCGAGCACGGTGAAGAAGCGGATCCCCAAATCCGGCCAACGGTCGCGCCATATCGCCGCCGCCGCCGCGAGCGGCACCCCAAGGGCCACGCTCAGCAGGGTACTGGTACAGGCAAGCAGCAGGGTCTCCGGCACCCTCGACCACAGAATGTCGCGCACCGGCTGCTGATACTCCACCGACTGGCCAAGATCTCCAGTCAGCAAACGCACCACGAAATGCACGTATTGTAGGGGCAACGGATCGTCCAGGTGCCAGGCATGATGAAGCTGGGCGATCGCTTGAGGCGTGGCGCGAAAGCCGAGCATCACCTGCGCTGGGTCGCCGGGAATAAAATGGATGAGCAGGAAAATAGTGAGCGAGATGCCCAAAAAGAGCGGGATCAGCCCCAGGATGCGCCGCGCCAGGAAAACCGCCATGTGCCCCTCAAGAATCCGCCCGCCTCACGTGATCGTGAGGCGGGCGGATTGGCTGATCACGAGCTGAAGTAGCATTCCTCAATGCGGTAGTTGCCGGTGGGGAGCACCTTGAAGCCCTGCAACTTGGAAGTAGTGAGGGTCAAACTCGGGGTGCGATAGAGGAAAATCATGGGCGCGTCATCGTGGTAGATCTGGTTGGCTTGATCGTACAGTTTCTGGCGCTGTCCTCGGTCGATAATGCCGGCAGCCCGAGCGGCAAGGCTATTGACCGTGGGATTGTTGTAGTAGGTCCAGATCGAGTGGGTTCCCCCAGGGGTGCCTCCCATGGCGAAGCTGACCAGTTCATCCGGATCAATGATGTCGCTGGTCATGTAGCCAACGGACATCTCATAATTCGGGCTCTGGGTCGCGGCCAGATTGACCGCATCCGGCTGCAATACGATGTTAACCTTGATCCCAATTTTGGCCAACTGCTGCTGAACGTACTCAGCAATCTGCTTTTCAGGCACCGCCCGGGAGGCGTCCACCAGGAGAACGGTACTGAAGCCATTGGGGAACGACGACTTCTTGAGCAGCGACTTGGCCATGTTCAGGTCGTAGGGGTACGGCTGAATTGACGCGCTGTAGCCATACATCTTCGGCAATGCCTGGCCGCTTGCCTCCCCATTGCCATAGAGGAAATACTTCACGATCGCGTTCTTGTCGATCGCGTAATTCATCGCCAGTCTGACCAGCTTGTCGCGAAGATAGGGCTTCCCGGTGGTCTGAATGGTGATGAAGTGCGAGTCGAAAAACTGGTCAGTATGCAGGGTGACCGCTGGGTTCCCCGCCAAACCGGCGGTCGCGGCCGGAGGCACGAACGTGGCGACATCCAATTCCCCGTTCTGCACCTGAAGAACCCGCGTATTTGGATCGGCCACCACAATGTTATGGAACTCATCCAGGTAGGGCATCGGGGCGCGGAAGGAGTGGGGATTGCGGGCCAGCACGAGCTGACTGCCCCGGCTCCAGGACTTGAACATGAACGGCCCGGTGCCGATGGGATGATTGAAGAACTTATCACCCATGCTCTCCACCAGTTTCTTGGGCAACACCGAGGTGGCGAACAGGGCGACATCCGAGAGAAACGGGGCGTGCGGAGCGGAGAGATGGGCGCGGACGGTATGGGTATCGACTACCTCCATGCCCTTGAAAGCCCCGAACAAGAACGACCACTGGCTGCCCTTTATGTTGACCGCGCGCTCGACCGAAAACTTCACGTCGTCGGCGGTCATGGGACTCCCGTCGTGGAAGGTGACGCCCTTGCGAAGATGGAATGTGTAGGTCTTGCCATCAGGCGAGATGTCCCAACTGGTGGCCAGGCTCGGTTCGACCGACAATCCGTCCTTGGAGGGGCGAGTCAGTTGGTCGTAGAGGAGCACCATAGTCCAAATAGCGTTGTTGTCCGAGGTGAGAGGACCGTCGAAGGTCTGAGGATCTCCAACCGACCCCATGCGCAGGATGCCCCCGCGCGTGGGCGACGAGAGCCGTCCCGCTGCTTGCGCGGCCAGGGGGCTGCCCAGGGCCGCCGCGCTCGCGGCCCCAGCGGCGGTGAACTGGAGAAAACGACGACGAGAGAAGAACGGATGATGAATCAGCGGTGCACGATCCATGAACAACACACTCCTTTTCAGCCAGACATGCGCGTACTAAATTAATGCCGGCCCGTATCGCGCTTAGACCCAGCACTGGGGTGGAGCGAGATCCGCGGCGGCAACATGAGCGCCGTGACGTGCCAGGCACACAAAGGGATCGCCGCCTGGTAGCTGCCACGGTGCAGATAGTATATCACCCAGCCCACACTTGCCATATCGTGCAATCTGCCCAAGCGCGCAATTCGGTTTGGGATTTTCGTACAGCGAGAGTCGGAAACGCTTCTTGTGGGTGACGACCATGGAGGCCGCGCCCATGTCACATTCCGGGGCCGACGTGACATGGAATGTGACTTGCGCGGGGCCATCTACGCTGACTGGGAGAGCTTCCTGAGGAGAACGAGGTACGCCCGACAGGACTCGAACCTGTAACCTCCAGATCCGCAATCTGGTGCTCTATCCATTGAGCCACGGGCGCATGCGTGAACGCTTTCCCAGTATACCCAGGCCGCGAATCAGTGGCAATCCCCGTGAGCGCCCAACCGCCCTGGCAGGCGCGCCTCACGGATGCCCTGAAGCACGGCTGCTCGGACGGAACGGGTGACACATCGTTCATCTGTGTTTCAGGGCACCCCGTTACACTCTCCCGGCCAGCACCTCCCGCACCAGCCCCGGCAGTTCAGGGATCGCATCCGCGACCGTGAATCCCCGATCGCGGAAGGCCGCTACCTTGGCCTCCGGACCGCCCAGGCCGCCGCTAATGATGGCTCCCGCATGTCCCATCCGTTTACCGGGCGGGGCGCTGCGACCCGAGATGAAGGTCACTACCGGCTTCCGTTCCGCCGCCGGCACCGACGCCAGATATTCGGCGGCATCCTCTTCGTCGCGGCCGCCGATCTCGCCGATCAGCACCACGACGTCGGTTTCCGGATCGGCTTGAAAAAGGCGGAGGATATCGACGAAAGTGGATCCGATCACCGGATCGCCGCCGATCCCCACGCAAGTGCTCTGGCCCAGACCTTCGTGCGAGAGGAGGGCGCCCGCCTCGTAGGTCAGGGTGCCGCTCCGGGAGACGATCCCCACTCGGCCAGGACTGAAGGCGTTCCCCGGCATGATCCCCACCTTCGCCGCCCCCGGCGTGATGAGGCCGGGACAGTTTGGCCCGATCAGCCGCGTCGCTGGATGCTCGCGCAAAAACCGGACAGCCCGGACCATGTCGTGGACCGGTACTCCCTCGGTGATGCAGACCACCAACTCCACCCCTGCCGCCGCCGCTTCCATCACCGCGTCGGCCGCGCCCGGCGCGGGAACAAAGATGATCGAGGTATTGGCTTCGGTCGCTTCCACGGCGTCCCGCACCGTGTCGTACACCGGCACCCCGTTGACCTCCAGGCCAGCCTTCCCAGGCGTCACTCCCGCCACCACGTTGGTTCCGTATGCCAGCATCTGTGATCCGTGGAGTCCACCGTCGCGCCCGGTCAAACCTTGCACCACCAAGCGCGTCCTCGCCCCGACCAGAATCGCCATCCAAGCCCTCCGCTTTCCCCTTCACCATGGCGGCACTGAGCAAGCCGCCGCGCTCCCCGGCTCAGGCGCCACGCCGTGCTTGTACCACCAGCTACGTTATGGCCCAGCGTACCCAAGCCGCGACCGCTGTCCACCTTGGCGCCGCCGCGGTTCCACCCGACCAGCCGAAGCCGACCAGACACCCGGCCTCTGCCGACCTCGTTCCTCCCATCCGGCCTCAGCCGGAGGCCCTATTTCACCCGAGCTAGTGACCGCCCCAGACTCTAGTTCAGTTCTCGTGCACGGTGACGGACAAAATCCGCACCGGTTCCTGGGGCGACGAGCGCTCGGGCCCACCCACCGGCACCGCGGCAATGGCATCCACCACATCCAGACCCGAGGTGACCTGGCCAAAGATCGTATAGCTCG
>DATLQX010000193.1:0-2284 GCA_035534995.1 Chloroflexota bacterium | reverse complement strand
GGAGAAGCTCGAGCAAAGGATGAACGCCGGACAGCGATAGTCCACTGGCTATAGATTCCCACGCGGTTGTAGGGGCACCCCTCGTGGGTGCCCTTGGCGACTGGAACCAGGGCACCCACGAGGGGTGCCCCTACAACTGGTATAAGACGCACGCCAGGCCGCGCGGCCAGATCAGAACGTGCGCGCGCCGTTCACCGGCAGGAGGATGGAGTAGAGCGAGGTCGTGGCGCAGATAAACAGGCGATTCCGCTTCGGTCCCCCGAAAACGACGTTGGCGACCGGCTCGGGGATGCATATCTTGCCGATCAAGCTGCCGTCCGGGTGATAACAGTGGACGCCGTCACCGGCGCTGGTCCAGATCCGTCCAGCGTCGTCCAGCCGGAAGCCGTCAAAGGAGCCGGCGGTGCAGGTGGCGAACACGTCGCCGCCGGAGAGGGCGCCGTCCTCGGCCACCGCGAAGACGCGGATATGGCGCGGCCCGTTGGGCATATGGCTGGCCCCGGTGTCGGCGATATAGAGACGCCGCTCGTCGGGTGAGAAGGCAAGGCCGTTCGGGCGGACGAAGTCGTCGGCGACGATGCGACAGGCCCCGGAGCGCGGATCGACCCGATAGACATGGCAGGCCCCGATCTCGCTCTCCCCTCGATGCCCCTCGTAGTCGCTATCGATCCCGTAGGAGGGGTCGGTGAACCAGATCGACTGGTCGGACTTTACCACCACGTCGTTGGGGCTGTTGAAGCGCTTGCCTTCAAACCGATCCGCGATCACGGTGATCGAGCCATCATGCTCGGTGCGGGTAACCCGCCGGTTCCCATGCTCGCAAGTGACCAGGCGACCGGCGCGGTCGACCGTATTGCCGTTCGCGTAGCCAGCCGGTTGGCGGAACGCCCCAACCATGCCGGTCATCTCGTCCCAGCGCAGCATCCGATCGTTGGGGATATCGCTCCATACCAGATAGCGGCCGGCGGGAAAGTAGGCCGGACCCTCGGCCCAGCGGCACCCCTCATAGAGCTTCTCGACCCGAGCACTCCCCTTGACACAATGCCGGAATCTCTCGTCCAGGATTTCAAATATCTTGCCATCTCGCTCCGCCATGACCCATCCTTCCCATGAGAGGCGCCGATCCCTGGGCAACCCGCGTCTCGCGGCGAGGGATGTCGGCCACTCCGAGAAGAGCGTAGCACCCAGCAAAAGCCGGCGGCAACCCGGACGCGCCGCGCCATGCCTTCACTCCTTCGCGCGAACGGTGTACCCGCTCCCGTGTTCGCTTCACCCCACTCCTCCGCTCTCAGCCGGCGCGCGTGCGATGCATCTTCGACAGGCCGGCCTGCTGGGTGCGTAGGCGCTGCTCGGCGCCCGCCACCACGCGCCTTGCCTCCGCGCCTCCCGCGTCCTTGAGGTGCTCGAAGAGGAGCAACCAGAGCGTACCGGGGATCATGGATGGGGTGGCGCGCGGATCGAGCCGCTCCCGGCGGATCAGGTGATCGGCAAGGCGGCGTCCGAGACAGGCGCGGAGCGTCCATTGCAGGGTGGGGCGCGGGGCGGTGAAGGCAAAGGTGATGCAGTCGCGGAAGAACCGCGTATCCGAGGCCGAGACCAACGGTTGATCGCGCGGGCGGAGACGGAGGAGTACACTCTCCACCCTCGGCAGTGGCCGGAAATCACCGGGCCGAAAGGAATGGACGATCTCGGCGGCGAACCATGGGTAGAGCAACGCGGCATACAGGGTGGCGCGGGGACTGCCAATGAAGCGCTCGGCGGCTTCCCGTTGCACGACGAGATAGCTGTCGCGCGGGATGACCGGAGCCGAGGTCAGCCGGGTGACGATCGCCGTGGTGAGCGCGTAGGGAATGTTGGCGAAGACCTTGTAGGGCGCCAGGGGAAGGGGAAACCGCAGGAAGTCCGCCGCGTGGACGGTAATGTTTGGGTAAGAATGGAATCGCGCGTGTAGATAATCGGCAAGCCGCGGATCCTTTTCGATTGCGGCCACCCGCCGGCAGCGCCCGGCCAGCCGTTCGGTGATGATACCGGTACCGGGTCCGATCTCATAGACCAGATCGCGGCCCTGAATAGTCGAGCGGTCGAGCAGGGTATCAATCAGTCGGGGGTCGCGGAGGAAGTTCTGTGAGTGGGCGAGCCTGATCTCCTGTGAGCGGGGCATCAGCCATTCCTTTCCTGCTACAAAGGGCACGAAAAAGCCGCACAGCCCATAGGCATATGCGGCCAGACGCGGAGCCCTTTGATGAAAGGTTGGTTATGCCGGCAGTACGCGGGATCGGCACCT
>DATLQX010000192.1:0-2108 GCA_035534995.1 Chloroflexota bacterium | reverse complement strand
GTCGGTTTCAACGACGCGGACCGCTTTGCCGGGGTCTATTGGCGCGTAGGCCATGTGAGGGAGGTAGTCGGGAACCAATCCCCAGGGATTGTCGCCGGTCTCGTCGGCGGAGTGGGCGCGGCCGGTGGTGGGGTAGACGCTTTCGCGGGTAGGCGATGCGGCCGCGACCCACGCCGGATTCTGGTCATCGGGCGATTGCCAGGACCAGTCGTACTGATCGGCGTCTAGCTCCTCGCCCGGACCCTGCGCCATGTAGGCCCAGAATCCATTGGCGACCCGCGGGAGCGGCTTGTGGCCGGGCTCGATCATGACCTGCCAGCTCTTCGGCGTGGAGATGCCGGCGTCGCCGGTGGCTTCGGATTCGAGGAGGAAGGCCGTGCGGTCGCTCATCTGGGCGACGGGCGAGTAGACGCCGAAGTTCCAGACGGTGGCGGTGATGAGATTTGCGCCGGCATGCAGCAGCGGCGCCAGGTCGAAGCGCTCGTAGCGCCAGTGGGAGAGGTCGCCGCGGGCGGGGCCGTCGCCGGCGCGGGTGCCGTTGACATAGAGGATGAAGCGGTTATCGGCGCTGACGCGGACAATATACGAACCCGGGACGGCGGAAAGACTGAGAAAACGGCGAAAATGAAGGACAATGGGATCGCGGAGGGGCGCTGCGGGATGAGTGATCCAGGAGGCGTGCCAATCGCGATGAGGCGGGTCGGGCGGGAGCGCAGCGGTCTGGGCGGCGGCGAGGCAGGAGGCGGCGAGCAGGATTGCGGCAAACAGGGAACGCATACGAACTCCGGAGGATTCCGGGGATCAATGTAAATGGTCCGGGACGTCTCTGCCGTAGTTTGAGGAAAAACCTGTGCTCCGCCTTGATTTACCTTTATCTTGAAAAGAGACCATGGACATTCGCATCGGCATAGGCTGGGACTCGCACGCATTCAAGGCAGGAGTGCCCCTCCGCATCGGCGGCATGACCCTCGACCACCCGGAAGGCCTCGCCGGCCACTCCGACGGCGACGTTCTCCTCCACGCCATCACCGACGCCCTTCTGGGGGCTGTGGCTGCCGGCGATATCGGCAGCTTCTTCCCTCCCGGCGATCCCCGCTGGAAAGACGCCGATTCCGCCATCTTCCTCAAGCTCGCCCAGGATGAGGTGGAACAGGCCGGTTATCGCCTGGTGAATGTCGACGTCACCCTGGTCCTGGCCGCGCCCAAAATCGTGCCCATCGCAGGCGAGATGCGCGGCCGCGTCGCCGACCTGCTCGGCGTGGACATGAAGAACGTCAGCATCAAGGCCAAAACCCCGGAAGGCCTTGGCCTCGACCACGTCGCCCAATGCCACGCCGTCGCCCTGGTCGAGCGCGTCCCGGACGAAGAGGACCTCAAGAGCATGTCCGCCGTCATCGAATCCCAGCGCCAGCTCGAAGACGTGGTCGAAGACCTCCTCAGCCAGGTGCACGGCGTGCCGAAAAAGCGAACCGTGCCGATCTTCGATACCGAAGACATTACTTGAAGGCAGGGAACAGGGATCAGGGAACAGGGAACAGGGAACAGGGAACAGGGATCAGGGATTAGGGATCAGTGATCAAGGGTCGGAACCAGGTTCCTGCTTGGCCCCTTTGACCTGGCCCCTCGTTTTCCTGATCCCGTGTCACGTGTCCCTTTGTCCCTTGTCCCTTTGTCCCTCGTTCCCTTGTTCCCTTGTTCCCTCGTCCCCTGTCTCTCCCGGTTTCCGCTTGCACATTCCCGGCTTTCGCCGTAACTTGACTCAGAACTCCATCTCAATCCGCCGGAGCGTCCGCCATGCTTCTTCTCGCCGCCATCCTGCAGGAGACAGCCTCTCAGCCCGATCTCGCCCAGGCCCAGCGCATCGCCATGACCCTCCTGGCGATCATGCCGATTTTTATCCTGATCGGGCTGGCCATTGTCATCCTCCCCTTCTGGTTCATCTGCAAGAAGGCCGGATTCTCGCCCTGGCTCTCGCTGCTCAATATCGTTCCCTTTGGCAGCATCATCCTCTGGTACGTGCTGGCGTTCGCCGACTGGAAGGTGATTCCGATTGCGCCGCCGGTCTTCGCGCCGCCTTCTCCTTATCCGCCGCAACCGCCCTATCCGCC
>DATLQX010000191.1:0-2117 GCA_035534995.1 Chloroflexota bacterium | reverse complement strand
TGTCGACTAGGATTGTCCCATGCCAAATGCGCCGAGCCGATACGCCATTCCGTCCGTGTCTAGCGGAAGGTCCAGTTGTTATCAGTACGATACACAGATTATCAGGCGCACGGCAGCACCTGCTCGCCGCGTCGACCACCTCCAGCAGCCTGGCAGTCCTGGCTCCGTCACTCTTCCGCACCTGCAGGGGTGAAATGAGTTACCCTAATCATCATTAGGTTATCCAATCACGGCGATCCCGCGCTATACTGGGGTCAGTGCCGCGTCGGTGCGGTCCACTCGGCTAGGCGGCGGGAGGTGACGGCGAATGCGTACCTTTGCGGAGACGGCGGAGGACTCCTTCCCGCTTGATGTGCTGCCCGCCCTCGTGCCGGTCGGCTCGCTCCTCGATCCCACCCAGGCATATCTCGGCAGTCTAGCACCCAAAAGCCAACGCGTGGTCCAGGAGCGCCTGCGCGCCGTGGCCAAGCTGATCGGCGCGGCGGTCGAGGATGTCCCGTGGCATGCGCTCCGCGTGCATCATCTCGAGTACATTCGGGCCCGTCTGCTTGAGCAAGACGCGGCGCCCGCCACGGTGAACCTCACCCTGGCTGCCTTGCGGGGGATTGCCCGCTATTCGCGGCGCTTCGGCCTGATCACGGTCGAGGAGTTCGAGAGCCTACAGGCGGTACGCCCGGCCCGCGGCGAACGCCTGCCTGCCGGACGTTCAATTACGACCGCGGAGTTGGTGGCGTTGGTGTCGGCCTGTCGGCGGGATGCGACGCCGGCCGGGCGGAGGGATGCGGCGATCCTGGCCGTGCTCTACACCGGTGGGGTGCGCCGGGCCGAACTTGCCGCGCTGGAGTTGGCCGACTACACGGCGGAGCCGCCGAGCCTACGCATCCGGCACGGCAAGGGGAACAAGGAACGGATGGTGCCGCTGATCCCCAGCGCATCGGCGGCCCTCGTTGCCTGGATCGACTGGCGCGGCGACGGGCCCGGGAGCTTGTTCCTGCCGCTGTCCAAAGCCGGTCGGCCCAGTGGTCCGCGTTTCTCCAGCTATGCCGTGTATAAGATGCTGACCAAGCGCGGACTGCAGGCGGGAGTCACGGATATCTCGCCGCATGATTTCCGCCGCACCTTTGTCGGTGACCTGTTGGATGCCGGGATCGACCTATCGACGGTCCAACAGCTTGCCGGGCACGCCAACGTGACCACCACCGCCCGATACGATCGTCGCGGCGACGCGACCAAGCGCCGGGCCGTGGAGGCACTCCATTTTCCCACGTGACGGATGAGAGAATTGACCGGAAGGCCATACTGATTACCGATGCATCCTCCGGATCGACCAGGCCTGTGCGGTTGTTCGCGGCAAAGGGTTGGAAAGTCGCTGCAACGACGCGCGACCCTGCCCAGGGTGCGGAGTTCAAAGTCCTCGAATACGTGCTGGTCACGCGGCTGGACGTTCAGGATCAGGCAAGCATCGGGAGCGCACTTCAGCTAGCGGTCGATCGCTTTGGCGGCAGAGCCGTGGTGGTGACCAGTGCCCTGTGAGGGTCGCCGGATCGGGGGACCATCGTATCCCAGAGGGTGGCACGGCGGTGATAGCTCGTATTGGCGACGCGCCGATTCCTGAACATTTTGCAGCGCCGCAGCTTGTCCTGTTTCACCGGTCTGTGAGCCATGTGCCGGGCAGCGGCGCGGCAATCGTCCGATCCTCCACGGACGCCGCGGGCGGGCGGAAAGGGACTCCCCCATCGTCACACCCCTGACCGATGTCACTTCCTCGCGCGGTAGCCTGAATCAGGTAGGCGGGATCCCTTTTACAAGGTTGATCATTGTAGTCATTTTGACGTCGCTTGCTATCTCCGCCGTGGCCCTCCTCCGAAGGGAAGTCACTTCGTCCAGCCGCTACTCTCGCCTGACGAGGACGCCGAACGCGCCAAATCTCTGAAGCAGCCTGCAACACGGTCAAGGATTTCAGACTCAAATCCGGATTTCCTACTAGCATTTTACGGTCCTTAAGACCATAATAGAGTCAGGTTGAGCATCTGGCTCACCACGAAACGCCGCAGGGCTCCCCCCGCCTGGACAGCATGAAGGGAGCCCTGCACCAGCCCCACGAAGGAGGCTGAATC
>DATLQX010000190.1:0-4548 GCA_035534995.1 Chloroflexota bacterium | reverse complement strand
CCCAATCGCCACCGACAGCACCGGCACGCTCCAGGTCACGCTCCCGATCAGCCGTGCCCTGTTCCCGGCCCGCAGCCGTTCGCGCGTATGGTGGTAGAGGCGGCGCATCACATAGGGCCGGGCGCCGTTGGCGCGAATATCGACCGTCCCGGCCAGCCGCTCCTCGATGAAGCCGAAGAGGGCGGCGCTGGCCTGGCGGTCGACTCGCCAGAACGGGATGGCCAGCGAGCGGACACTGACGATCGCCAGAAGCGCCACCACCGCGAACCCGGTAAGGGCCGCGCCCACCCGCCAATCGACCACCCAGAGGGCAATCAGCACCCCAACCAGGAGCAGGAGGCTACCCAGGATCTGGATCACGAATTGGGAGAAGAAGCTGGCCAGGGCGGTCACGTCGCCGTCGATCCGCTCGATCAACTCCCCGGGAGTCCGCTCCTTATGGAACGAGAGATCGAGGCGGAGGCAATGGAGGGCCAGATCGGAGCGGAGGCTATTGGTCGCGGTCCAGGCCACCCGTTCGCTCAGGTAGGTAGCGATGACCGAGAGCACCTGCTGGCTGATCGCCACCCCAATAAACACCAGGGCATAGACGAGAAGACGCCGCTCCCCAGCCCGGCTGGAGGCGGCATCAATGAACGCCTGCAAGATCCGCGGATTCACCAATTGGAGGAGGATGCTGCTGATCAAGAGAATCGCCAGCACGGCCACTCGTACGCCCTGGGGGCGCAGGTAACGGACGAGCAAGGTGCGTTTGGTCACCGGGGGATTGCGGGCCACGACCGGAGAGATCCTCCATTCCGCCCCAGGAGCCGAGGGAAACCACCGGACGCGCGAGGGCGAAGGTATCCTACGGTCCGCGATCCGTATGGGTCAAGAGAGTGTCACATTTTTATCGGGTGATGCCCGGCCGCCGGGGCGGCTCCGCGGATAGAGGCGGCGCTGATCGCCTTCCATGACGCGACGGATAGTGCATACTGAATAGGCACACGAATCGTATGCATATTCAGGTTTGGAGGCGGGAAGAATGCCAGCCCGATCGGCTGTACAACGTCGGCGAATCACCATTAGTGTCCCGGAGCCCGTCGCTACCGCGGCTCGTGAACTGAGCGCAATTCGGCATCTGCCAGTCAGCCAGGTCATCGGGGACATAGTACTGGCCGAACGCCGCCGCCTCCTTGAACAGGAAATGATAGAAGGCTACAAGGCCCTTGCCGAGGAGAATCGCGCCCTGGCGGAGCAAGCGATGGTGGTCGACAATGAAACCTGGCCGGTGAGTTAGACCATGCCACAGGTCAAACGCGGTGAGATTTGGGATGCTGACCTTGAGCCCGTGCGGGGCAGTGAGCAGGGTGGTACGCGGCCAGTGCTTGTGCTTCAGAACGATCTGGGTAATGCGTATAGCGCTACCACGATTATTGCCGCCATCAGCAGTGCCCCTGCTCGCGCCTATCCATTCCATGTGCGGCTTGGGGCGGGCAACGGCGGCCTGTCTCGTGACAGCGCCATCAAGCTGGAGCACATCCGCACCATCGCGCTGGAACGATTATCGCGAAAACGCGGTGCCTTAACCTCCGATCAGATGACGTTGGTGGATCGTGCATTGCATCATAGCCTGGGTTTGCGGTGCGAGCTTGATCGCTGAGAACTGGGACATGCCTGGATATGAGGCGTTGAAAAAGAGAGAAGGGCCGGGTGCGGCACACCCGGCCCCTCTCACCGCTCGCTATTGAGTACCCTATGCGACCGAGGAAATCACGGTCTCCTCCACCGCGACCACCTTCACCGCGCCTTCCTCCAGGCGGAGGCTGGCGGTCTGGCCGCCGGCGATCGTGCCGGCCAGGATGGCGTCGGCCAGGGGGGTATCGACGTGGGTCTGGACCGCCCGGCGGAGCGGGCGGGCCCCGAACTCCTCGTTGTACCCTTCGTCGATCAGGAAGGCCTTTACCTCGTCGCTCACCTCCAGGGCGATCCCCTGGGCGGCGAGGCGAGCCCGCGCGTCGCGGAGCAGCAGATCCACGATCCGCTCCAGATTGGCCCGCTTGAGCGAGTGGAAGACCACCACCTGGTCGATCCGGTTGAGGAACTCCGGCCGGAAGGCTTGCCGCAGCCCGTCGAGGGCCTTGTCGCGCAGCCGGTCGTGATCCGCGCCCTCCCGTGAAGTGTCGGTGGAGGTGGCGAAGCCCAGCTTGTTGAGCTTCCGTAGCTCCGACGAGCCCACGTTGCTGGTCATGATCACCAGGGTGTTCTTGAAGTCCACCGTCCGGCCCCGGCCGTCGGTCAAGCGACCGTCGTCCATGATCTGCAACAGGGCGTTGAACACCTGCGGGTGCGCCTTCTCTACCTCGTCGAACAGAACCACGCTATAGGGACGGCGCCGCACCTGCTCGGTAAGCTGGCCGCCCTCGTCGTGCCCCACGTAGCCCGGCGGGCTGCCGAACATGCGGGCCACCGCGTGCGGCTCCATGTATTCCGACATGTCGATGCGGATGATCGCGTCCTCGCCTCCGAACAACTCGCGGGCCAGGGCCCGAGCCAGCTCGGTCTTCCCGACCCCGGTCGGACCGAGGAAGAGGAAGGAGCCGATTGGCCGCTTGGGATCCTTCAAGCCGGCACGCGACCGGCGGATGGCCTGGCTCACCGCCACGATCGCCTCGTCCTGGCCGATCACATGCCCATGCAACTGCTCCTCTAGATTGCGGAGGTTGGCCCGCTCGTGCTCGAGCATCTGGCCCACCGGGACGCCGGTCCAGCCTTCGACCACGCGGGCAACCAGTTCGGGAGTGACCACTGGGAGGTCGGCCAGGTTGGCCTCGGCCCGTGCTTTCCGGAGCTGCTCGTCCGCCACCACTTCCTGCTGGCGCAGGCTAGCGGCTTCCTCGTAGTTCTCCGCCATCGCCGCCGCTTCCTTCCGCGCCTGGATGTCGGCCAGATCGCGCTCCAACTCGCCCACCATTGGCAGATCGCGGCCCGCCTCGCTGGCCTCCAGCCGCAAGGCCGAGGCAGCCTCGTCCAGCAGGTCGATCGCCTTGTCGGGCAGGAAGCGGTCGTTGATGTAGCGGTCGGCCAACGTCACGGCCGCCACCACCGTCTCATCCGGAATGCGGAGGCCATGGAACTTCTCGTAGTGCGGGCGCACCGCCTCCAGCATGGGGATCGCCTCCTCCACCGAGGGCTCGCCCACCAGCACGGGCTGGAAGCGGCGCTCGAGGGCGGCATCCTTCTCCACATGTTTCTTGTATTCATCCAGGGTAGTGGCTCCGATAACCCGGATATCGCCACGGGCCAGCGCGGGCTTGAGCATATCGGCGGCGCCCACCGCACCCTCGGCCGCTCCGGCCCCGACCACGGTATGCAACTCATCGATGAAGAGAATCACATTCTTGTCGTTGGTCGCTTCCTCGATCAGGCCCTTCACCCGCTCCTCGAACTGGCCGCGGAACATCGCTCCGGCGATCATGCCGCCCAGGTTCAGGGAGATCACGCGCTTGCCGCGGAGGAAGCGGGGCGCCGTGCCGTCGCTGATCCGCCGGGCCACGCCCTCGACAATCGCCGTCTTCCCCACTCCAGGTTCGCCGATCAGGACCGGATTATTCTTCTGGCGCCGGCCCAGCACGGTGATCAGGCGCCGTGTCTCGCGATCTCGCCCAGCGGTTGGATCGAGCTTCCCGTCATGAGCATCACGGGTAATGTCGCGGCCGAAGCGATCCAGGTTAGGGGTTTTGCTCTGCGGGGCCTGGCGCTCCGCCGTGGCGGTTCCGGTGCCGGGCTGGCCGCTGCCGCCGTTGGCGTGGGCAAAGATATTGCCGAGCGCGGCGCCGCCCCCATTCGCCTCAAGATTCATCGCTCCGCGCATCACCTCCCCGGCGCATACCTCGCAGAAGAGATGAACTTCGGGGCGGCCATTCACCAACCCTTCCATGCGCACGTGGGCATCTCGGGTTTTGCAGTTCTCGCATTTCGGCATTGAATTGTTCCTCTCGGTTGTTGGCATCGGACGTGACGCGAATTAGTCGCGTCGGGACAGGCGGCACGGGGGCCGCCCACGGGGACGGCGCTGGGGAGCATGCATGGCCAGGTACGCGGCTACCAGTTCCTCGGCCCGGACATTTTCGCCGGCGGCTACCAGGTACTCGCGGGTCCATAGGGTGGGAATAGTGGTCAACTCCTTATACGTCCGGCGCAGCGCACTGGATGAGTGCGCCTTCAGGCCGCAGGCAATGCTGTGCGGCGATAGCATGGGCGGGGCATCCACCATCAGGTATACGAGGGCCGGCTGGATACGCAGGTCGCGAATCCCCACGGCCAGGAGGGCCGCTTTCTCGCGGAGTAGGGCGTCCAGCGCCTCGGCGATCTCGTCCACCAGCACCGGCTTCGCCCGCATCGGTCCCCACGCGAAGTGGTAGATCAGCGGCCTGGGCCGGCAACTAATGTGTATATATGCCACGTCCATATACTGAATTATAGCCCCGGTTGACGATAAGGCAAACTACCCAAATGGCTAGGCCGGTCCCTTTCGCTCGTCACTGGCTCCACTTATGTCTACGGAAA
>DATLQX010000189.1:0-2174 GCA_035534995.1 Chloroflexota bacterium | reverse complement strand
GAAGCAGCAGGGACGCCGCTTTCCGCCCTTCATCTTCGAGATGCTCACCTCGACGCGCCGTTTGCGCGTCTCAGCGTTTTGGGTTGCATTGACCCAGCGAACCCACTCCCAACGCGCCATCGGCGTGATAGCGCTCCATAGCTCCTGGATCTCCGCTGGGGCCGCAGCCAGCGCGGTCTCAAGGTCCTCTGGCACCCTCGGCTCAGGCCAGTCCTTGCGGGGCTCGATCTCGATCATCACGGTGTCGCCCGCTCTCAAAGCAGCGGTTTGCTGCAGCCTCCCGTCGATCTTCATCCAGTGGCCGAATTGGCCGTCAGGTTCCAGGACCGTATCGAAGCCATGACCGTTGATGGTTCCCAGCACCGCCACCTGCCCACGCGACGGCAGCATCGCGCTCGCCTGCTCGGGCAGGCGCAGGATGATCGAGGTGCCGGTCTTGACCAGTGTCGCGTCAAACCGAATTGCTGGCGCCCCTGGGCGCGCACTCAAGGCGGCCATATGTGTCGCAATCCTAGGGCCCTTGGCGGTGGGAGGCCGACTCTTTGCTGGGCATGCTCACTCCCCGCCACCTTTCGCGCCCACTTTTGCCCGCGTCACCGCGGCCTGAATTCGGCTCCCGACATTCCCGCTATCAAAACGTGGACTGGGGACCACCTCGACCCCACTAAGAGGGTGATGACAGCGGTCGAAATGCGTGAAGGATTGTCGCCATGTCCGTGAAGGTCGCCCCCAGCAATACCAGCCAACTGTCCGAGGACGAGCTGCTCGAGCTCTGCTTGCCCGCCGCTCTGCTGGCTGCCTGCACTGTGGTTTCCGAGGAGGATGCCCGGGACGCCGCCCAGAAAGCTTGCCTGGAGCTCCTCCTCGATCGCCGCCAGGGAAGGACGATTCGCCACCCCAAGGCCTACGTCGGAAAGATCGCCAAGCGGATGGCACTGGCGGCGAAGAGGACGGCGGCGCGTTTCCGCATCCTGGAAGAGGCCGCCGGTGAGGAGGTCGTCGACGCCGCCGAACCGGCTCTGCGCCTGCGGCACCTGGTGCGGGTGGCTCTCGACGACATGCCCAAGGGGCAGCGGGCGGCAGTCGTGCTCTTCGATGGCGATCGCCTGACCGGGGCCGAGGCGGGGGAGATCATGGGCGTCAGCGCGCGTGCGGTTCACGAGCGCGTCCGGGTTGGCCGCGACCGCCTGGCGCACAACTGCGTAGAACTGCTCTGCCGGCGGCCGGGCGCACCTGCCGGCTGTCCGGAGCGGGGCTGGCAGATCTGGCAGCTTGTGATGGGCAAGCTCGAAGGAAGCGAACGACAAGAGCTCGAAGCTCACCTGGAAGACTGCGCCTACTGTCATAAGAGCGCCTCGGAGCTTCGCTACTTCAAGCAGACGGCGGCGATAGCCCCGATCTTCCCTCTCGACCATATCCTGGCCCGCAAAGACGACATCCTGCGCTTGGTAGACGGTCATCTCCCGCCGAAAGCGACAGGATCCTCCACGAGCTCTCGCTGGCGCTTCCGGCTCACGGTTGCGACAGCGATCGCCGTCACTGCCCTGCTGTCGGTTGTCCCCGGGGTCATCAATGAAAAGGCGAAGCCGCCGGCACCGGCAGCCGCGGTGGCGGCGGTGGCGCCCGCCCCTGCTCCCACAACTAGCCCGCTGCCGCCTGTGCCCAATGGTGGCTTCGCCTACCTCAAGAGCGGCGACGTCTATTACCAATCCGACTTCAGCGCGGCGCCGGTCCAGCTGACCAACACCGGCGGGCTGGTCGACGACTGGTACTGGACCGGCAGCGGTACCTCGATCATCTATAAGCAGCGGGCCCCGCGCAGCCAGGCGGGTGACCTCCATCTGGTCGATCTCGTCAGCTACCAGGTGACCTGGAGCTACAGGGTGGGAGCCGCCGCGCTGGCCGTCTCACCCGATGGCGGCTCTTACGTCGCCGTGCTTCCAACGCAGATCGGCACCGGCTACAACGCCCGGTTCTCCTACCGGCTTTTGATCGGCTCCATCGGGTCGAACCCCGATCCGGCCCGGGAGGTTGACCTCAGCACCGTCACCTCGTCCCAGGTCGTCGGGTACTTGACCGAGTATCCGCCGGTCAATGTCCGCGCCAACTTCGCCGGCCCGGCAGTCTGGTGGACGAGCGCCGGCATCCACTTCGAACCTGCCGTCTCGGATGCG
>DATLQX010000188.1:0-39995 GCA_035534995.1 Chloroflexota bacterium | reverse complement strand
CTGGAGGGTAGGCAAGCATTGCTTGCCTACCCTTTGTCGACGGAGTGGCGTGACCGGCGGCTCTGGCTGAGCGCTTCGGCCTCGACGACGGGACCCTTCGCGCTCATGGCACGGAATCCGCTCGGTGGTCGGCAGCCCAGGAGGCTAACGTACGTGCCGGCCGGCCGGTGACGTCTTCGACGGTACGCAGCACCGCCGGTGAGGTGCTCGCACAGGCCGGAGGTCAAACGCTCGCTCGCTGGCTCGTGCTCGAAGCAATCCAAAACCACGCGGCAACAGTCGCCGACATCGCCCGAGAGATGGGTCAGGCCCGCCAAGGCGTCCAGCGCCTCGCCAACGTGCTCGCCGACAACGGTGACGCCACCTACCAGCCTAACCCCAGGCACCGCGGGGCCAACCTGTTGGCGATCACCCCAGCCGGCCTCGCATCCCTCCGGGCAATCCAGCACGCGCAGCGCACGTGGGCTGACCAACTCGGAGAAGAGCTAGGCAAAGGCGACCTCGAGAGTGCTAAGAAGGTCCTTGACTGGGCGCTGGTCTCCGTGTGCCGTGACCTCCCCGGTCTCCAAACCCACCCAGGGGCCAACGCCAAGCGCGGGCGCCGCTCGGCTCGCCCAGATGTCGGAGGCCAGATCCCAGCGACCGCGATCTGGTGCGGCCGCGAGGATCTTGTCGCGGTTGCGCGGGATCGGCACGTCTCGTGGGGGCCGGCAACTGATCCGGGGGGCAGACCGCACCACCCTGCCCCTTCTGCTTCATGCGACTATTCCTCGGCCGTGCAGCACCCCCGCAAGCTTGTTGAAGAGGGCCACCGCCGGGCCGTGATTCTCGGGGACTGGGTCGAAATTCATGAGCACCACCATGGTCGTGCGCGTCGCCGGCTGATAGAGCATGATCGTGGTGTACCCGGTAGCGTCGCCGCCGTGGCCGACGTACCCAGGGGTAAGCCCACCAAACCCATCGAAGATGGCCAGGCCGTAGGTGTGGTCCGACTGCGGGGTCATCCGCAGGCGCTGGGCCTGCAGCGTGGGACTGAGCAGCGCGCCGGTGGCCAGCGCCTGTGCCCAGACGTGCAGGTCGGCGAGCGTCGAGACCATGTCCCCAACCGCCCAGGCAAAGCTCGGATCCACGTGCGTGCCGTCCAGCACCGCGGGGCTGCCGGGCAGTTGTGTGTACCCGTGCCAGTAGGGGACGGGGAGGCTTGCCCCGGAGGGGAGCAGGGTGTGGGCGAGGTGCAGCGGACCGGTAATCTTCGCCTGCAGCAGGTCCGCCAGGCTCCGACCGGTCACCTTCTCCAGCAGCATGCCCAGGATGAGGAAATTGGTACTGGAGTAGTGGAAGCCGGTACCGGGCGCGAAGTAGAGCGGGTGCTTGGCGGCGAGAGCGACCAGTTGCCGCGGTTGCCAGCGGTAGGCGAGGGTCATGACGTGCCCCTGCACCGCGACATGCGTGAGGTTCTGCCGCAGGAACCCCGGGTCGTCCCCATATTCATAGATGCCGCTGGTCATATTGAGCAGCTCGCGAATGGTGACTTGCTGGGCGTAGGGCACGGTGGGCAGCCAGCGGCCGACCGGCGCGTCGAGCGCGAGCTTGCCCTGGTCCACCAGCTGGAGGACGAGCGTGCCCACGAAGGTCTTGGTGACGCTGCCGATGCGGGTGGCGTCCTGCAGGCGTGCCGGCTCCTTGGTCGCTACGTCGGCCAGGCCCGCGGCGTAGGTCCAGGTGCCGCGGCCAGGCGCCCAGATGCCGACGATGATGCCGGGCGCCATCGGCCCGAGCGTGGCATCCACCACCTGGCGCAGTTCTCGCTGGACGGCCAGCGAGAACGATGGCGTCCCGGCCGCCTGGACCGGAGCCGATGTGCGAGCAGGGGTCACCAGCCCGATCATGGCAACTGCCACCAGAAGGAGTCGTACAACGGACCATCGGTACGTGCGGATCATCGGTATCTCCCGCTCACGCCGGCTCGCCGCTGCCCGAACATGGGCGGTGGCTGGAGCGGCCGGCCCGGCCGCTCCAGCCTCAGTATGGGACGAGGCCGGGCGTGGTGCATCAGGCGGTTTACCCGATACTCCGACGCGCGCTGTGTCCAGAGGTGGAGCAGTCGTCCGCGGGCCGCGCGGCGGCGTGCTCGGTACTCAGGCCCAGTACGAGCGCGGCGGCATCCTGTGACAGCCATCGCGCCGTCACCTACTACGGGATCAGAGCGTGGCTAGGAGGGGGCCCGAATGCTGGTCAGAAAGATGCCGTCAAAGATGCCGGCGCCCCCAATGCCGCTGACCACCCTCCCTGGTGTTTCCCCTCCGTCCCTCGTGGGTAGGAGACCCCCGCGGAGGATAGCCGGGAGGTTGAGTAGATCCGCCCCGATCAATGTGCCCAGGGTACCGGCGATGTAGGCCACCGGCGCGGCACCGGCGGTCGGGCCGCCCATGGCAGGGACAAACCAGCGCGCCGCGATGGCCGCCGCAAGAGGCGATACAAGTGGGGGCAACCGCGTACCGATCGGCCTGCGAGCCAAGGGTCGGTCGGCCCCTCATTTTAGCGACAAAGGACCATTCCAGGTCTTCTCCCTGGCGTACTATGATTTCGATAAGCCAAGAGCCGGACCGTTGGCGTTGCCAAGGCAACGGGTCGCATACCGGCGTTGGCCGTAGCCGGAAGACTGTTGAAAGGACCGCGGAACTGATGAAACCAACCGTCGCCTCACCAATTGCGCCCACGGTACCGATGGCCGCCTTCACCGCCGACCAATGGGAGAAACTGGGCAGACTACGCGCTCGAAACCCGCGTGACGCCGAGCACTTCAGCGAGGAAGAGTTGGCACGATTGCGATTCATGCGTTGGCTTCATCGGGCAGGGCAACTAGCCGAGTACTGAAGCTGTCTCGCCGGCAAGCCGGCTGATGATTCACATCTTGCCGGCGGTCGAGCACACGTGTGACCGGGTGGATATTATCCGCGAGAGTCGCCTGGTGAAAGTGGACCACATTGACCTCAAGGTCACGAATCGCTCGTAAGGTCATGGGTCACTTTATTTCAGCTCATGGTTCGCGGGTATTCGGCATCGAGCCGACCGGTTCCGTGCTGATAATCTTGCCGTAGGGCAACCGCCAAGTTGATTCCAGCGCGGAGGGTAGGCAACCCAATGCCGTGAAATAAGACCACCTCAGCTCCCGCTTGCTCAATAAGGAGGCGCTCTTCCGGCTCCAGCGAAGCCGTGAGGACCAGGATCGGACAGTCAAGGGCGCGAAGCCGACGGATGCCGTGAGTGAGGTCCTGGCCAACCGTCTTGGGATCACAGATCACCAGGTCAGGCGCCCGCGGACGTCCCATCCGCAGTGCTGCCGACAGCGTCGCCGTGGCGACCACGCGTCGTATGCCGGACTGACGCACCAACCGCCGCGCCAAGGCGTTTCGTACCCCCTGATGTCCCTCGAGGATCAGGATCGTCATGCCGGCTGTCATCATTCGCACTCCTTGATCGCACCGTACCACCGATAAGGACGGCGTCCTAGTTCCATCAAGCCCTAATCTATGGGCCAATCGGCCCTCCCTCGCCCTCCTTTTTCTCCGTGGGCGATCAAGCTGCTTCCGGCACCTATCCCTTGACCTGGAGGTGACATCACGTCTTGTGACGATCGGCGCCTGCCGGTCGGCCATTCGGCCCTGGGAACAGGACGCGGGCGGTGCTAGGATGGGAACAGCGGAATTTCGGGCGGCATTCCAACACATCGGGGCGGTCTCGCCGGGCTCCAGGGATCTCGACCACTTAGCGGCACGAGGTGCATAATCAAAACAAGTCGAGCACCCGCGGTACAAGCAGACAGGGCGGACAACAGTTGGGCGTATGGCGGCTTGAAGGAAAGGTTCTCGTGCCGATGAAGGACAATCAGTCCCGAACCGACCACTCGACCGCGGCAATCATTGATCGCGCCGATCTGCAGAGCCTCTTCGACGCACTGGAAGCTTTCGACTACCAGAACATTGGTCCTACAGTGCGCGACGGCGCCATCGTCTACGAACCAGTGCGTACCGTGGCGGACCTGCCGATCGGCTGGACCGACGAACAGGGCCCGGGCACCTACCGCCTGGTACGACGGGATGATCAGGCGATCTTCGGATTCACCGTGGGACCGCAGGCATGGAAGCGGTACCTGCACCCACCACTGGTGCGCCTCTGGCACGCCAAGCGCGACGGAACGGCTGTCACCTTTCATCAAGAAAAGGAAGAGTCGCCCCGGTGGGCGTTTATCGGCGTACGATCCTGTGAACTCAACGCAATCGCTATCCAGGACCGAACCTTCCTAGAAGGACCGTACCGAGATCCGACCTACGCCGCTCGGCGAGAGGGTCTCTTCATCGTGGCCGTGAACTGCGGGCAGGCCGGCGGCACCTGCTTTTGCCATTCGATGGGCACGGGCCCCCGGGCCCGGCGCGGGTTCGACCTTGCCCTAACCGAAGTGCTGAAGGAGGACCAACACTACTTTCTCGTGGAGGTTGGAAGTGAGCGGGGTGCGGCTGTCCTGGATGTCGTGCCGCACCGCCCAGCGGGGATCGTCGAGCAGGACGCCGCCGAGGCGGTCGTGGCCAATGCCGTCGCACGGATGGGCCGCGCCATGCGGACAGACGGGATCAAGGAACTGCTCTACGGCAATTACGACCACCCGCGCTGGAATGAAGTCGCCGAGCGATGTCTATCCTGCGGTAACTGCACGATGGTCTGCCCTACCTGTTTCTGCACCACGGTGGAAGACGTCACGGATCTGACCGGCGATCAGGCCGAGCATCGGCGTGTGTGGGATTCCTGCTTTACCACCGACTTTTCTTACATCCATGGGGGCAGCGTGCGGAAGTCCGTCAAGTCGCGGTACCGCCAGTGGATGACTCATAAGTTGGCTACCTGGTATGACCAGTTCGATACCTCAGGCTGCGTCGGCTGTGGGCGGTGTATCGCTTGGTGTCCGGTAGGTATCGACATTACCGAAGAGGTCGGCGCGATCCGGGCAAGCGTACTGGACGCCGCGTCACAAGTGGGCGCCGGCCGCGCGACGCTCAAAATACCCCCTGAAGAGCTTGAGGCGGATACCTGACATTGGGTGGAAAGGAAGGCGGCCGGCATGGGGATTACCAAGGTGGAAACCAGGGCGGCGCGGCACGCGGAGCCGATGCTCCCCCGGCCATTTCGCGTTGAGCGCGTGCACCGGGACACGGCGGACACATGGACTCTTGTGCTGCGCGCCCAAGACGGGGAACCGCTCTTCTTCACGCCGGGGCAGTTCACCATGCTCTATGTGTTCGGGGTGGGCGAGGCGCCCATTTCGATCAGCGGTGACCCAGCCCGACCCGATCTGCTCGTACATACCGTCCGCGCGGTGGGCGCTGTCTCGCGGGCGATCACAGCGTTGCGGCGCGGCGACACGGTGGGGGTGCGTGGTCCCTATGGCAGCCCGTGGCCGGTAGAGCAGGCGGAGGGTCATGATGTGGTGCTCGTTCCGGGCGGTATCGGCATGGCGCCGCTGCGCCCTGCTCTCTATCATCTGCTGTCCCATCGCGAACGATATCGGCACATCACCCTGCTGTATGGAGCGCGCACTCCGGCCGACCTTCTTTACCGTCAGGAGCTGGAACGCTGGCGCGGCCGGCTGGATCTCGATGTGGCAGTGAGTGTGGATAACGCCGCGACTACCTGGCGCGGAAATGTCGGCGTGGTGACCACGCTCATTCCCCTGGCGCAATTCGATCCGGCCGTCACCGTCGCCATGACCTGCGGGCCGGAGGTAATGATGCGCTTTACCGCGGCGTCGTTGCAACAACGCGGCCTTCAAACTTCGCGGATCTATCTCTCCATGGAGAGAAATATGCGCTGCGCGATCGGCCTCTGTGGGCATTGCCAGTTCGGCCCCACCTTTGTCTGCAAGACCGGCCCGGTCTACCGGCTTGACCGGATCGCGTCGCTGCTTGCCACACGGGAGGTATAACATGGCCCGGCGACGTATGCCCAAACTTGCCGTCTGGAAATTCGCGTCCTGTGACGGCTGCCAACTCAGCCTGCTCGACTGCGAGGACGAGTTATTGGCAGTGGCCGGACAGGTGCGCATCGCCAACTTCCCCGAAGCCTCGCGCGCCGTGGTCCGCGGACCCTATGACCTGTCGTTGGTCGAGGGTTCCATTACCACCACTCATGACGCCGAACGGATTAAGGAAGTGCGCCGCGTGTCACGGTTCCTGATCACGATTGGCGCCTGCGCCACGGCGGGCGGTATCCAGGCCCTGCGTAACTTCAAGAATGTGCGCGACTTCATCTCCATCGTCTACGCCCACCCCGCCTATATCGAGACCCTCGGTACCTCGACCCCAATCGCCGATCACGTGCCGGTCGACTTCGAGTTACGCGGCTGCCCCATTAACAAGCATCAGCTTATCGAGGTAATCAACGCCTACCTGCACGGGCGAAAACCGAACATTCCCGCGCACAGCGTATGCATGGAGTGCAAATTGCGCGGAGCGCTCTGTGTCATGGTTGCCCATGGCACCCCATGTCTTGGACCCGTAACGCATGCCGGCTGCGGGGCCATTTGCCCGGCCTACAATCGAGGCTGCTATGGCTGTTACGGGCCGCAAGAGACCGCGAACACGGCCTCCCTGAGCGCCCAATGGCACATGCTTGGCGTGAAGGAGTTAGCGATGGTACACGCCTTCCGCGGCTTCAACGCCTATGCCGCGCCCTTCAAGAAAGAGAGTGAAGCCCATGAGCACCACCAGGACGATACGAGTGGACCAATTGGCCCGAGTGGAGGGTGAGGGCGCTCTGTTTATAAAAGTGAAGGGCGACAAGGTTACCGATGTGCAGTTGCGGTTGTTCGAGCCGCCCCGCTTTTTCGAGGCGCTCTTGCGTGGACGCGCCTTTACCGAAGCATCGGACATCACGGCGCGTATCTGCGGTATCTGTCCGGTTGCCTATCAAATGAGCGCCGTGCACGCCATGGAAGATGCCTGCGGCGTGCGGGTGGGCGGGCAGTTGCGTGCCCTACGCCGGTTGCTGTACTGCGGCGAATGGATTGAGAGCCATGCCCTCCACGTCTATCTCCTGCACGCGCCGGATTTTTTAGGTTACCAGGACGCCATTGCCATGGCAAAGGACCATCCAGAGATTGTCCAGAGAGGACTGCAACTCAAAAAGGCGGGGAACGAAATCCTCTCGCGGCTTGGAGGCCGAGAGATCCATCCGATCAATGTGCGGGTTGGTGGCTTTTACAAGGTTCCCACACGGGCCGACCTGGCGCCGCTCGCCGAGCGGCTCAAGTGGGCGCGGGAGGCGGCGCTGGAGACCGTGCGCATGGTCACGACGTTCACCTTCCCCGACTTCGAGTACGATTACGAATTCGTCTCGCTATGCCATCCGGACGAATACCCGTTCAACGAAGGCCGGTTGGTCTCGAATAAGGGCCTTGACATCTCGGTACAGGAATACGATAGGCACTTTGTAGAGGAGCATGTACCCCATTCGACCGCGTTGCATTCCGTGCTGCGGGAGCGCGGCGCCTACTTTCTTGGTCCGCAGGCTCGCTACAGTCTGAACTTCGAGAAGCTGTCCCCAACCGCACGGGAGGCCGCGAGGTCGGCCGGTCTGGGTCCGGTGTGCCGCAATCCATTCCGAAGCATCATCGTCCGGAGTGTCGAAATGGTCTATGCCTGCGACGAAGCGCTGCGGATCATTGACCAGTACGAGATGCCTGATGCGCCGGCCGTAGAGGTGCTGCCGCGCGCGGCGGTCGGCTATGCCTGCACCGAGGCCCCGCGCGGCACTCTGTATCATCGCTACCGGATCGACGAACAGGGCGCGATCCAGGAAGCGACGATCATCCCACCCACCTCCCAGAACCAGAAGACGATCGAGGCCGACCTGGGCCGCTACGTGGCTCGTCATCTTGACCTATCGAAGGACCAATTGACCTGGCAATGCGAGCAGGCCGTGCGCAATTATGACCCCTGCATCTCTTGCTCTACACACTTCCTGCAACTTCATCTGAGCCGGGAGTAAGGTCAATGACCTCAACGCCCGGCGACGGCACGGCGGCGCGTCCGCTCCTCATCGGAGTGGGCAACGCCTATCGCCACGATGATGGATTGGGACCGATCGTAGTACGTCAAGTGGCGCCGATGGCCGGCGGATCCTGTACCGTCCGCGAGGTGATTGGTGAGGGCGTTGCCTTGATGGATGTCTGGCAGGGCGCGGATACGGTGCTGCTGGTCGATGCCACGCGGTCCGGCGCCGCGCCGGGAACGATTTTCCGCCTCGACGCAGGGGCGGCGCCGCTGCCTGTTCGCTTCTTTCACTATTCAACCCATGCCTTCGGGCCAGCCGAAGGGATTGAGCTTGCCCGTGTCTTCGGCGCACTGCCCAAGTGTTTGATCGTGTTTGGGATAGAAGGGGCGGACTTCACGGCCGGCGAAGGTCTGTCGTCCACAGTGGCGCTCGCCGTACCTCAACTCGTTGCCCTGATCCTCAGTGATCTGCGGGCGCTCTCCTCTGCTCCTTGACTGTCTAGACCTCCACCAGGCAGGCTCAGCGCGATCACAATGGGGAGAAATAGAGAAGCGCCCTCCAGAACCTAACCTGTCGACCAAGCACCCTATATTTCGCCGGCAACCATAGGGTCGTACGTCCCGCAAACCAAGGGCCAAAGCCTCTGCGATCGTCGGACCGACTGGGAGTAACGTGTAGGAATGCGAAGGGCTACCGCGCGGCTTCCGCTTGCGCATGGTCGTCAACGCTGGGACCGCAAGCACATCAGCCTGGTCGTATCATTATGACCAGGCTGATATGCTTGCAGGAGCGGCTCAGTTAGCAGGCACCCCACCCATCGACGATGAGGACATGCCCGCCAATACGGACCTCCCCGGCGTCGGCACTGCCTCTGCCGCGTCGATAACCGGGGATCCGTGCAGTAGGAGAACCGGCACCGCGGCGCCATGGACTACGTGATAGGCCGTGCTGCCGTGCACGAGCCGGTCCAATCCGATCCGACCATGGGTAGCCATGACGATCAGATCAACACTATACCGACCCGCGGCCTCCAGGATTGCCGCGCCCGCCGCGCCGGGTACTACCGCAAAGTCAAGTTCGGTGCTCATTAGAGCGCGCCGGCCTACCGCCTCAAGGTACTGTCGGGGGTTCTCCTCGGGCGGCGCCGTAGCGTCGGTGGAGGTAGCCCGCAGCAAGATAACCGTTGCCTGGCCGAGCAGGGAGGTCTCGCCTGCCACGTAGTCCAGGGCCTGCTCAGCGAAGGGAGTTCCGTCCAGCGGCACCAGGATCCGGCGGAAGGGGTGCGCGTCTTCAGTCAAGTGCGGTCCTTCCACCCCTCGCACCAACAACACGGGAAGGGTTGTGCGATGTAACAGGTGCTCGGCGACGGAACCGGCAATTGCACGCCGCGCACCAGTGCGCCCATGCGTAGTCATCACAATGAGATCCGCGCCGCGCGCGCGAGCGGTAAACATGAGACCACCTACCGCATCGGTGTGCAATGCCTCGGTAACGACCCGCAGGCCCTGTCCTTGCAGCTCCGAACCGCGTGCCTCAAGATAGCGTTCGGCATCGCGGAGTGTCACGCGCCGGCCCAGGACAGCAGCATGTAAATCCGACCTACTGATCGCCGACTCGGCGGCATGTGGCGCCGCCCGCGCCAGAACCAGTTCCGCCCCGGTCTGCCGGGCCACGCGACAGGCGTATGGGAGGGCTTGCTCCGCGAGCGATGAGCCATCCAGCGGGACCAGGATCGTGTCAATCATCTCAAGTCTCCAATCTTGCCGGCGTGCGAACATCGTTGCCCTAACCACACCTTAACTCTAGACCTTATATCTGCCGATGCACAGAGGCGACCGGCCCTGAGATAGAGGCCGAATGTCGCGACCTTGGGCACATGGCCGGAGATAAGCGCTCACGAATGTCTCTGCCGTGAACGTTCGTGGCACCAGGCCGTGCCCTTCGCTCAGTAGTCACCGAGTTGATAGTCCGGGAGATTCTTCGCCAATGAGTGATCAATGCTCAGGTGGATTTCTTCCTCGGAGATCCACGCCACCCATTCGCCCGGCACCCGTACCAGCCTCGAATGCACGTGCCCCGTCCGCACCAGCAATGCCTGGAGCATGTGACCCATTGGGTCGATGAGCACCTGATCCAGGTGTCCGACTTGTCCATTCTCGCACGATACTTTCGTGCCCCGCCCGATCGGCGCCAGTTGATCCGGAATACCGGCGTGGACGTGATGCTGGACCAGACCACTGCCGAAGCGCTGCGTGTAGCCTACCTCGAAGGGCACGGAGTCGCGCACCACGTCATAGTGAGGCTCATGGTCCGCGTGGCCAAAGCGCGCCTCCCAGGCCGGGTCGGGTTCGGTGTAGTCGATTTCCGCGAAGTGCTGTAGCGCGGCGAGTTCGTGGGTGTCGATCGTGAGCGCGATGTGATTGCCATCCGTATCCGCCACCAGCCCGATGGGCACCACTACAGGATGATGGGTCGGACCGCGATCCACGATGAGCGCACGAATCTCTTTGCGGGCCGGATCGACAACGAGCTTGCGCAGCCTGCCGCCAAAACCATCTCGGCCGTGCACCGGAGCGCCAATAGCCAGTGTCTTGAGTGTGTCAACATGTTGGATCATCTTACACCTCCTTGCGTACCACATGCCGCAGAGCAACGAGAGCATGCGTTGCCGCTCTCAGCGCCGGCTGTGTCCAGCTTGATGAGAACGCCCAACCTACCTCGAAGTATGCTCCCGATTGTCTCCCATGGCATCAGGCGGAACACCTGATGCCATGGCTTGCTTAGACGCTTGATCCCAAGCCTCGCCGGATAATAGGTCCTTCAGGGGACGAGGGGACCAATGGCCAAGAATACCAGGCCAAACGTCTCTAGGGATCGAGTCCCAAGGGGGCTATGCTCAAATCGGAACGATAGCTCACGGCGTCCGAACGTTTGCCGGCAGGGCATGGCGTGATCGTCTCCGTTGCCAATTGCCGCGTCCGACCGTGAGCACGGGAGGGTCTGATGACCAGTGTGCACAATCGCGTCTCGGCCATGCTCAAGGCAAAGATGAATGAAGCTCTCGGCGCCGCTGACACCAAACTTACCGCTATGAAAGCCCAGATTGCTCAAGGTACCGCGTCGCTCCGCGAGGACGGAGCGATAGGGAGCGCGGAAATGAAGCAGGAGGAACATGCCTTAGGCTACGGACCGCCGCGCGGCGGTCCAGGCAGGCGCCGCGGGTAGAAGGCGAAGCAACGAAAGGATGGACCAATCATGGCAACCCGCGAGATCCCGCGTCGGGAATGGACAGAGTTCTTCAATCAGTTCAGCCGAGAATACCTTGGCCGGATCGCCACCCTGGAGGTAGTCGGTCCGGATATGGGCGACCAACCGGCCGCCGAGGCACAGCCTTTCCGAGGTATCTCCGCGGACGAAAAGGACAATGAGAATCGCATCGCAATCCTGGTAGGTACGGGGATAACGCACACGGTCATGTCGCCGAGTGAGGTCTGGGTCGAGGAAGGTGATGCCGGCCACGTCTCGTTGGAGATACGCGGCACCGACGGCGGTACGTGGTTGCTTACCTTTGTTGCCGAGGACTTGCTTCAGGCATGACGGAATCGGATATACCACCAGCGTAGAGGAGAAGTGAGATGGAACACAGCGTGAGTGGACTGTTTGTGGACGGCGTGCAGGTAGACAGCGCGATTGGAGCTTTGCGGGCGGACGGCATCGAGGCGGCGCGGATTACCGTAGCCTCGCCGGACGGCTTCAACGGGGAGGGCGAAAGGAAGGATCATCACGGTATCGATACGTGGCTGATTGAACATCTGCCGCGACACGGCCATTCGCGGGACCAGGTACGGCGCTATGAAGGGCATGCCGCGGCCGGCGGTTGGCTGGTCCGGGTTACGATCAGGACGGTGGAAGAGGAGAGGAGCGTTCGTAATCTGCTCGTGACCGCCGGCGCGAAGGAGATTTCCGGTGTGGTCGATGGTACGATGATACCGATCGACCCTCCGGTGGGAGCCGGTATGGGGAAACAGTAGGCCGACTAACCGGTTACGCCGGCCCAAGCGAGGGGAAGAACTGCCGATGCGGCGCGTCAAGATCCTGGCAACGATTGGGCCGGCGAGCCGGTCGCCTGAGCGGCTTGCCGAACTGTTGCGGGCCGGCGTGGATGGCGTGCGACTGAACATGTCGCACGGCACGCACGAAGAGCATGCCGCGGCCCAAAGTACCGCGCGCCGCTTGGCCGAGGAGATAGGGCGACCGGTGGCCGTCCTCCTTGACCTGCAAGGGCCCAAAATCCGTACCGGCGCCCTGCGGAACGGTGAAGTCAGGCTCACGGCAAACGCCGGGTTCACCATTACTACTCGGGCCGTGGTCGGCGATACGGACATGGTAAGCACCAGTTATGCCGACCTGCCGCGCGACGTGCATGCGGGAGATCGCATCCTGGTGGATGACGGGTTACTTGAGTTGAGGGTCGAGAAAGTCACGGCCACCGATGTGATCTGCCTCGTCATGCACGGCGGCATCCTGCGCGAACACAAGGGAATCAATTTACCGGGCGTGGCGGTCAGTGCTCCATCATTGACTGCCAAAGACCTCGAGGATCTGGCCTTTGGCCTGAACCTGGATGTAGACTTCGTGGCCCTCAGCTTCGTGCGGTGTGCGGACGATGTCGCGAAGCTGAAAGAACACATTGCCGCCGCGGGAAAGAGCACGCCGGTGATCGCCAAGCTGGAGAAGCCGGAGGCGCTGGCGGACCTCCCGGCCATCCTGGCCGTGGCCGACGGGGTGATGATCGCGCGCGGCGACCTCGGCGTGGAATTGCCGCTGGAAGAAGTGCCGCTCTGGCAAAAACGGATCATTCGCGAGGCGAATGAGGCAGGCGTGCTGGTCATTACGGCCACTCAGATGCTGGAATCGATGACCACCCATGTCAGGCCGACCCGGGCCGAGGTCAGCGACGTGGCGAACGCCGTGCTTGACGGCACCGACGTGGTGATGCTCAGCGGCGAAACTGCCGTCGGCGACTTTCCGGTGGAGGCGGTGGAGACCATGGCGCGCATCATCCGCGAGGCAGAGCACGCCTGTGTCCATACGCATAGACCCGATCACCCTCAAGGTCACGCCCAGGCGTTGGCACGTGCCGCGGTGCTACTGGCGGCAAACACACCGCTCTGCGCTATCGCCGTCTTCACCCAATCGGGATTTTCCGCCCATCTGATAGCCAAGGAGCGGCCTACCGTGCCAATCCTTGCCTTTAGTGACGATGAACTGGTATGCCGCCGATTAGTCCTCTGGTGGGGCGTCATCCCATTCCTGGTGGAATTCCGAGCCGACGCCGACGAGCAGTTGGCGGCGCTTGGCCGTACCTTGCTGGCCGGAGGCCACGCCGTGGTGGGCGATACGGTGGCGATTATGGGTAGCCTGCCGGTGATGCGTCACGGTCGCACCAATTTCCTCAAGTTGCAGCGCATCGAGGAGGATTGACCGGCGCCGACAAGGAGAGCACCAGGTGTCGACGCCCCTGGGAGGACGGCCATGAAAGTCTTAATCGCGGTTGACGGCACGCAGGCAACAGCGGACACACTGGACCTGGCCTGTTTATTGTTTGCCGATCGACCGGCCGAGATGATCTTACTCTATGTTATTCCGATGCACCTGGTGAACGGCGCGGGCGGTCCTGTGCCGGTCGAGTGCTACGATCTGAACCAAGAGCAGGCGCATGCTCAGGCGCTGATCGACCAGTGTGTGACGCGCTTGAAAGTCGGCGGAATCGGTTCCCCGCCACGAACTGAGATTGCGCTTGGTGATCCGGCCGATGTCATTCTGTACATGGCCGCCAAGCAAGACAGTGATCTCATAATGCTCGGTCGTCGCGGTCGCGGCTTACTCAAGCGTACGCTGCTCGGTTCTGTCTCAACCAAGGTGATGACCCATGCCCACTGTGCCGTACTTGTCGCACATCAGAAAGTGGAAAAGAGCTAAGTGACTCTGGTAATCCGCGCGGCGACCTCCTCCGGTTGCCCTCCCCCATCGATCCGACACAGCAATCCTTTGGCCGCGTAATAGGTCTGCAGAGGCTCGGTCGCCTGATGGTACACGGCTAGACGCCGCCGGATCTCGTCTGGGTGATCATCCGCACGAGTAAGGAACGGACCCGGATCGTCAGGCGGCCGCGGACTTGATTGAAGGTTGTATGTCTTTCCGGTGGATCCGCTGATGCGTCGGCCCTGCATACGGGTTACCAGGTCCTCGTCGGCAACGCAGAGGGCGATCACCAGATCGATCGGAGCGGCGTGGGCCGCAAGCACGGCATCAAGGGCCCGTGCTTGGGCCTCGTCACGGGGAAAGCCGTCCAGGATCCAATTCGACGTCGCGGCGATATAGGGTGTGACCAGATCGATGATCAGGTCATCAGGCACCAACTCACCGCGATCGTTGTAGGCTTTGAGCGTTTGCCCGAGCGGTGTGCCGGCCGCTATTTCCCGCCGTACCAAATCGCCCGTGGCGATGTGCCGCGCGCCGTTGGACGCGGCCAGGTGTGCCGCTTGAGTACCCTTACCGGCACCGGGAGGTCCAAGCACTACCAGTCTCATTCCGCTCTCTCCTCGAACAACGTTCAATGTACCGGCAAGCCGTCCCGCCGCCGTACCCGCCGGCTGAAGGCGATGCGCGGACGCTGCTCACGCCTCGGCGCCGCCAACGTGCCGGTACGAACCCTGGATACCACGTGTCCTCCATGGTATCTCCGCGGGCATGCCGCCGATAGAGCAGCTTGGCCCGACCTGGCGGACCAAACGGCCCTTGCATGGAGGGCCGTCGGATCATCGCCGGCAAGGTACGCCCGGATTGTGACCTACGGCCCGACCAAATAGGGCTATTCGGCTCTGGAGGAGGCCGTCGCCCACCGGTAGGATGCAGACAGGATGGACATGGTGTCGCGCCCTGGGCAACGTGAACCGGATGGTCGGCAGGGGCATGCATGGTCGCCGTACATCCGAGGAAAACGCGGAAAGGAGATGCCGTCGATGGACCGCGCGGATAACTGGTTCGCGGCCTGTGGACCGAGCGACGGTACCTGGCTGCGCGAGGAGTTCGAGCGCATCACCAAGGAACTGGACCAGGTCGAGAACGTCCGTCTCGCCCGCCTCGATGACGAGGCGGGGTTGGCGGCGTATCAGCAACGAGCCGAGGAAGGGTTAGGTATGGGGGGAGATTGGGAACTGACGAGCCCCTATACCGGCGCGCAATACATGATGGGATGTAATTGGCGTGAACGGCGCGAGCACGGGGAACGGAAGCCGACCCATGTATGACATCGTCACAAAGGAGGGAAAGGTCCCATGATAATTGGAGTACCGAAAGAAATCATGGCGGGCGAGCGCCGAGTGGCACTGGTCCCTGAACGCGTCGCCTACCTGGTGGGCAAGGGACATCAGGTACTGATAGAAACCGGCGCCGGCGCCGCGGCTTTCTTTGACGACGGCTCGTATACGCGGGCCGGCGCTCAAATAGCGCTCGACCCGCGGACTCTGTACGCCGGCGTGGATCTGGTGCTCAAAGTGCGCGCACCGGCCTTTGATCCCGACAGCGAGGCGGATGAGATTGATTTGCTTCGCCAGGGCGCCGTGCTCGTGGCATTGCTCGATCCGCTGGCGGCCCCTAACCGCATGGGGCGGCTCGCGGCGCGTGGGGTTACGAGTTTCAGTCTGGATGTCATCCCCAGAATCACTCGCGCTCAAAGCATGGATGTGCTCTCGTCGATGGCCACGGTGGCCGGATATCGCGCGGCGCTGATTGGCGCCACGCAACTTGGTAAGTTCTTCCCCCTGTTGATGACGGCCGGCGGTACCGTTGTACCTGCCCGCGTTCTTGTCCTCGGCGCCGGAGTGGCCGGCCTCCAGGCCATCGCCACCGCGCGCCGGCTGGGCGCCGTGGTGCAAGCGTTCGACACACGTCCCCTGGTGCGGGAGCAGGTGGAAAGTCTGGGCGCCGGATTCCTGACTCTGGCCCTGGATGTGGGCGATGCCCAGGATGCAGGCGGCTATGCGCGCGGCTTGGCCGAGGAGGCATATGCCGCCGAACGGGATCTGCTGCGTGAGCCGGTGCGCCAGGCGGACGTAATCATCACCACGGCCACAATCCCGGGCGGGCGAGCGCCGGTGCTGCTCTCCGCGGAGATGGTGGCGAGTATGCGCCCCGGCTCGGTGATCGTGGACCTGGCAGCGGCGGGAGGCGGCAACTGCGAGTTGAGCGTGCCGGGAGAGCGCATCGTGTCCGGAGGCGTGATCATCGAGGCGCCGACTAACCTCCCTGCGTCGATGCCCGTGCATGCCAGCCAATTATTCGCACGGAACGCGGTCGCCTTTGTCACGCACCTGCTGGACCACGGCTTGACACCGTCGGCTCAAGGAGGCTCGTTCGATCTCACGTTGGATGACGAGATTGTGCGCGAAACCTGCATCACCTATTCGAGCGAGGTACTGCATCGCGCCACGCGCGAACGCATGTCCGCCCGGAAAGAAGCGGTAGCGGCCAATGAGTAGTGCGGGTACGGTAAGCAGCCTGGTGTTTGACGCCTATATCTTCGCCCTGGCGTGTTTCCTGGGCTTCATCGTGATTTCTAAAGTGCCTTCCATTCTGCACACTCCGCTGATGTCGGCCACCAACGCCATTCACGGCATTGTCTATGTAGGCGCGATCTACCTGGCGGCGGGATCGCATGGCTGGATCAGCGATCTGATTGCTGCCTGCGCGGTAGCGCTCGGCGCCGGCAATGTGGTGGGCGGGTTCGTGGTGACCGATCGAATTCTCGCCATGTTCCGGCGCCCTCCAGGGAACGAAACGGCGAAGGGAGGAGTCAGCCATGACTAGCGACCAGACCTTTGCCGCTTACCTCGCAACCTCCGTGCTGTTCGTCTACGGCATGATGCGGCTTCGATCGCCGCTGACGGCGCGAGGCGGCAACCTGATCGCCGCGGCCGGCATGATCGTGGCCATCGCCACTGTCGCTATCAATAACCATGCGAACAACGGAGTGCTCATCATCATCGCCACCGTCGTGGGGGCGATTGCCGGCGTCGCCGGTGCCCGCCGCGTGCGTATGACGGCTATGCCGCAGATGGTCGCCCTGTTCAACGGTATGGGCGGCGGCGCGGCGGCCCTGGTAGCGGCGGGCACCTTGATACAACAACTGCCGGTCCATACAACCCTGGCCCATACCGCGCCCACCTTATTCGACACCGGAGCGACGAGTTGGGCGGCGGTGAGCGTGATCATCGGTTCGATTAGCTTCAGCGGCAGTCTGATTGCTTTCGCCAAGTTGCAAGAGCTCATGCATAGCCGGCCGGTCACGTTTCCTTACCAACACACAGTCAACGCCGCGCTGTTTATCGCGGCCGCCATCCTCGCCGTGGTCTTTCTCTTCATCCATGCGCTTGGCCTGTTGTTGGCGGCAATCGCGCTCGTTGCCCTGGCGCTGGGCGTGTTGATGGTGATTCCCATCGGCGGCGGCGATATGCCGGTCGTCATCTCGTTGCTGAACTCCTGTACCGGCGTCGCCGCCGCCGCCACGGGCTTTGACCTGCTCAATCCGGCCTTGATTGTCGCCGGCACGCTGGTCGGCGCTTCGGGCACCATCCTGACTATCGTCATGTGCAAGGCGATGAACCGTTCGTTGTTCAATGTAGTGTTCGGCGCCTTCGGCACGGTCGTTACTACACCGGGAGCAGCTCCCGCGGGGGCGGGCCAGGTGGTCAAATCGACTACGCCAGAGGACGTGGCGACCTCGCTGGCTTATGGGCATCTGGTAATCATCGTTCCCGGTTATGGGCTGGCGGTGGCGAGGGCGCAGCAGGAAGTGCGGGAAATAGCCTGCTTGCTGGAGCAACGCGGGGTGACGGTCAAATTCGCCATCCATCCGGTAGCGGGGCGCATGCCCGGACACATGAACGTGCTGCTGGCCGAGGCAAATGTGCCCTATGACCAACTGTTCGAGATGGAGGCAATCAACGGTGAGTTCGCGCACGCCGACGTGGCTCTGGTGGTGGGCGCCAACGACGTGACCAATCCGGCGGCACGCACCGATCCGTCCAGCGACATTTACGGCATGCCGATTCTCAATGTCGATCAGGCCGGCACCATCGTGGTGCTCAAACGCAGTATGAATCCGGGATTTGCCGGAATCGACAATCCGCTGTTCTACAATCCCAAATGTTCGATGCTCTTTGGTGATGCGCGAGATTCATTGCTCAAGATTATCACGGCGCTCAAAGAGGTCTGATCCGGACCCCGGGTGGAACCGAGGAGCGGAGAAACGCAACGCGCGGCTTTGCTGGAACCGCTGGCGTGGAGAATGCTGGCGCGGGCCTTTGCCGCCTTGGCTGCCCGGATCCGTGCCCGCCGGGCCTGGCGGAAGTCCACCTCCCGCTGCAGCGCCGCCGGCACCGCATCCCCGCGCCCCTCCCGCCCGTAGCGCCCATCCTCCGCCGCGTCGGTCGCCCGCGCCTGCGCCAGGATGGTCGCGATCTCCTGCCCCAGCCGGGCCTCCGTCTGGCCCATCCGCTCGTAGCTCAGTGCCTTGTGCTTGCTGGCATTGGCCAGGATCTTGCTCCCATCCTGCGCCACGTGCTCCAGCCGCACCTGGCCCAGCTCCTTGGCGAGGCGCACCGTGTCCTTGAACACCACCAGGAACGCCGGCAGGTGCCGCTCCCGGAAGTCGCTGATGGTGCGAAAGTCCGGATGCTGGTCCACACAGAGCACCCGGTACCCGATATCTTCGTAGGTCTTGCGCATGATGGCGCGCGAACTGGTCTCCCCCTCGCAGTAGGCATGCAGCAGCAACTTGGTCAGCAGCACCGGATGATACGGACGCGGTGCACCTGAGCGCGGGGGATTGCTTCCTGCTTCCCACGATGACGGGCGCTGCGACCCACGTCGACCATGCCCGGCCCGGTGCCAGAACCGACGTCGCTCCTGCCGGTCAGCGCGCGGAGCCCGTGTCGTCGGGCACGCGGAACGACGGCACCTGGGCCACCAGCGCGGCAAGCTCGGGGTGCTCCGCGTAGTTGCGGGCTTGCAGCCCGGCGATCTTCTCGCCGAGTTCAGGGTCATCGGAGTCCGTGACGTCGATGGCTTCGAACCGCTCGATGAGCTCCATACCCATCATCTCGGAGCGGAGATGCGCCGGGTGGATCAAGTACTCCCAGTAGCCGTCGAGGTCCTCAACCACGTACACGGCGCCCCATTCGAACTCCCCGCCCAGCGCGGGGCCCACGACGAACGACCGCACAGCGGGGTTGGCCTCGCCGGCCTGGCGGAGCAGGTCGAGACCTGCTCGGCGCTGCTCCTCGCTGAGACTAGACTTGAAGGTCAATCGGTTGATGTGGAAGATCACGGCCCTCATCCCTCCAGTGGGACTTAGAAAGGGAACCGTCCCGTCTCGCCTAATCTCTAGAGTACGGCGGGCGTCGCTGGAACGCAAGCGTTCCGTCTACCTAGGGTGTGACCTAGAATCGTGGGGAAGATCCGGCAGCCGAGCGACAATGGTCTGTGACCTCGTGCCAACGGTCGCTGAGGAGGAGCATGCGCAAGGTCGCTACCTGTTGGGCACCGGTGGTGGTCCAGCGCATACCGGCACCTTTCATGCGGTAGGTGCCGAAGCGTTTACAGGCGCTCTCGGCCAACCCACTGCCCACCTGATAGCCCTGCGCCAGGAAAGTGGGGTAGTCCAGGTGGGCGGCGCGGTCGGCGAAATAGGCGGCGGTGCGTGCGGTCTTGGCCGGGTCCGGTGCGCGGTCGGCATGCGCGTCGGCCAGCGTGGAGAGCCGCACAGTCTGGCCTGGGTCAAGGACATCGTGCTGGAGTTTCGTGCTGGTTTCCCCGACGTGCGCTTCGCGATCGAGGATCTCGCCGCTGAGGGGGACAAGGTGTGGGTCCGCTGGACTCTGCACGGCACGCACCAGGGCGACTTCATGGGCAATCCGCCTACGGGCAAGGTGATCCGCGTCGAGGATAACTTCAACATCTTACGCGTCGCCAACGGGAGACTGGTGGAGGACGACGTGCTCTGGCAGTGCGGGTTCCTCGAAATCTTCGAGCAGATCGGCGGCGTTCCCCCGCGGTAGAAAGAGCACGTGGAGCAGTGCCTCTTGACCCGCACGGGGTCCGCGGGTTCCGCCTTGTCCTCAGTTTAGGGCGCGAACAGCCGTCCCTGCACACCCAGTGCGGCCACGCGTCGGCGCGGCGGCGGCGCTGGCACCGGGATCGTGAGGGGCCACTCAGCCTCCAAACCCGGCAGGTATGGTTGCGGCGAGGGATGGCCATTGGGGAACAGCCGTGCCTGGCTCAACGCCCGGATGTGCCGCCCATCCGGCGCATACTGCACCTGGTACTGCGCGAGCAACTCGCCCTCAAAGGTCAGCGAGAGTACTTCGCCGAACACCCAGGCTGCTCCCGGTCTTCCGGCCAAGCCCCGTTCGCCGTAGACGCGCCAGCGCCGGAAGCGCACATAGCCGTTCTCGTCGAAGGAGCGCTGGAACCGCACCTGGAAGAGCCGGTCGAGCGTGTCCGAATCGCACCAGAGGCCTTTGACCCAGCCAAGGACCGCCTGCGGACTCCGTTTGCCATCCGTACGCTGCAGATGGGCGAAGTGGTCCTGAACATTGTAGTCGTGCAGGAAGCGGGCATGCACCGCCTGCAGTTCCTCCCAGGTGGTAGCGCGGGCGAAACCAGCGTCAGCCCCGACAAGCTCCAGCACCTCGGCGCCGTCTCTGACTTGGCGCGCATCCAACGGCCAGACCGAGACCAGGAGTCCTGAACCGCGAGATCCATGCCTTTCAAGATTGCCAGCCGAGTGCCATACAGCGGGTATCATCGAGTCGCGACCAACTGCGCTCAGCCCATGGCGCATGAACCGCCCTGGCGTGATGCCGACCATGCATCCGCGTTGCGTATCACGGTTGAACCGCCGGCGCGGAGGCATATCCCTGGAAGGAAGGTGAAGCAATGGAACCTGAAGGGAAGATGAGCCACCTCCCAGTCCACCTCTACGTCGCCGGGAAAGAGCAGGAGGCGTACGAGATCCCGCGCCCGATCAACCTCTTTGGCGTGAAGGCAGCGGAGCGTGCGGCGGCCACCGGCATTGCCGAGCGCACACTGGCGCGCAAGGGGGATCTCTTCGATACGGTCGGCATGGCCAGTCTCTTTGAGAAGGATGCACAGTCCCCAGCGGACCGGCGGCAGGTGCCGGCGGATATTCGCCAGCGCGTACTCCACCTGAAAGTCGAATACCCGCCGTTTCGCCCGCGCGAGATCACGGCCATCTGTCGGCGCCGTGACGACTGCCGGATCCATCACAGCCCGGTCCAGCGCATCCACGCAACGAGCCCACTGCCTGCCGGCATCATCCGGCGCTATCCACCCTATGTCCGGATGCGCGATGGCCGGGAGCGGTGCCGAGCAAAGGTACGATGATCGAGATGGGTGCGAGTCTCACGGCTCAGCTTGCCGGCATGGCTGATCCACACGTTATTCATGGCGATGGCGCCTGTCTGTGTCACGTCCCACCCTAAGAAAGGGCAACGACTTGTAGCTGGTGACGCTGCTCGAGCTTTGCCCACTTGACCTCGGGTCGGCGTGGACCCGCTCATTCGCGGCTGAGCGAGAGCGCCAGGCTTGGCACGAGGAACGACGCGAGAAAGATCGGCAGAAACCTCTTGCCGCCGCAGCGGAAGGCGACGATTTCGCCATCGGCCGTATCGAAGGTCTGAACTCGGCTCGAGTCCCGGCCTTTGCGGACTTGTAGGGTGTGACGTCCAGGTTCGACGGGCATCTCGAACGTGTTATGCAATGCGACCGACCCGACAGGATTACCGTCGACCAAGACCTCGAACGTGCCGCGGCGGACCTCCACGCCGATTGTTTTTCGTGACAGCTTGAGCGTTGCCGGCATCTTCCCCTCTCCTTACCTGTTGCGCTTGTGTGTGAACAGTACCTGCGCGTAGCATGACCGTGTCCCATTTGGCTTGTCCAGGCGATCCTCAGGTCCACGCGGTCAGGATTTGATCGCGGCGGAACGTGTGCATCGTCGCGTAGATCGTCAACAGGTCGAGGACGGCCAGCACGGCAGCAATGAACCACAGGGTGGGGACGGAGAGGGAGATGACGCCAATCTCCGTGAGGACGTAGATGACGCCCAGCGGGAGCGCGGGGATCACCGCGCCCAACTGTTGCGCCGTGCGCACGTCATTCGCGCGGGAGGAGATCAGGACGTTCACCCCCACACTGAACAGACTGACGAGCGGCACCAGGACCAGCAAGATGACCGCGATGGTGGCATCGGGAAAGACGCGGTAGTGCAGGGTGCCCTGGGTAAAGGTGTCCACCAACGCCATGAAGATCACCGCCCCGATATAGGTCGTGGCGAAGGTGGGCAGCAAGGCGGCGAGCGCTTTCCCCACCAGAATCTCGTTGTCTGACACCGGTGCGGCCAGTAATGGCTCGAGACTGTGTTGCAGCTTCTCCCCTACCAGACTGTAGGAGGCAATCCCGACCGGCAGGACCGCGGCGCCGATGACGAACCAGATGGAAAAGGCATCAATCAGCTTGGGTAGCACGATGCCGGGCTGGTGCCCCTGTGTCGCCACACGATGCAGGATGACCGGCAGCACGATCGCCACCAAGACTTCGAACCCGACGAGCGAGTAGATGATGACCGGCTTCTTCCGGAAAATCTTGACGTCCTTCGCGGTGATGAGTAGCGCTTTCGAGAGTCTCATCGGGTCTCCTCCTCGATGATGCGGAGGTAGGTCTCCGCCAGGGCGGGGCTGAGTTCGGTGACGTACTGGATACGGCCACCAGCCGCCACCACGGCTTGCACCAGCTCGGGATTCTCCGCGAGTGGGTCGTCGACATCGACCGTGATCGTGGTTCCTTCGCGCACCAGATTCTTCGGCTTCAGCCGTTCGATGGCGGCGACGATGTGGTCATCGACCGCGGCCAGCCGCAACACCGTCCGGTTGCCCCAGACGGCTTTGCGCAGCTGCTCCGGCGTGCTCACCGTCAACAGCTTCGTCTTGAGGATGCCGATGCGGTCACAGATCCGCTGGGCTTCGTCGAGGTTGTGAGTGTTGAGGACGATCGTTTTCCCCGCACGCCGGAGTTGGAGGATGACGTCGGTCACCACCTTTGCCGACTCCGGGTCCAGGCTCGCGGTGGGCTCGTCGAGAAAGAGGACCGCCGGATCGTGAATCAGTGCCCGCGCCACCGCCACCTTCTGTTGCATGCCCTTGGAGAAGCTGCCGACGGCTCGGTCGCGCTTGTCCCAGAGGCCCAGCAGGGTGAGGTACCGCTCGATGTTGGTTTCCCGTGCGGCCTGGGGACAGTCATAGAGCTTGCCATAGAAGTCGAGATTGTCGTAGGCGCTGAGCTCGTTGTAGAGCCCGACATTGTCGGGCATCAACCCGATCATCTGGCGGATCGGCAACGAGTCCTCGGGCTTGGCGATGTCATAGCCGCCGATGTGGACGTCGCCGCTGGTGGCGGAGATCAGGCAACAGAGCATGCGCATGGTGGTGGTCTTCCCGGCACCGTTGGGGCCGAGAAAGCCGAAGATCTCGCCCTCATGCACCTGAAACGACACGTCTTCGACGGCGGTTACCGCGCCAAAGCGCTTCGTCAGGTGCCGAACGTCGATCACCGGCTTGGCCGGCCCGGACTGCGGTGGCCGATTGTCCACAGTACCTCGATCCCACATGCGTGCGGATCAGTGACGCGGAATGGGGTCCCGCTGATGGTGATATCACATTGATATGTGGTCAGTCAATAGTGACCGTCGCAAGAGATCGGCACCGGTATCTCGTGCCAGCATTCGACTAGCATGGTCCGCGAGGAGTGGGCGTGTGTGGCGCCCTACCTGACTCCGACGGTCAGGTCTTTGTCTTCCATTTCCCAGGCGTGATCCAGGGTGTGATAGGCGGTGTGCCGGAGCAGATACCGAAGCGGTCAGGCGCGGGCCATTTTGCCCTCGGCATGGAACGCCCGAATCCCTTCGCAATAGGCGGCGCGGTGCGCTTTTAGGCCCTCGTCGGTCGGCATCGCTCCTTGGGGAGTGCGCACTCCGACCTTTGCTGCCCAGTCCTGCTCCGCGGCAAACGTATGGCGAACGATGCGGTCCCGATCACGCCCTCCCCCGCGCGGGCCCTTCCGCAGCTCAGCCGACACGCGCGAACACACGTCGTCGGAAAACGCCCAGCACGCCTGCATCAGGGTCAGCTGCCGTTCCAGTTCCTCGCGCGACAGATCTTGCCTATCGATGCCTGAAAACGCGAACGAGATGCCCCAGAAGTCGGTTGAGCCCGTGCCCGGATAGTGCTCGACCACCTCGACGGTGGTAACGGCCGCGAACTCCGCGTCCATCCCAGCCAACTTCGCCACCGGTGCGTAGCGCGGGAGGGAGGAGTGCAACCGTGCAAGCGCGGCCTCCTCGGTCTTCGCGCCGCGCTCCAGGCCGGGCCAATCCGGCGCCACCGCTGCCGCCTGCTTGCCTTTCGGTCCGATTTCGAGCGTCACCCGAAGTTCGTGAGCCATCTCTCCTCCCAGCCCAAGCGTTCCCGCGCCCTTCTCTCGATGTATCGTGATCCCGTGGTGACCCGTGAATTGGACAGGTTGCGTCCGCTGTGCCCTCCCAGGTTGCTTTGAAACGGCTGTCGACGAGCACTCCTGATCGTCGCCCACTCCGCGAAACTCGCTCTCGACCGTTGAGTCGCCGTCCGGGGTGGCTCGCGCGACCGCGAGCATGGCCTCCGATTCGCCGCGGGGCCGGTCAGTGCGATCATGGAGTGAAGGAGCGCCTCCGTATGGTAGGCTGGTCTCAACCGATATCGTAATGAGAGTAGAGATCGTTCGTGGTTCAGCCAAACCGCGCCACGCGGCCCAGGCCAAGAAGAGTGGTACCGTAGGAGTTGACTGGAGGATCACGGTGATACCGACATGCGAGCGCTGCCGGACCCAAGAGGCCCGCCTCCGCCTGGAAGGGCTGGTCAACGGCCGTCCCGAAGCGCATCTGTATTGCGAGGCGTGTGCCGCGATCGTCATGCGGGAGCCGGCGAACGACGAGGGAGCGGCCGCGGGGCCCGAGGCCGGGCCCCGCAACCCAGGAGCAAAGGAGCCGCCCTCCCCGCGAAGGTGGGAATATTGCCTCATCGACCGGAGTATACCGGGGATTTCGCCCACTGTCGTCTTCCTTGAGGCCGGCAACCGAAGAACAGAGCAGATTAGCAACGCCTGGGAATATATGGCGGTGCTGGGCACGGACGGATGGGAGCTGGTGGGGATCGAGGGAGCGGTCACTCCGCAGCCAGAGTCGGGCGGCCGGGTGACCGCGTCCAGTCCCGTGGTCAGCGGCTCCTATTACTGGTTTAAGCGTCGGCTGGAGTGAGGCAAGCATGACTTTAGCCGCTATGCCTCGTCCACCTGGCGAGACGCACTGGATCGCGCGGGCGTACAGGTCATCGCCCCGCCTCCGCGTCGGGACGCCGCTGACCAAGACCTGGCCAAGCGCGCCTTGCTGAACTGCTCCCCGCCTTCACTCTTGCCCACTATTGCTTGCACTTCGGCCTCGCTTGACCCGTCTGTTTTTACATGCGCCACGCGCCTTAGGGTCGTGCAGGCGGGATCACCAGCCGAGAGTGCTCTCCTCGCGCGTCGCCGCTCCAATTCCAGCCGTTCGGCCACCGTCACCCGCGAGTTGATATGATGTGACGCGACCTTCGTGGTCGCCCGACCCGCTGACCGGGCTCCCGCGACCGCCGAGGCTGGCCGAGGGCCCGCCGCCACACGAGGCCAGCAGCCGGGCGATCGGCGAGCGCCGAAGGGTACTGAAGGACATTTGTCCAGACCCGAAAGGCCGAATGGCACTGGTTCGTAGCCGTGATACCGCCTAGCGTGAGAATAAGGCAGTAGGTCTTCCGATGTTTACCCGATGACCAGAGGTTGGAGCAATATGCAAACGAGTGACACACGTGCCCAGGCACTCAGCGCGCTACGCACCAGCGCCACCGCCGCGCGGCGGTATCCATTGCCGACCCTGGCCCTGCTCGGACTGGCCGGCGGGTTGGTGGCCAGGTACGGGCTGGCCGCGGCTGGTCCTTCGCGGCTCATCCTGTTCGCCACCCTGGTGGTCGCCGGCTCGCCGGTCGTTCTTGGCACCCTGCGCGGGATGCTGAAGGGTAACTTCGCCGCGGACATCGTAGCCTCGCTGGCCATCGTCGGCGCCGCCCTCACCAATGAATATTTGGCGGGCTGCGTGATCGTGCTGATGCAGACCGGTGGCGAGGCCCTCGAAGCCTTTGCCGTGCGCCGCGCCTCGGCTGCCCTGGAGGTGCTGCTTGCTCGCGCCCCGCGCCTCGCCCACCGGCACAGCGGCGATCGCGTCGAGGATGTCGCCGTGGAGGAGGTCGCCATCGGTGACTTGCTCATGGTGCGGCCCGGGGAGTTGATCCCGGTCGATGGAGTGGTGCTCAGCGGCACGGCCGCGGTGGACGAATCCGCCCTAACTGGCGAGCCGGTGGCCGTGACGCGCGGTCCCGGCGAGGAAGTGCTCAGCGGCAGCGTCAGCCTGGACGGCGCCCTTGAGCTACGCACCCTGCGCCCGAGCAGCGAGAGCCAGTATGAGCAGATCGTCAAGCTGGTGCGCGGTGCCCAGCAGGAAAAGGCCCCGATCGGCCGGCTGGCCGACCGCTACGCCGTCGTCTTCACCCCGCTGACCCTGCTGATGTGCGGCCTGGCCTACGTGCTGACCCGCGGGCCCGAGGCGATGGTGGCGGTGCTGGTGGTGGCCACCCCCTGCCCGCTGATCCTGGCCACCCCCGTGGCGATCATCTCGGGCGTCAACCGGGCAGCGCGTCAGGGCATCATCTTCAAGACCGGCGCCGCCCTGGAGCAGATCGGCAGGGCCACGGTGGTGGCCTTCGACAAGACGGGTACCCTGACCGCCGGCTCGCCCGTGGTGCGGCAGGTGCTCTCGCTGGACGGTCTGGGTACCGAGCAGGTGCTGCGCCTGGCGGCCGGGTTGGAGCAGTTCTCCGGCCACCAAATGGCGAAGGCCCTGGTGACGGCGGGCAAGGAGCAGTATGAACTGCTCCCCATGCCCAGTGAGGTGGTCGAGGCGGCTGGTCAGGGGGTCAGCGGCCAGGTAGAGGGCCATACGGTAGATGTCGGCTCGATGGCCTTCGCCGCGCAGCGCGGCCTGGGCACCCTGGCAAGCCTCGAGGCGTCGCGCCGGACTGTTGGGGCAGTCGGTGACGCCATGGCTGTGGTCGGCATTGACGGCAAGGCGGCCGGGCTGGTGGCCTACCATGATCCCCTGCGCCCGGCCGTGCCCCCGTTGCTGGAGCGGCTGCGGCAATTAGGCGTGCGAGAGACGGTGATGCTGACGGGCGACGATGCGGCCACGGCGCGGAAGATCGGCCGGCAGGCTGGGATCTCCACGGTCAACGCGGATCTGCTGCCGGCCCAGAAAGTGGAGGTGGTGCGCGAGTTGCTGGCCCGTCACCCGGTGGTGCTGATGGTGGGCGATGGGATCAACGACGCGCCCGCGCTGGCCACGGCCACGGTAGGAATGGCCCTGGGCGCGCATGGGGCGGCGGTCTCGGCCGAGGCGGCCGACGCGGTGATTACCGTGGACGACGTGGGCCGAGTGGCCGATGCCGTGGCTATCGGCCAGCATACGCTGCATATTGCCTTGCAGAGCATCTGGATCGGGCTGGGGGTAAGTGGATCGTTGATGGTCGTGGCCGCTTTCGGCTACATCCCACCGACGCTTGGCGCCCTGCTGCAGGAGGGACTCGACGCGGCGGTGATTCTCAATGCCCTGCGCGCGCGGTAGCGCGTCTATGCGCCCTACCTAACGAGGTCGAGGGAGGACGAGATACAGGTGAGAACCGAAAGCCCCCGGCCATCGGCCATGCCCATTCCGCCGCGAGCGAACATACTGGTGGTAACGGCGGAAGAAGCTACAACGATCCAGGGTTTGTCGGAGCGCGAGGCCGCGGCACGGCGCGCCGCCGGTCAGGGCAACTCCGCGCCGCCGCCCACTGGCCGCGCCTACACCCAGATCATCCGCGAGAACGTCTTCATCATCATCAACAATATCCTTTTCCTGCTGGGTCTCGCCCTGGTGTTGGTGGGCCGCCCGCTCGACGCCATGGTCTCGGTCGGCGTGATCGCCGTCAACATCCTGGTCAGCGTGGTCCAGGAGATTCGCGCCAAGCGCACCCTGGTGCAGCATCAGGCGGCATACTTTGCAGCGCGACTGTCTTGAACCGACCGCACATGGCCGGAATAGCGCGGCTAGCGGGGGCGTGGTTCCTGCCATCCGAACGCCACCCGTCGTTGCGCAGCCGACGCACGTATTTCAGGTCTGCCTCTCAGACACTCAGTCTGGACCCGAGGCCAAGACCCTCAAACCAAGCCGCCTGAGACAGCACTAGGAGCGATCGGCCTGCGGTCAAGTTGGCTCCTGCGGGGTGGCGAGACCGCCCGTCGCCCGCCCCCGTGACGTCACCGCCGAGAACGGTGCGCCCAAGGGCACCCGACTGTTGCCTAGAGCAGTGCCTGCCGGCCGTCTTGCAGCACCACGCGACCTGTTTCGAGCAGTTCCTTGAGTTTGGTGAGATTCTCGGCCACGGCTGATTGGATCCCGTGCGCCCCGAGCCGCTCGAGCAGCGCCGGCCGTCCCGTGTCGAGGGTCCAGGCGTCTCGAATGCACGTCGTGCCCCCTTCCTCAGTTAGGGCAAAGTGCATCGTCAAGCTCAGTGATGTTGGGGGCATCGTTCGCACGACTATGGTGTGATTGCGCTCGAGTTCCGTGATACACAGCTCCTGCTCGTCTGTCTTGCGGACCTGGTGGTAGGTGGTGCCCACGCCGACTGGCCCGTTCGACCGCTTCCGTACGTCGAGCACGTAGTAGTTCCACTTTGGAAGGTTCTCGAGATCTGCAAGGAAGGCAAATACTTCGGCGACTGGACGGCCGACATGAATGGTGTTCTCGAATGCAAGCATGGACTTACTCCTTATCAGGGGACAACACCAGGTGATTGTCCTGAGAGAATCGTTGGTCGTCTGCCACGGCGCGGTTACACGTCCCGGGCATGTGCCCGGTGCGCGAAGCGCTCTGAGGCTCTTACATCGCCCTCGCGATCGGCGACGCTGGAGTGTCCGGCGCGAGCGCCAGCTGTCGATTGGCCAGCCGGTCCGGTGTGTCAGGATCGTGCGCTGGTAGGTACACGGTTGGCGTTGCGCCACAGAAGTCCTGGATCGTTGCAAGTGTCCGCCGTGCCGTGGCGCGATCCTTCGACACGCCATCGATCTGTCCCGCCAGCATCAATGTCTGCGTATATGAGGCGTCCCCAGCCAGAAAGTAGGCCACATCAGCCGTCCGTACGACCACGGACAGGTGCCCGGGGGTATGGCCCGGTGTGGGCACGAGGTGGATGTCACCGGCCCGGGTCACCTGGTAGCTGCGTGCAAAGGGGCCGAGTGGCACGGGCTGCATGTCGATGAGGGTTGGGTTGAACCACGCTGGCCAGCGGTTCGGGAGAAAGCCACGGGTCAATCCCCGCGCACCATGGTCGTGCTCGTACTCGCGTCGCCCGAGGAGATGCTCCGCATTGGGGAAGTGGGCCAGACCACCCGCGTGATCGGTGTGCAGGTGGGTCAGCAGCACCCAGCGGACAGCCGTGGGGTCGAAGCCTAGCGCTCGCAGCTGTGGGCCGATTTCCTCCTCGGGCCGTACCCATTCCCGCAAGGCAAAGCGGTAATACGGATGCCACCACGGAAAATAGCCGCGCTCGGTCACGCGGGCGGTCTCGCCGGTATCGACGACGACGAGTCCCTCTGGATGCTCGATGACGAACGCGAAAATCGGCAGTGGCTCCGTCCAGGTTGGATCCCTCAGGATGTTCACGACCGGATTGCCGGACAGCCTGCCTTGGACTTGGACCTGTTTGACGGCGACCGTGCCTGTCTGTAGCACATGTATCCGCATGGCTCATCTCCTCGATGACGTGAGTGCCAGGGCACACGCCCCGTACCAGCATCACTCTAGCCCTTGCGCCCACCAAGCGCAGCTACATGCGTGACCTGTGGATGTGACAACCGATCGCCATGCTGTCACGACTGTGACAGCTCGCTCGACCACGTATTGGCATGCAATTCCGCGGGTTTGAGCACGACAATCCCATCCGACGACGTGCTGATGAGGCCCTCCAGGCGCAAGTCGCGAATGATCCGTGCGACCGCCGGCCGTACGGACCCGACGGCATCGGCTACTTCCTGCTGCCGCACCTGGACTACAAGGCGCCGTCCCTGCTGCTGGAGCACAGCCAGGTCGAGCAGGTGGCGAACTACACGCTGCCTGAGCGAGCCAAAGGAATTGCCGGCGAGCACCTCCAGGACAGCGTACAGGCGGCGCGTGACTTCCTGGGCCAGCAGCCAGCCCACGCTGGGCTCGGTCTGCCCACTCTGTTGCAGCGTCCGGACATTGAGCATCAGGAGCGTTGCGTCACTCAGTACCTGCACGCTGACCGGCGCCGGCCCACCCACGATTGCGGCGATACCAAGCAGATCACCCTGACGGGCATAGCGGACCGTGATCTGGCGTCCTTCAGGCGAGGTCATATAGGCACGGAGGAGACCATCGACCACCAGGCAACAGCGCGGATCAGCCGACTCGTAATATAGGGACGAGCCCGCAGGAACGTCGATGGGGATCGCCTCTTGCGTGACGGTCTCACGCAGGGCCGGCGGGAATGCCGCGAGCACGCTCTTGGCAATCGCGGTATCAACCGCAGTTGCAGCGAGTCGCTGCTGGCTGGTCATGCAATCAGCCTCCCCCCCGTGTATTACAGCTACGCATGGCTTCGACTCTTGCTCTACTGCCGGAGAGCACCGTCCTCCGGTTTGTGGCCCGACACCCTGCGGCCCACAGCTTGCTGTCATTATAATGGTCCCACGGAATCGGCCAGTGAGGTGGGGTGACGCTACGATGGTAGACTGCGCGCCATGCACACGCGGAAGCACTACAGGGGTTAGGTGGGCGGGCACCGGCGCCGATGCTCGCCCTGTGGGGAGCGAATGCCGAAGTCATGGTTGATCGCTGGGGGCCACCGGCGGTACTGAGCACGACAATTGCGTGGTGGTACTACAAATGGACGCCCTGGGTAATTCCCCCATACCCCAGCGTAGGTACGCATCATGGCATCTCCGCCGCACTCTGCTAGCCTTGAGCCAGCACGTAACCCGTGGAGAGAAGGTGGTTCCATGTATCCCTGGATACTGCCAAATAGGCCCCTCACTTGGTACACTAGGCCGCATCGCGCTGCTCACCCGCCCGACCGCGACCGTGCCCCGCGACGGGGAGGAGCGTGCTCTGGCGCCGGAGCAGTTGGTCAGGCTCCTACGAAGACCACGCGAGGAACTGATCGACGAGATCGCGCGGGGCATAGCGCAGCTCCTGCCGGTCATGGCATCAGCCAGTACCGGAGATGGCGAGCCATGATCGCCTCTGGCCCGCTCGTCCGCGGGGGGCGCGACGATCACCACGCGAGCCATGGCCCCACTCGCCGCGCAGGGAGCCCAGTCCAACGGCGGTGACGAGTGCGCCCGACACCGGGAAGCAGGCAGAGAGCCTATTGTCGGAGCGGCGCGCTCGCCGCCGCCTTTTCCATCAGTGCTCCCGTGTCTACGCGCACGGTGTCCTCAGGTGCAACCTGCCGGTCGGCATTCAGCACAGCTTGGAGGGCGCTCTCCAGGAGCGCGGCCGTGGCCGCATGGTCGCCGGATGGCGCTAGAGCGAGCGGTGCGCCAAAGCGTATGGTCACCGGCCCTGGCCGGGGCCGCGTGCGCCCCTTTGGCAGAATCTCGTGCGTCCCCTCAACCGCTATCGGCACCACTGGAACTCGCAACCCTGTCGCCAGCAGGCCGATCCCGATCCGGAATGGCTGGATGGTCCCGCTCGTCGAGCGAGTTCCCTCTGGGTAGATCAGCACCGACCATCCCCTGTCCGCAAGATCGCCGCAATACTCCAGGCTGGCGCGCACGTCCCCCTCGCGGAAGAAGGGGAAGGTGTTGAGCACGAGCGACATGCCGCGCCCGAGCAGGTAGATGCGGTAGAAGTAGTCCGCGGCCGCGGCCACGGCTGTCCGGCGGCGGAGACGTGCGGGCAGGGCCCGCAGGATGGACAGCGTGTCCAGGTGGCTGCTGTGGTTCGCGATGAGCAGGACCGGCGGCGCCACTCCCTGCAGGTGCTCGCGCCCTTCTACCGTGAACGGCCGGCACACGAGCCGATGCAGGGGGAAGACCAGTAATTGCTGGACGAGGGCACGGGCTATTTGCACCGGCAGCCGCAGCGACCAGCCCGGAAACGAGATGGGCGGCTCAGATGCCGTGCCGCGCTCCACCAGCTCGCGGAGCTGCCCGACCGTGCTCACCGTGGCCAGGCCGGAATCGGCCACCGAGACGCCCAGCTCCGCTTCCAACTGGACTGATAACTCGACGCGGGACAGGGAGTCGAGGTGGAGATCGAGCGCGAGATCGGTCTCCGGCGTGATGGCCGCGGCGTCGACGCCTCCGATCCCGGCGAGTATGCGCCTGAAGCGGCTATCCCGATCATCGCCCGCCGTCGGCGTACACGATGTCGCCGCCGGTGGCGAGGTCTTCCCGGCCAGGGCGGCCAGAATCTGGTGGCGCTTGACCTTCTGTAGGGCGGTGCGGGGGAAGTCGGCCTGCTCCCAGATTGTGAAGCCGCCGATTCGCTGGTGTGGCGCCAGGCGTGCGTTCGCGTTGCGCACCGCCTGGCCTACGCGCGCACACTGCGTGTGCTCGGCGGCTGCGCGATCGGCGGGGATCACCACGGCATGTACGTGCGCGGCGCCCGCGGCATCCGTAATGCCGATGACGGCGCAGTCGGCAACCCCCTCCTCGCATCTCAGCACCTGCTCGACATCTTCCGGGTAGACCTTCAGGCCGCTGGGCAGGACGATCCGATCCTTCAGGCGGCCCTTGAGGTAGAGGTGGCCCGCCTCATCCATCACGGCGATGTCGCCCGTGCGATACCAGCCATCCTCGGAGAAGGCGGCTCGCGTGGCCGGCTCGTCGCGCCAGTAGCCTTGGGTGACGTTGGCGCCCCGCACCTGGATCTCCCCCTCGCGGGAGAGGCGCACCTGGATACCAGCCGCGGGCGCGCCGACCGAGCCGTAGATCGGCCTGCGCAGAGTATTCCCCGCGATGATCGGCGCGCACTCGGTCGCTCCGTAGCCCTCGGCGACTTTGACGCCCAGTCGCTCCCACGCCCTGGCCAGTTCCGGCGAGAGATACGCTCCACCACAGATGAAGAACTCGAAGCAGCCCCCGAGGCTGCGATGCACCCGGCGGAACAGGTAGCGACGCATCCGCAGCGGCAGGTGTCCCGCCAGGCGCTGCGCCCGCTGCCATTGTCGCGACTTCGCCTGCCGCCGCGCCTCGCGCTCGATGCCGTCGAGCAGCAGGCCGATCATCTGGGGCACCGCGACCATGGTGATGATGCGGTGGCGTCGCATCAGCTTGAGGATCACCGACGACTGGCGGCTGGTGGGATAGTAGATAGTGTTCCCGTTCAGCAGCGGCAGATAGAGGCCGACGGTCTGCTCCAGCATGTGCGACAGGGGCAGGAGGGAGAGCAGACGGTAGCGCGAATCCTCCGGGATCAGATCCCTCGCGGACTGGACGTTGGCCACGATGTTGCGATGGGTCAGGATCACCCCCTTCGGCTCGCCGGTGGTGCCGGAGGTGAAGACGATCTCCGCGATGCCGTCCGCCGCTGGGCAGTCCGCGACGAGCGGACCACGGGCGTCGAAGGGCAGATCGGCCAGGTGGATCACCCGGTAGCCAGCGAGGGCCGGTACGCCGAAGCCGGTGATGATGGCTGCGGCCGCGGTCTTCTCCGCTACCCGGCCGATGAACTCCGGCGTGCTGTATGGGTCGAGCGGGACCACGACGATGCGCGCCAGCATGGCGCCGAAATAGGTGGCAACCAACTGGGGGCAGTTCGGGCCCCACACGATCAGGCGGTCGCCCGGGGCCAGGCGTGCCTCCTCGCGCAGGGAGCGGGCGACCGCGTGCGCCGCTCGCCACAGGCGCGCGTAGCTCCACCTGTCCTCGCGCAGCCCCATCCGCATGGAGAGCGCCGTCTTGTCGCCGTGCGCCTCGGCGGCAGCCCGCAGCAGATCGATCAGCGTTTCCATCCCGCCACCATCCTCACCCGGCCCGAGACTGAGACGCGCACCGGACCGCGCGCGACCATCCGCAGCCCATCGACGTTGACCATGTGGGGTTGGCAGCCCGCCGGGCGCACCTCGAGGCTGCGCACGGTGCGCGCGATGGCCCCGTAGCGTTCGGGCTCGTCGAGGATCGCACCACTCCTGCATGCGACGAGCTGCCGCACCGCGCGGCGCAGCCCCTGGTAGCGCAGCGCGACGACGCGGAAGGTGCCGCTCGACAGCGACAGGTCCCGTCCCAGCGGGAAATCGCGGCCCAGATCGCCGTTCAACACAAACACGCTGGCCCAGAGGGCGGGGGGCAGCCCCTCGCCGTCGAGCGTCAGGGACAGCGGCGGGATGCGGCGCAGGAGGCGTTGGCGCAGCCACCAGCCCGTGGCGAGCGTGATCGCCACGTAGAAGGGGCCGAGGTCGCCGAAGAGCGTGCCCAGGACGCCCTTGTAGTATTTGATCAGGCGCGTCTCGCTGATCCGCGGCACTTCACCGAATACCCCGAAGCCCCCGAAGCCCACCAGGTGACGGCGCTGCGGCCGGCCGTCGGGATCGTCCGCCTCGACCGCCAGGATGTCCGCCGCGACGGTATGGTCGGTCTCGATGCCCTCCACGATCGCCTGGACGGCTTCGGGGAGCTGATCCGGGATGTTCAGCACCTTGCCGATCAGGTCCGCCGATCCCTTCCGCAGGAAGGCGAGACGCAGGTTCTCTGGCACGGCGCCATTCAGGTGCGCGCCCTCCAGGACCGCGTTGAAGGTGCCGGCACCGCCGGCCGACACCAGTAGGCGGCCGCCGCCCGCCACGATGTCGTGTGCCAGGGCCTGCGCCTCGGCGTGGCTGTCCGCCGCGTGCATGGCCACCGGCCTGGATGTCCGCGCGTGGAACTCTGGCTCTATCGATGGGATCTTTGCTTGATCCTGGATCGACCCCGACATGGTGGTTGCGACGATCTCGATACCATCACGAGGCGATTCGCGTGCTGGGCTACTGGCTTGGGTAGGATGCGATTTCTCGGCTATGCGTATGCTCTGTGTGTACATGATCTGCTCCTCCACCGATTCAGCGACAATCCGCACGGCCTCTGCCAGGGACGCCTGGTCCGCCCGGATCCGGATCACCGGGATGCCGCGCCGCTCCCGCAACAGCTCGCAGACCCGCGCATACGCCCTGCCCAGCTCGCCCAGGAAGGCTTCGGTCTCATGCGCCTGGAGGGGCTCCCCCCGTGCGCGGATGCGCGCCATGGCCACGGCAGGGTCGACGTCGAGAAGGAAGATCACCTCGGGGAAGTCGAAGCGGCCCAGGCGCAGGAGGTTGAACGCCGGCAGCTGCCATGCCTGGCGCAGGTAGTGGTGTAGCGCGCGCACTGGGATCCTCTGCTCGCCCGCCAGATAGCGGACCACCCGCCACAGCTCTTCGTCGTCGCCGGACAACTCCTGCCGATAGAAGCGGGCGGTGGACCAGGCCGCGGCGTTGACCAGCGGGTGACCATCCGTGAGGATCACCTCTGGCGCCTCGTGCCTGGCCAGGTAGGTGAGGATATGCGAGTGCTCGGTGAACTCCAGAAACTTGAGATTCTTGTAGAGGTTCTGCCAGCGAAGTTGTTTGGCCCAACGCCCGATGGTGCGCGCACCGCGGGAGAGCGGGATATCCTGGCGTTCCCTGAGCGGCTCATCCGGCCCGCCGCTCCAGACCCGGTCCCCGATGCCGGCTACCCGGACACGAGCCGCCAACGCATCAAGGGCGCCACGAAAGGTGGCACTCTTGCCGCAGCCATCGACACCGACGATGGAAGCAACCAGGGATGTGTTCATCTTCTTCATCGCCATTACCCGCTCTCGGGGGCCGAGGCGCCCGCGCCGGATTGGCGGCACACGGGTACTCTCCCCCACTCTCACTTTCCCGCTAATCGCGCATCAGCGCATCAGGCGATTCACCTGATGGGGAATACCTGGGAGGAAGGAGGCCGCCGGCGGCCGGGCAGCACGAACACAATGAGATTCAGCAGCAGCGCGCCGATCGCGGCCACTGAGAGCAGCACAAAGCCGACGGCGTAGCTACCGATCGCCTGCTTCAAGACGCCGAGCACGATCGGTGGGAAGAACCCGCCAAGACCGCCGATAGCGCCGACTAGGCCGGTTACGGTTCCGACCTCGTTCGGGAAGTGTTCCGGCACCAACTTAAATAGGGCGCCGGTGCCCAGGCCGAGGGACGCCGCCATGCCCAGGATGCCCACGCTGAACAGACGAAGGTCGGACGACAGCAGCATGGCCAGTGCGGCCACCAGGGCAAGCGCAACGGCCAGCACACGAGCCCCCCCGAGGTGATCGGCCAACCAGCCGCCGATCGGTCGCGTCACCGTGGCCAGGACCACGAAGCCCGCCGCCCGTGCCCCGGCATCCTCGAACGTCAAGCTGAACTGGTCCTTGAGCAGCGTAGGCAGATAGGCGCCCAGCGCCAGATAACCACCCATGGTGACGAAACAGCAGCCGGCGAGCACCCATGCGATCCGCTCATGCGCCAGAATCCGCATGCTCTGCCCGTGCGTCACTGCTCGTCCTGTGGCGGCGTCCCGCCCGTACGCCCAGAACAGGCCCGCCGACACCAAACTGGCTAGGCCGAAGATCCAGAAGATGGACTCCCAGGGTATGATCGCGGCCAGACGCGGAGCGGCGAACACGGTGATCGATTGGCCGCCCGTGCCCAGCGCGAACAGTCCCAGAGCCAGCCCCTGGTGCTCGGAAGGGAACCACTTGCTGGTGAAGCTGATGCCCACGGCGAAGCTGGCGCCGGCGACGCCGAGAAAGAAGCCCCCGACGAGCAGAGCCGCATAGGCGTGCACCAGCGCGATCCAGGCGCACGGCAGGAGGGCGAACGCGAGGAGGCAAGTGAAGACGGCACGTCCCCCGTAGCGGTCCGCCAGGATGCCTAACGGGATGCGGAACAGCGCTCCGAGGACGACGGGTAGGGCGACGGCCAGGGCAGTCTGCGCATCGGTCAGGCCGTATAGGTCCTGAAAGCGCGGTGCAAGCCCCGCGATCAGCCCCCAGACCGCAAACGAGATGGCGCAGGCCGTCATTGCAAGCACGAGTTGGCGCGTAGGCATGGCAGGTTCCTTCCCGCCTGGGACGGCAAGGCACCACGCACCCAGACCTGATCGCCCGATGCGTCCCCATGTTCGAGCATAGGCCCGCTCTGCCGTGCGCGCATCAGGCGATCCACCCGATGCGGCGCGTGGAGGAGGAGCGTAGCATGAGAACGGAGGCATCTCCCGACAGGACTGAGCGAGGTCTTCACCGGCTTGTCCCATGCTACCGCCTCCAGTGAGGGAGGAGTCCCATGGCAGGCAACAACATACGCACGAGTCCGGGTGGCCTGTCGCGCCGGCCACGCATCCTCTTCCTGGGCACCGTCGTCCTCGGATTCGCCGTCCTGGTTGGGCTCTGGGCGTACGGATTGGTGGTAAACAAGGATGTCAGCCCGAACGCCGCCGGTACGCTCCTGCTCGGCATCTTGACCCTCGGTCCAGGCTGTATCCTGGCCCGGCTCGCCTCACCAGGGGAAGCGAATCCGTGGCGCACGATGGGCATCTGGATCGCCCTCCTGTCCTACATCGGCAGCATCGCCGCGGTCATGCTCGTGCTGATCGGCGACGCCATATGGATGGCCGGCGGCGGCAAGTTGATCATCCTGAACGATCTGCCTCAGCCGGGCCTGGTCGACTCAGCGGCCGCCGGCGTCTTTGTGGCAGGCGATATCCTCGTCCTGCCGGCGCTTCTGGTGTTCGTGCCCGCCGGCCTCTACACCTTCTGGGTGTATTGGAAGACGCCCCGTCGAGAGCCGGACGCGCGGAGCGAGCGAGCGCGGAGGGTAACGAGCGGGTTTGAGGTTGGTGCAGCCGTCACGGCAACGCTCCTCGCCGTGCTCGGGCTGGCCTATGCCTTCTTCTGGCATTACCTGGTCACCCCGGCGATGGCCGTATGGCCGGATGGGGGGCGGATCGTAATCTTCGGCGTCGCCATAGGGCTGGCTGCCTCCCTGGTAGCAGTGGGGGGCGCTCTTCATCTACGTGGGGGTCTCACGGTGCTGCCGGGACAGGCGCTGCTGTGGATCGGCGCGGTGGTCCTGACCCTGGCCGGTGCGCTGGATTCGTTCAGCGCCACGAGCCTGAGCGGCACGACCGGCACCTATGTCAGCAGCGCAGGTGGCGAAAGCGATGTCTTGCTCAATCACTGGGTGGGGCTGGGCACCTTCCTGCTCCCCACCGGGGTGGTGGCCCTGCTCCTGGCGATCAGCGTGACGCACATCCACCTGCCCCGGCATCTGCACCTTCCACGGTACCACCGCCACACAGCGACCATAAACGCGACGTAGCGGGAGCCCAGGCAACAGACTTCCAACGTGAAGGATAAGGAGCACGACCATGAAACATCCGCGGCTACTCACCAGGCCGGTGGCTCTGGCCGTCCTGCTGTTGACCATGCTGGGCGCCGGTGTACCCGCTGCCGCCGCCAGACCATCTGCCGCCCCGAACGCGCTAACCGAGCCGAGTTCGCTGGCGATCGCGGCGGCGGCGAGCCCGGCGACCGGTCATCTATTTATCCTCAGCCAGGACTACCAAACCCCCACGCAGTTCGCCAGCGCCGTGAGTATGCTTGATGCGCGGACGGGGCAGATCTTGCACGTCACGCGTGGGGTAGGCCGCTTTGCCCGCGGGCTCCTCGTCGATGACGCCTCACACCATCTCTTCGTGATCATGGGTGGGGTGTTCCCGAATGGTGGAGCGTCCGAGCCGCTGCGCGTGCTGATCCTGGACACCAGGACCGGCGTGACGCAGCGCACCGTCGATCTCGGCCCAGGAGCGCTCCAGGGCACCTGGGTGGCCGGCAGGCTCGGCCAACTCGCGGTTGCCCTCACCCCTGGCGTGGGCGCCTCGGCGACGGGACCGGGGGTCATCCACATCCTGGACACGAAGACCGGTGCGACCGTGCATACCCTGCCCTACCCGCGGGGCGATACGGAGTTCGCCACGCACCAAGCCACTGCCACCCTGTGTGTCGTCAATACGACGAGTAGCACGGTACGCCTCTACGATACCCATACCTGGCAGCTGAAGGCCACGGTGCACCTCGAGCAACCCTGGGCGTCCGTGACGGGGATCGTGGCGGATGAGGCCCACGGAACGGTCGCGATGGTCACGGGGAAGCAGACAAGCATCACCTTCGTGCGTGCGGCGACCGGAGCGGTGGTCCGCACCCTGCCGCTCAAGAATGCTTCCCCAATCGTGAATCTGCTGCTCGATGATCAGACGGACCATCTCTTTGCCATCAGTGTTGGCACAGCCACCAAGCAGGAATCGGTGACGGACCAGAGCGTGACGATCGTTGGCGGGCAGGATGGGGTGGTCACGACGGTTGACCGGGCCACCGGCACCGTGCTGCGCAGCCAGCCGCTCGGCTGGGTGGCGTGGCGGGCGGCCGTCGATGCGAGGACGCAGCACCTCTTCGTGGTGAGCTATGGGCGCGTTGGCACGCGCACGGGCCGGGTGACCATCACCTCGACGTTGGTGAACATGCTCGATACACGCACCGGTGCCCTGATCCGCGCAACCACGATCCCATTCGCTCCCGACCCGGAGTCCCACGACCT
>DATLQX010000187.1:0-2487 GCA_035534995.1 Chloroflexota bacterium | reverse complement strand
CCGGTTCGCAACCCGCGGACTCGCGATCGGGCTTCGTGGCCCGGGAGCAGATCCGCTCCCAATGCGAACCGGGATGCCCCGCGTGGAGATGCCAAACCTGGCCGGTTTGCGGTAACGTGGGAGGATACGGGTTGCAGGCGGATCTTGCCATGGGGAACTTAGCCAGCGCGTTGTCGCTTCAAACAGAGGAGGCGGCCCTCATAGCGGAGTTGCGCGCCGGCTCCGAAGAAGCCTTCGCCTGGCTCATCGCCCGTTACCACCAGCCCATCTATTCTCTCCTCGCGCGCACCGTGCAGAACCGCACCGATGCCGCGGACCTCACCCAGGAGGTGTTCGTCAAGATCTTCCGCGGGATGCGCAATTTCCATGGCGAATCGAGTTTGCGCACTTGGATTTACCGGATCGCGTTGCGGGAAGCATCTAACCAGCGCCGCTGGTGGGTGCGTCACAGGCAGCAGGAAGTACCCATCGAACAGGAGATCGGCGACAGCGAAAATTCCGCGCCTGTCCGGCTGAAGGAATTGCTGGTCGATCCAGGAGAATCGCCGTTCGATGCCGCCGTGCACGCGGAAAACCGCGCACGCGTCGAAGCCGCGCTGGCTCAGGTGCCGGAACCTTTCCGCACCACCCTCATCCTGCGCGACCTCGAGGGATTCGTATATGAGGAAGTGGCGGAGGTGCAGGGCGTGAATCTGGGAACGGTCAAATCGAGGCTGGTACGCGGACGCGCCTGCCTTAAGGCCATCCTCACCGCCCAGAAATGCGGCCGTCCTTCCCCTGCCACAGACGCGATCCACCTGCCCCTTGGAGAGGAGGCAAGATGAACGGCTGCAGTGCTGTGCAGACTAGATTTTCCGAATATCTCGATGGCCGCCTGACCGGTGTGGAAATGCACCAGGTTGCCGCGCATATCGATTCCTGCTCCGCTTGCGCTTTGGAGTGGGCCGGGTTGCGGCGCGTGCAGGCCTCGCTCTCCATGCTGGGCCCGGTGCCCGAGCCGGACGATCTTCTCCTTCGCATCCGCATCGCGGTCAGCCACGAGCGCGCCCGCCGCGCGCGCCGGCCGCTCGATGCCCTGAGTCTGGCGTGGCGCAACACCATCGGCCCGTTCCTGCTCCAGGCCGGAGCCGGATTCGCCTCAGCCGTGCTCCTGATCGGCACCGTCATTGTGCTGGTCGGCATTGTGGCCCAGCCCAAAGCCGCCCAGGCCGGCGATGAGCCTCTCGGCCGGGCCACCGCGCCCCGCTTCATCTGCTCCATCACCGGCACCGGCGACAACGACATGGCTTCGCTGCCCGCCCCCGTCGTGGTTGAGGCGTTCATCAATGACTCGGGCGAGGTCTACGATTTCGACATCGTCTCAGGGCCCAACGATCCCTCCACCCGCTCGCAGGTCGAAAACCTTCTCCTTGAGGACCGCTTCGAGCCTGCCACGTTCTGGGGCCAGCCGGTCAACGGCGTCATCGTCCTGAACTTCGCCGGCGTCTCCGTCCGCGGCTAACACTCGAACCGCACTGTTCTCCAGCCCTGCCCCTCCGGCGCAGCGGGCGGGGCGCAACTGCGTGAAATAAAAACGGCGATATGAATTGGAATCAGAGAGATACGTGCTGAAAGTGCACACTCTGTATTGGCTGGCTATTCCACACTCTGTATTGGCTGGCTATTCGCGGTACAGCGGAGGTAACGAAGTCAGGAGCGGCGGAGCTGGCAGAGCCGGTTTGGTTACCAATAGGCGAGTGATGGTTACCGTTGGAGGGGAGGGGGGTCTCACGCTCGGCCTGGGAGCGGGCGCCGGGGATGGGGTGGTCGGTGTGGGGGATATGACAGTCGGCCCATTGGAGCCGGGTTGCGGGCTGTAGGTTGCGTTGATTTTTCATCATGGTGCTGCGCTCCGATCTTGATCTCGATTCCCCACCCCACAGACGAAGAGCTGTCTGCGGGGAACCGGGAGTCCGGAGTGCGACTGGGGAGGGTACTTGCCGCGGGCTTGAGTTCGAGTATGAGTATATTGTTATCACATAATTTTAGTTTGTAAATAGGGAAAATCGGAGGGGGAGAACATTTTGGTGGGGACCTGGGGGTAAGGCCGGGGTCATTCCCTGCTGGTGAGGCCCGGGTGCCAACGCCGTGGACCCAGGCGCGCAATCTTCCGCGAAGGAAGCTGCATCCTCGGGTCCGGGCCGGCCGCCCGCCGAGTTCGGGGTGTTCTCTCGGGTCCCCGGTCCCCGAAGGCGAGGGACCGGGGGCATCCAAGTTCAGAGGATTGCCTATGGCGCCGCAGTGAGGACGTAGTCGGTATAGGCTCTGCCGGCGGCGTAGTTGGTGTAGAGGCGGACGTAGATGGTCTCGCCGTTGGTGGGCAGCGGCGCGTAGTTGACGGAGGTGGATGTGGTGGTGGTGCCGCGGATGTCGTACCCGCCCACCGTGGTTCCGAGGTGCAGGGTGTAGCTGACAGCCCCGGTGCCGGCGCTCCAGGTGAACGTCACG
>DATLQX010000186.1:0-2345 GCA_035534995.1 Chloroflexota bacterium | reverse complement strand
TCTCGGGGGTGCGCTTGACGATCACCTCACGGACACCGGTCGCCGCGGGGCGCGGCAACGCGACCGACCACTTCGCGGTCCACGTACCGAACCTGGCCGAGGCGGTCGCCGACCTACGCGCCAAGGGAGTGGAGTTCGTGGTCGAGCCGGCTATCCTTCAGACCCCCACCGGCCCACTGGATTACTGCTTCATCCAGGCCCCAGATGGGGTGGTGGTGGAAGTGCTGTCCCCGACTACCGCCTAGTTCAGATTGGCGTACGTTCCTGCTCTTGTTGGGAGCACCCCTCTTGGGTGCCCTCGCACGATCAGCCAGGGGCACCACCGTGACTGCCCATGCCGAATGGACACGGCTGTAACCAAGGACCCACCTCGGCCGTTGCCCGCGCTGATTCGAGGGCAACGAAAGGTTGAGTGGGCGTCGAGGTGCTTTATCGTTATGTGCACGATTAAACAGTCAAGAAAGGTTAAGAGGCTGCTTAGCGCGTTTTGCAATCCCCACAAAAGCCGTAAAAGGTGACCGCGTGTTCGTTAATCTGGAAGCGGGTGCGCCGTTCCAGCGTGGCCCCAACGGCGGGAATGACGCAGCCCTCGATATCCTCCACCAGCCCGCAACGGGTACAGACGAGATGGTGATGATGGCGCACCGGGCAGTAAATGTACTTGCTCTCATTGTTCACCTGCGGGAATCGGGTAGCGGCGCCCGCTTCCACCAGCAGTTCCAGAGTTCGATAGACCGTTGCCTGGCCGATGCTGGGGTGATCCTCATGCAGCGCCGCGTAGAGTTCGCGCGCGGTGACGTAGGAACGCCGATCCATCAACACCTGGAGAACGATCCGGCGCTGGATGGTGGCCTGGCGATTCCGCGCCACCAGGCGGCGCATGACCTCGTCCTCTTCGGCGATCTGTTCGGTGATAGGCACGGATTGCCTTCCCCGCGCTTGGCTCGGTTTCATCCTCAGTATACCATCATCCTTTCAGCTGACAGAGCAATCAAACGGATCCGATCCATTCATGCGTCGCGCATGCCCTGGGCCAATCGTCGCCGAGGGAGGCGCGGCCCACCCAGACGAGCCCCTAGATACAGCGCGGTGACGGCGGCGGAGATAAGGAAGCCGATAGGCCACCCCGTATCGTAGGCCACGATCAGGCCCACCCAGGTGGCGAGCAGGGAAAGTCCAACCGCCAGCCCCATCGCCGCCAATGGCCGGCCGGTCAGCGAGGACGCGGCGGCCGCCGGCCCCACCAGCAAGCTGAAGATCAGCAGGGTTCCCACCGTGGGGATCGTGGCCGCCGCCGCGATTCCCACCACAACCAGGAAAAGGGTCCCCACCAGGCGCACCGGCACCCCACGGGCCTCCGCCGTCTCCGCGCTGACGGATGCCAGGAGGAGAGGACGGTAGAGAATCGCCAAGCCGGCCACGCAGCCCAGCGCCAGCAGGCCGGTCTGCCACACCTGATCACGGCTTACTCCAACGATAGTGCCGAAGAGGAGGGCGAATGCTTCCGTGGCGTACACGGGATTCAGGGCAATGAACAGGGCGCCGAGCCCAAGGGCCGCCACGAGCACCAGGGCCGTCGTGGCGTCGCGCCCCTGCTCCCGAACCCCCAGGGCGCCCAGGACGACGGCGCCCCCAAGGGCGAACACCACCAGACCCCACAGGGGCGCCACTCCAATCAGCACCGCCCCGGCCGCCCCGGCGAAACCAATCTGACCCAGGGCGTGGGCGGCGAAGCTGACCCCCCGCAACACGATGAAGAACCCCACCACACCCGCCAACGCGGCGGCTATACTACCGGTCAGCAGCGCATTTTGCATGAAGGGCTGGTCGAACATGGCAGGCTGAATGAGACGATCCATCGCTCAGAGCACCCGTGGTCGCGGGCGGGCCGCGCTCACCCGGCGTCTGAAGGCCGGGCGCAGGAGGCGGGCGGTGATAAAACCCGCCAGAGCCAGACTGGTGATAAAGAAGCTGACCGGCCAGCCCTTGCCGCCCGGCGGCCAATCGTAGCTCACGTAAGCGAGGTCGATTCCCAGCCAGGTCTCCAGGACGCCGATCGCCGCCGCGAGCGCCATCCCGAGCCCAGGCCGGGCAACCAGGTACGCGGCGGTGGCCGGTGGACCAATCAGGAGAGCGGTAGCGAGCAGCACCCCTACCACCTGCGCCGCCTCGGCCACCGCGACCGCCATGCACACGAGAAAGACGGCGGAGATAAGCCGCACCGGTACCCCACGCGCCTCGGCGGTATCTGGGGCAAGCGAGGAGAAGAGGAGAGGACGGTAGAGAACCGCCAGCACCGCCAGGCACGCCATCCCGACCCACGCCATTACCCGCGTGGTGTCCGA
>DATLQX010000185.1:0-14037 GCA_035534995.1 Chloroflexota bacterium | reverse complement strand
TTGTCGTTCCCGCGCCGCCTGCACTCGGGCCCGCACCGAGGCGGAGGTCTCGCCGGTATGCTGGTCGGTCAGCTTCTCGTATTGCACGCGCGGCACTTCGACATGGATGTCGATCCGATCCAGAAGCGGCCCGGAGAGCCGTCGCTGGTAGCGGGCCACGGCGGTGGGCGAGCAGGTACATTCGCGCAAGGGGTCACCGGCAAAGCCGCAGGGGCAGGGGTTCATCGCCCCCACCAGCATGAACTTGGCGGGGAAGGTCACGGTTCCCTGGGCGCGGCTGATCGTCACCGTCCCATCCTCCAGGGGCTGCCGCAGCACCTCCAGCCCCGCCTGGCCAAACTCGGGCAGTTCATCCAGGAAGAGAACGCCGCGATGGGCCAGGGAAATCTCGCCGGGACGGGGCCAGCGGCCGCCGCCTACCAGTCCGGCGTGGCTGATCGTATAGTGCGGAGCGCGGAAGGGACGGGCCCGCACCAGCGGCTCGTCCGAACTGCGCATCCCCGCCACCGAGAAGATCTTGGTGGTCTCCAGGCTCTCCTCGGCGGTCATCCGGGGGAGAATCCCCGGCAGAGCGCGGGCCAGCAGGGTCTTCCCCGCCCCAGGGGCGCCGAACATCAGCACGTTGTGCGAACCCGCCGCCGCCACCTCCAGGGCCCGCTTTACATGCTCCTGCCCGCGCACGTCCGCCAGATCGGGTCCGCTCGGTGGGGCATCACTCTCGCTGAAGACGACCGGACGGGCCATGGAGATCAGGACATCACCCCGCAAGTGACCGACCAGGGCGGAAAGGGTCTCCACCGGAATGATCGCCACCCCTTCGACCAGTGCCGCCTCCCCGGCGTCCACGGCGGGGACGAACACGGTGGTGATCCCGTGGTCGCGGGCCAGCGCCACCATGGGCAGGATGCCGTTGGTGTGGCGGAGGGCGCCGTCCAGCCCCAGTTCGCCCAGGAAGAGGCAGCCGGCGTCGTCGAAGACCACCTGCTCGCCGGCCCGCAGCACCCCCACCGCCATCGGCAGATCGTAGGCCGGCCCTTCCTTCCGCAAGTCGGCCGGGGCCAGGTTGACCGTGATCCGCTTCATGGGAAAGGTGAGGCCGCTATTGCGGATCGCCGCCCGTACCCGTTCCTTGGCCTCGTTCACCGCCGCGTCGGGCAAGCCGACGATGGTAAAGGCGGGCAGGTTGTTGGCCAGATCCACCTCCACCCGGACCAACGCCCCATCCAGCCCCACCACCGCGCAGGATTGCACCATCGCCAGCATGCGCACCGTCCTTCCCGACTACGGGGAGGATTGTAGCACAGGCCGGGGATCGTTTAGGTGTAGGGTGCCTACAAAGAGTCGTTCCTTGATCGAGTGATCCGGTACGCTGGTGAGCTATGTCCCTGGCAGTGAACCACAGGAGTGGCGTAGAATGGCGCACAGGAGGGCACGACGGATGAATACCACCGTCACCCTGCCGGAGGAGTTGGGCAAACGCATGACGGCAGTTGCCCAGTCCTTACATATGGATATCGATGTGCTGGCTATCGATGCCCTCGAACGGTTCCTGAAAATGCTGGAGGACGAAGCCAGAACCCGGAGGGCCGTCGCCCGCTTCAAGGCAGGCGAGATGACCAGTTCTCCGGGAGAGGCAATCTTTGCGCGCTACCTGGCCGAGGGAATGTTCACTCCGGAGGATCTTGCTCAGGCTCGTGCCGATGCTCATGAGGATAGTGAGATAGACGCACCGTCCGAGATCGTTGGGTGAGGTATGAACTGGGTGATATCGCCGAAGAGGATCTCGAGGGTATTCGGCTACACTTCAGCGAACCCAATCAGGAACGGTACCTAGCCCGCTTGCTCGCCTCGATCCAGGTGTCCATTGAAGGCCTATGCGAGTTCCCCGAAGCATGGCCGGAGCGCGAGCCGGGGATACGTAAGCGCGTGCTTCGCCGCTATCCCTACGTGCTGATCTACGCGGTCGACCGCGAACGAGAAGTCGTGGTGGTGCTCCGCGTCGTCCATCAAAGTCGCGAGTATTAACGCGCAAGATTGCGCCAGTCTTGAAAGTGCCGACATGACCCGCTTTGGCTCACCGCCAACTAGCCATGGTCGCCAGGCTGAGGCGCGGGAGTTTGCTCCTTGAGCGCCGCGATTCGTCGGTCTATCTCCCGCATAGAGGAAGAGCCATGGATCTCGTGGAGTACGTCACTTCGCGCGGCAGGTAGCTCAGCAACAATATCTTCCACGGTGATCCCCAGCTCAATTGTGAGCCACGCACGTCTCGTTGCCCTCGGCGTCGGCCAGCACCCATAACGCCGGCGCGTACTGGTCAGTCACCAGGTGGCCACCGGCGGCGATCGCCGCCGCGATGCACGCATCGGCCTGGTCGTGCGGCACGGAGATGTCGATGTGGATGCGATTGCATGGCTACTCCCCGGTACTCCCGTCCACCGACTCCCGAAGCAGGTCGGCATGGCCGTTGTGCCGCGCGTACTCCTCGATCATGTGGCACAGGATCCAGCGCAGGCTGGGTGCCCGGCCATCGGGCCAGGCGCGCCGGGCCAGCCGGCCCAGGCCGCCGTCGGCCAGCGCCTTCGCGGCCAGGGAGCGGGAGCGAGCTACGGCGTCCTGCCAGAGCGCGAAGAGCTGCTCAGGCGAGTCATGGGCGGCTGAGTGCCATTCCCAGTCGGGGTCGGCCTTCCAGTCCACCGTGTCCCACGGTGGCTGCCGGTCTCGCCCGTGCAGCCACCGGGAGAACCAGTCGGCCTCAACATAGGCCAGGTGCTTGAGCATCCCGCCCAGGCTCATCGACGAGGCGCCCACGGTCGCCCGCAGGCCGGCCGCGTCCAGTCCCCCGCACTTCCACGCGAACGTCGCGCGCTGGTACTCCAGGAAGCCCAGGAGGGTGGCAGTCTCGTCGGCCGCGAGGGGAGGCTCCGGCCGACCGTGCTCATCCAGGTCGCCCAGGGGTGGTGTATCTCCCGGCGGGGCCGCCATGGAGCCCAGGATCGCCCGCCCCAGTTCCTCGGGCCGGGTGAACTGCGGCCAGTGGCCGGTGGGCAGGTCGACGTAGTCGACATCGCGGATCTTCGTGAATTCCCGCACCGACCTCGCGCCCTGCTCGATCCAGTTCCGGAGCATCTCGCTGGTGAACTCGGTCGCGATGACGGTGACGGGCACGTCGTAGCGGCGTTCGTCGCTGAGCCGCTGTGGGTCGCGGGTGACCTGCTCGGGCGACGGGATCGCGCGCTCGCGGAACGCGGCGCGCGCCGCCTCGTCGAGGCCGGCGAGATCCTCGTCCCCGAAGGCTGACCAGTCCGGCAGCGGAACCTCACCATTCTCGGCCGGATACCCGTCGGCGATGGGACCACCATCGCCCGTGGGGAAGCCGCCGACGTACACGGCGCGGGCGACCCGATTGGGCCGCGCGTCGACCGCGGCATGGGCGATCCCCGCGCCGGCGGAATGCCCGACGAGCATGACCTTGCCATCGGCGGAATCGATTGCCGCGATGACCGCGGCGATGTGGTCGCGCAGGGTGATCCGGGAACGGTCGGCGCCGTGGGACTCCATACCGGGCAACGTGATCGGGTGGGCGCGGTGGCCCGCCTGCTCGAGGACGGGAACGACCTTCTCCCACGACGATCCGTCGAGCCATAGGCCGGGAATCAGGATGATGTCCATGCTGGTGGTGTCCCTCCGGGTGCGAGGCGATTCAGACGAACCCGCGGCCTACAATCCGCCACGACAGATGAATCCAGGATAGTGGAACGGTCCCAGACTGTCTCGTGACTTTTCGGCGAACTCTTGGGCGGGGCGTGGAACGCCAGGGCGGGCGCGGCGTGTTATCATGGCGACATGTCTTCCGCGATCCAAATCACCCTGACCCCATCGGTTATCGAAGCGCGCCCTACTACTCCGGCCGAGGTGGTGGTCACTATCCACAATACCGGCACGACAGTAGAACGGTATGCGATCGCGCTCGAAGGGCTGCCGCGCGAGTGGTATACCTTGCCCGAGAGGACCACCGGGCTCTTCCCCAACGACCGCGAGGATGTCCGGATCTCCATCCACTCGCAACAGGACGTGAAAATGGAGGCCGGCGCCCACCCGTTCACGGTCACGGTTACCGGGCGGGCCAATCCAGCGGATACAACGGAGGCCGCCGGCACCTTGCGGGTTGCCGCCGCCCCCTCCCTTGAGGTCCAGTTACGCCCGACCCGCGTCACTGGACGGAAGGCTCGCTTCAACCTCCTGCTGCGCAATGAGGGGAATGCCCCTATTGAGGTCGATCTGGAGGCGCACGACAGCGAGGAGGGCTGCGACTTCGCGGTGAAGCCGCTGATGACCGAGGTGAGACCCGGCCAACGCGCCACGGTACACATCGCGGTTCGCCCTCTGCACCCCCGCCTGGTCGGGATGCCGCATCCGTTCGATTTCCGGGTCGCCGTGAAGCCGAGCCTGGGGGTCGCCACGCAGATCGCGGGCGTCTTCATCTATACCCCCCGCTTCCGTAGCTTACGCCTTTTATACCGCCTGGTAGTTCTCGGCGCCTTGATCCTCGCGGCGGCCATCGCCGGACCTATTGCCCTCTCGCGCCTGCGGGTCGCCGCGCGGGAACTCCTGGTCCAGCCCAACGCGGCGGTGGGGGTGGTCAAGCTCGGAGCCGCGAACCCGGACGCGGTCATGGCGGCCCTGGGCAAGGACGCGGCCATGACCAATCAAGACACCGTGATCACCCAGCCTCAGAAGCGCGGCACCTTGCAGGCGCGGATCCGCGCCGGGCGGGTGGTATCGATCGCCACCAACTCGCCCGCCTTCACGACCGCGGCCGGCGTCCATGTGGGCAGTCTGGTGGGAGACGTCCGGAAGGCATTCGGCGGTTCGATCAAGACGATCAGCCAGAGCCCAGTAATGGCTGCCGCTATCAGCAAGTCTCCCTCCGCCACGGGCGCCAAACCAGCCGGCACGGCGATTCCCACGACCCTGGAGTTGGTCGGCAAGAACACCCTGAACGGGAACCCGGCCGTTACCTATTTCGATCTCAACAAGACCGGCACCCAGGTGGAATCGATCCGGACCGGCTATTCTCCCTGGATCACTCCCGATCATGGCGGTCCGACCCAGGTCACGGTGATCACCTCAACCGAGACCTGGGGAATTGCCGGCGGTCCCTACATCATCACCGGCAACCCGCGGATCCCCGCCGGAGTGAGCTTGACCATCCAGCCAGGGGTGCACGTCTACTTTAACGGCGCCAACGCCGGCCTCCAGGTGGATGGCGGATCGCTCACCGCGCTTGGGACCGCCGACGCGCCCATCGTCTTCACCTCGATCAACGACCAGGTCCATGGGGCGCTCGATACGCTCACCCGCCCCGCCCCCCGGCCGGGCGATTGGGGAGACATTGGCGTGACCAGCGCCGGCGGCACCCTTCATTTTGCCCATGTACAGGTCTACTACGGCGGCTCCTCCGCCCAAACGAGCCATGCCGAGGTCTTTATCGCCGGCGGCGGAAAAGCCGATGTGGCGATCCAAAATAGCGAGATGAGCGCCGCCAAGAGCTACGGGCTCAACGCCGGAGGGGCGCCACCTGGTACGGTGATCGGCGGCGATACCTTCGTGGCCGATCAGTATCCTTTGTTGATTGGCGGCGGGATCAGCATCGATAACAGCAACATTTTTCACACGAGCGATGATCCGCCCAACACGCACAACGCGGTCTTCGTCACCCCAAGCGCGACCATCGCCGGCAATGGGGCCACCGTGACCTGGTCGCAGGTCGGAGTGCCGTTCATCCTCCAGGCCAAGGATCTGGTGGATAGCCAGGGCACCCTCCGGCTTGGTCCGGGGGTGATCCTCAAAGGCTTCGATCCCCAGTCACGGCTCAGCGTGCTGGATGCCAACCTGATTGTGGCCGGCACGGCCAGTCAGTACGCGATCATGACCTCGTATCACGATGATACGCACGGAGGCGATACCAACGCGGACGGCCACGCGACCATGCCGCAACCGGGTGACTGGCGGGGCCTGATCCTGAAAGGAACGACCAAGTCCACCATCGAGCGCCTGCGCATCCTCTACGGCGGGGCGACCAACCATCCCGCGCTGGGAATCCAGGATCACGCTTCAGCCCAGATCAGCAAGACCGAGATCGCCTTCAGCGCCACTGACGGTGTCTACAATCAATCGGATCAGCCGGTGACGATCAGCGGCAGCGCCATCCACGACAACCGGGGATTCGGCATTCATCTCGACCCAAACGCGCAACCAGTGACTACCCTTACCGCGAACACCCTGGCCGGCAACGGTCTTACTGCCCCGGTCGGCCCCACCCCGATCACCGCGATCACCACGACCCAGACCCTGGGGCTCGCCGGCAGCCCCTACCTGATTAGCGGAGACGTGCGCGTTCCCGCCGGAGTCACCCTGACCATCCAGCCTGGTGTACATATCTACTTGAGCGGCGCCAATGCCGGGCTCCAGGTCGATGGCGGGACGCTCACCGCGGTCGGGACAGCCGCCGCGCCGATCATCTTCACCTCGATCAACGACCCTCAATTCGGGGCAGTCGGGACAGGCAAGCATCCGGCGCCCCAGCCGGGCGACTGGGGCAGCGTCGGCGTGACCGGGGCCGGTGGGACGCTCGCTCTTGATTACACGCAGTTCTATTACGGTGGCGCGGCGAGCCAGACCGGGAACGCCGAGATCTTCATCGCGGACGGCGGCAAGCCCAACGTGTCCATCCAGGACAGTGTGATCGCCGGGGCCAAAGGCTACGGGCTCAACGCCGGAGCCGCGCCGCCCGGTGCGATCATTCAACGCGATGTCTTCGTCGCCAACGCCATTCCCCTCCTAATTGGCGGCGGAATCAGCATCGACAACACTAACCAATTCTCCGCCCATGGGGTGCCGCCGAACACGCACAACGCGGTCTTCGTCACTCCGAGCGCGACCATCGCGGGCAACGGGGCCACCGTGGACTGGTCGCTGGTCGGAGTGCCCTTCATCCTCCAGGCCATGGATCTGGTGGATAGCCAGGGTACCCTCCGGCTGGGGCCGGGGGTGATCCTCAAGGGCTTCGATCCCCAGTCACGGCTCAGCGTGCTGGACGCCAACCTGATCGTGGCCGGTACGGCCAGTCAGTACGCGATCATGACCTCATACCGCGATGACGCGCATGGTGGCGACACCAACGCGGACGGCGGCGCGACCAGCCCACAACCAGGGGACTGGCGGGGCCTGATCCTGAAAGGAACGACGAAGGCGGCAATCCAGCGCCTGCGTCTCCTCTACGGCGGGGCGACCGGCCATCCCGCGTTGGGGATCCAGGATCATGCGTCGGCCCAGATCACGAAAGCCGAGGTCGCCTTCAGTGCCACTGACGGCATCTTCAATAGCTCGGACCAGCCGGTCGCGATCAGCGGCAGCGCCATCCACGACAACGCCGACTTTGGCCTTGATCTTGGCCCCTCCGCGGCGGGGATGTCCACCCTTTCGGCCAATGCGGAGGCCCAGAATGGGAAAGGCGATCTGGGTAACAACCATGCGCCGCCCGCCCCTCCGGTCGCCGGAGCCTCGGCTACTCCCCCGCCGCCAACTCCCGCAATGGGCGGTATGCTCCAGACCGGGATGGCGACACCTCTCGTCGTTCCCACCGTGATCACCCCAACCGCCACCATTGCCATGAGCGACATGGCCACTCCTCCCGCCACCGCGACTCCAACCGTGCCGGCGGCTACCGTGGTCATAATCCCGGTTGGCCCGCCCACCGGTACGGGCACTCCGATTCCTACCGACTCACCAACCGTGATCCCCAGCGATACGGACACGCCGATCCCCACCGATTCACCGACCGTGCCGGCGGCCACCGTGGTGGTGATCCCGATCGACACCGCGACCCCGACCGCCGGGGCCGGATCCGGCGTCACGGGAACCCCGAGCGGGACCGGCGGTGGCCGCCTGTAACGTGTCAGCGGCCGGCCTTCGCGAAGTGAGGAGGGCGACCGCAAGCTGAAAGGGAAAGCTCGTGCGCCGAGGAATCATTGCCTTCGCGGTGTTGTTTCTTCTCCTGCCATCCCCTGCCGCCGACGCATCCACCCACGAATCGTTGCCGGCTGTCTCTATCGCCAGTGTATTCGCGTCCCGCCCACCTTCCTTCGCCAATCTGGACAAGCACAGGTTGATCACCTTGATCGCCACGGGCGACGTGATCCCAGCCCGCTCCGTCAATTACGAGATGTCGATCCGGAATGACTACACCTTCCCGTTTCTCAAGACCTACGGATTCACGCGCGCGGCCGACCTCACCCTGATTAACCTGGAGTCTCCGCTGATCAGCGGCTGCGCGGTAACCAATTACGGCATGAGCTTCTGTGGCGATCCACGGGTCGTGGCGGGGCTCACGCTGGCGGGAGTCGATGTGGCAAACTTGCCGAATAATCATATCGGCAACTATGGGGTCGCAGGTATTCAAGAGACCGAGCAACACCTTACCGACGCGAAGATTGCCTGGGATGGTTTCGGACATACCGTGTATAAGAAGGTCAAAGGCGTGACCTTTGCCTTCCTTGGTTACAACGCGGTGGGAGAGCTCGTTGATCTTACCGAGATGAGCAAGGAGGTCCATCAGGCGCGGAAGCGTGCCGATATCGTGATTGTCTCGTTCCACTGGGGGCGCGAGTATACCTCGATCCCGCTCACCGCGCCCGGCATCGCCGACCAAGATCCAAGGATGATCGCCCACCTGGCGGTGAAGGCCGGGGCCGACGTGGTGGTTGGCAACCACCCACACTGGGTGCAGGGTATCGAACTGTATCGGGGCAAGTTCATCGCCTATGCCAATGGCAACTTCGTCTTCGATCAGATGTGGTCGATCGAGACCCGTCAGGGTGTCGTGGCGACCTATACTTTCTACGGCAAGCGTCTGATCTCCGTCCGTTTCCGGCCGGTGCAAATCGACAACTACGCGCAGCCTCACTTCCTGTCAGCCGGGGATGGAGCACCCATCCTGGCTCGCATGCGGCAGGCATCGCTTCAGATCAAGAAGGGCTATTAAAGTATGCGCATCGGCATCGTCGGCGCCGGCACCATGGCGGAAGCAATTATCAAGGGGCTCCTCGGGAAGAAGCTCTGTGGGCCGGAGGAGTTGGTGGCCAGCGCCCCCCGCGAGGAGCGGCGGGCGTTCCTCCAGTATGAGTACGGCATCCGAACCGTGCGCGACAACGCGGAGGCGGCCAGCGGTGCCTCCACGGTCATCCTCGGGGTGAAGCCGCAGACGGTCTCCACCGTGCTGCCCGAACTGCGCGCCGTTCTCACGGGGAAAGCTCTGGTCTCGATCGCCGCCGGAATCACCATGGCTACCCTGGAGCACGGATCCGGGAACCAGGCGGTGGTGCGCGCCATGCCCAATACTCCCTGCCTGGTGGGCGAGGGGATGACCGTGTGGGTGGCCAGTCCCGCCGTCCAGGAGAACCAGATCGCCGAGACGCGGGCCATCTTCGCCGCGTTGGGACGCCAGATGCAGGTGTCCAACGAGTCGTTCTTGAACATGGCCACCAGCATTAGCGGCTGTGGGCCGGCCTATCTCTTCCTCTTGATGGAGGCGATGACCGACGCCGGGGTGCAGATCGGTCTTCCCCGCTACATGGCCGAGGAGTTGGTGACCCAGACCGTCCTGGGCGCCGCCCGGCTAGCCCAGGAAACCAATCGCCACCCCGCCGCCCTGAAGAACGCGGTAACATCGCCCGGCGGCACCGCGGCGCAGGCCCTCTATCATCTGGAAAAGGGCGGTCTCCGTTCAACCATGGCCGAGGCGGTGCTGGCAGCCTACCACCGAGCCCAAACCCTGGGCAAGGAAGGCGAGACGCATTAGGTAGCAGAGGGTTGGGCGGCCGCGTAATCGCGGGCCGCATTCTTGAGGATAGAGAGTCCGAGCGTGGCGCAGCGCGGGCGGACGGACACCACTTCGCGTCCCAGTTCGTCGATCAACTCCTCGTAGGTCATCTCACCCACCTCGGCCAGGGTTTTGCCCTGGGCCATCTCGGTCAACATGGAGGCGGCGGCCTGGCTGATCGTGCACCCTTCGCCCTCGAAACTCACCTGATTAAGCCGCCCGGCGTCATCCACATGAGCGTACATGGTGACCAGGTCACCACAGCCAGGATTCCCCCCGGAGGCATGTATTTGGGCATCGGGGAGCGGTCCCCGGTTCCGCGGATTCTCATAGTAATCCAGCAGGTTCTCGACGTACTCCTCACGGTCCATGCCCGCGCCTCCGAATGCTTTCCGCGCCGCGGCGCCGGGCGCCGGGTTCGGATGGGGCGCCATAGGCGCCAATACTTCTGGTTCTAATGTACCAAACGCGGCGATCCCTTCACCGGGGAGGAGAGCCGGGCCGCGGCTCATTCCTGAGCCGGATGTGTACAAGTTTCTTGACGTAGGGGCAAAATATCTTCCCTGTCATGCACAATTCTATTTCCCATCAGGGGTGCCCTAATGCTACAATGCGCCTGCACGGAAGAGCACATGGCCCGGTAGGCCAAGGAAACCCGCGGTAAATTTTCACCCTGCCGCGGTTGGCCCGCCGGGCCGAGGCTTTTAAGAAGATGATACTTCCTACCTCGTCTCCCCTGATCCTGGCCTCCAGTTCCCCCCGCCGCCGTGACTTGTTGGGTCATCTGGGTATCCCCTTCCAGATCGACCCCAGCAACGTTGATGAGTCGCCGATTCCCGGCCTGACTATCCCTGAATTGGTGCGCGCACTCGCCACCGCCAAGGCAAGCGAGGTAGCGGCCCGCCACCCGGATTCCGTGGTGGTCGGCGCCGACACCCTGGTGGACCTGGATGGCGAGATCCTGGCCAAACCACGTGACCCGGCCGATGCCCTGCGCATGTTGCGGCACCTGAGCGGGCGCGTTCATCAGGTCCATACCGGGTTGGCCGTGCGCCGGGCCGATCGGCTCACGACTCGCCTGGTCACCGCCTCCGTGCATATGCGTGCCGCGCCGGACGACGCGCTGGCCGCTTACGTGGCCGGCGGTGAGCCGCTGGATAAGGCGGGCGCCTATGCCGCCCAGGGCGAGGGCGCGGCCTTCATCGAGCGCGTCGAGGGCTCGTACCTGGCGGTGGTGGGGCTGCCGCTGCTCGCCCTCCGTCACCTGCTGATCGAGTCTGGGGTAGCGGTCCCCGCCGCCCTCGCTACCCTGGAGGCCCTGGAGCGCGGCGACCACCTGGATAATTCCCCGCCCCGAAACGTTTAGCCGGCGTCCTTCGTTATACCTGTTGGACGAGCGGAAATGATGCCCGGCCAGGCGGATATTTCGGCTCGGATTGATAGACGTGAAAAGAGGAAGTTCTCCCTATGCGACGCACTGTTTCTCTGTTATTGATCGCCGTGCTGACCCTGGGCGCGGGCGCCGCGGCTCCGGCGAGCATCGGGCACGCCACCGCTGCCGGCGCCCGCATTCCCAACCTTACGGCGGTCGATTTCTTCGATGCCCAGCATGGCTGGGTGGGTGGGAACGGCATCTATGCCACGACCGACGGCGGCACTCACTGGACGCGCCAGTACGCCGGGGCGACCGCGATCGCGGGCATTGCCTTCGGCGACCGCACCCACGGCTGGGCCTGGGGCGATACCTACACGAAGCCACCCCTGTTGCTGCATACAACCGACGGAGGAGCACACTGGACGCCGCAACCCAGCACCCAGCCGGTGGCCTCGTTACAAGCGGTGGGGGCCCAGGGCGGCTACGCGGTTCTGGGCATGGGCCCCGGCGGGAGCCTGGTCCGCACCACGGATGGCGGTGTGCACTGGCACGTCATGAGTACGCCGAAGCCCGTCACGTCAGCCTGTTTCATCAATGCGGCCAACGGCTGGGCGATTGAGCTTCAAGGGGACACCGTCCTCCGGACCACGAATGGCGGCCGCACCTGGACCCAGCGCCTGAGCGCCGGATCAAACTTCCAGTATGGGGGCCAGATCGCCTGCATCGGCACCCAGAACGTCTGGGCCCTCCTCTATGGCGGTGTCGGGATGAACCAGAGGTCGTACTCACTCTTCCATACCGCGGACGCAGGGCTTCATTGGCGGGCCGTGGTCGCCCTGACCTCGGCGGGCGGAGGACCGGCTCCCGGTAACACCGGCGGCGCGGCACGGGGAGCCGATGGCGAGGGAATCCAGCTTGACGCGGTGAGCGCAGGCACGGCTTTCCTGGTGAGTGGGTGCCCACCATGCGGGGGAGCGGGCGAGACCTATCTCGGGAGCACCCACGACAGCGGCAGCACCTGGCACACCTCGCCTCCCATTCCCCACCTCGACTTCAGCCCCACGGGGATCTCGTTCACCAGCGACCGGCAGGGCTGGCTAGCCAGCACCATCTTCACCTCGCTTTCCGCCGGTACCCGCGCGGGCATGCTCCTGAGCACCGGTAATGGCGGCGCCACCTGGACCGTTCGCCACCTGTAGGAAGGCAGGGGCGCGCGGGGCATTCGTGACAGGCTGCTTCCAAGAAGACATCACTCGGGCAGGGGACGGAGGATTGTATCCTCCGTCCCCTGCCCGAGTGATGTCTTCAGGCGATAGATCGAGAATTTCATGACTGATGCGGGCAAACCTCTCCGGGCATGCTATGATCACTCCCAGGTCACGGCCCATAGTGGAATCCGGAATCGGGATGTCGATCGACGAGGACTTCGTAGAGCAGTTCGAACAGCTGCTGTGCCACATCGAGCAAGTAATCCAGGAGTATCCGCCTGACATGCGCGCGGCCCTCCGCGACGAGGCGCGTCTGGCCATGCGCGCCGCTCTCCAGGAGCGCTGGGAAACCCGGCAACGGCTGCTGGAGGAAGGCGGCCGGGACCGCTGAGGTCCAGCGCGCCGCCCATACATCGGTTACGCGGAAAGAGGACAGAGCTTGCCCATCACCATTCCCATGCACACTATCGCGCGGATCCTTGGCCGGCACGGCCTGGGGCGGACCAGTGTCGAGGCGTTGCCCGGCGGACAAATCAACGCCAGCTACCTGGTGGACGGCCAGTACGTGCTGCGGGTGAATCTGCGCCCGGAGGAGCATGGGAAACTCGATCGGGAGCAGCGGGTGCTGGCCATGCTGCGCGACGTGGTTCCCGTCCCGCGCACCATCGCCTACGAGGGGATGAGCCGGCTGATTCCCCACGAATACGTGATCCAGACCTACGTCCCCGGCGAGAGCCTACTGGCCCGCTGGGAAGCGGCCGACGAAGCGGAACGTTCCGCCTATGTGGAGGAACTGGCGGGAATGATGCGCGCCATGCACGGCATCCGCCTGGATGGGTTCGGCGACCCGACCCGGCCCCGTCAGGGCGAAACCTGGGCCGCCATTCACGTCCGCCGCGCCGCCCACGCCCTGCAAACCGCCCGCGAGGCGGCCAATGCCGACGCCGGCCTGCTGGACCAGGCCGAGCGATCCCTGAGTCACGACAGTGCCTCCCTGGGCGGCGGCTATCCCAGCCTCACCCATGGTGATCTGCACTTTGGCAACATCCATGTGCAGCACGGGCGGATTAGCGGCCTCCTGGACTTCGAGCGGGCCTGGGCCGCCGCCCCCGATTGGGAACTGGACCAACTCCTCCGTTTCCTCCACTATCCCCAACTCTTCGCGGTAGCCGGCCTACCCGAGGACCGGGTGCGCCCAGAGTCGCTCACCGGAGTGATTCCGGCTCTGCGCCGGGCCTATCCCGATCTGTTCCGCGTATCCAGCCTCCCGGCCCGCCTCCGCGTCTACGCGGTGGAATATGAGTTGCGCGCCCTGGGGTCGATCCGCAAGCGTCACGACAACAACCCGGAGGCGTTGCGGGGCGTGACCGAGCGCCTGCGGTACACCCTGTCGCCCGCGTTTCCTGGGATCTGAGCGCGTCCCTCATGTAGGGTCCGCGAACCGCACCTTCACCCCTGCGTCCTCCTCCAGGGGAGCGAACACCGAGGTGTAGTCGCGGCGGCCGTACCCGCCCGCCCGCGCCCGCTCGTAGAGGGCCCGCGCCTTCTCGGCCAGCGGGGTAGCCACGCCCTGT
>DATLQX010000184.1:0-2422 GCA_035534995.1 Chloroflexota bacterium | reverse complement strand
TAGCAGCGAAACCGGTTTCAGTGGTCAGCGGGCGCGGCCATCGTTCCTGGAGCGTCGAGATGCACGCGCTCCAGGAACTCAATGTAGCCATTGAGGCTGTCCCGCAGCCTCCGCATCCTGAGAACGTATTCGGGGAGATCGTCGATCGAGGGGAGCAGTTCCTCCACTCGCAGATTCCGCAGTTGCTGCTCCATGGTGTCCACCCGGTTTCCCACCCGCCGTACCTGGCGCCGCCGATTCCGGTCCGCCGTCAGATCCATCACCGCCGCCACCGCCTCGACGGTCGGGCCCGTACCCTCCAGTTCGTCGGCCTCGGCGTCCCCCTGTTCCTGATCGGACTCGGAGGCCGAGGGCTCGGAACCAGGCGCGAGTTGGCGGCACAGCTCCTCCGTGGCGCGGGCCGACAGCGCGCCGGCGATTACCTGGGCCAGAATCTCCATCTGGAGCGCCTCGGGTAGGCGGGCGATCGCCCGCGCGTGGCGGCCGCTAATCCGTCCGCCCTGCACGGCGGCCTGGATTGGTTCGGGCGCATGGAGAAGACTGAGCATCTGATGTAGCCGCCGGTCGGTCAGCCCATGGCGCCGGGCTAGCTCAACCCAGGTTTGTGGTTGAATGTCGCGCAGGCGAGACAGGGCCTGGGCTTTCTCCAGCTCGGTGAGGTCGGCCCGCAACAGGTTCTCCGCCAACTGCTTGCCCAGAGTGTCCGCTGGATGGGCCGGGCGCGCAACCACCAAAACCGGCAGCCGATCCAGCCCGGCGATTCCCGAGGCCCGCCAGCGCCGTTCGCCGGTAATGATCGTAAATGCCTCGTCGGTATCGTCGTAATAGGCGGTGAGGGGGGATTGCATGCCGTCGGCCAGCAGCGACGAGGCGAGGGCTTGCAGCTCGACCGGATCAAAGTATCGGCGCGGCTGCTCGGGATCGGGGCGAAGCCGCTCCCGGGCGATAAGCTTGGCCCCTTCCAGGGCCGAGACCCCGTCATCCTGGGTCTTGCGGAGGATCTCGTCCCGGACGAGTGAAGGGAGGACGCCGGCGGACTCCATGGCGAAGTCGAAACTTTTACGACGCGACATCGGCCGCCAGCACGGGGATGGTAGCGATCTCGCGGGCCACCACGGCCTGGCACAGAGCCCGGTAAGCCAGGGCCGGCGCCGACCGCCTGCTATACAGGGTCACGGGCTGGCGGCTGTTGAGCGCTTCCTGGACCACGATGCTATCGGGAATCATCGGCTCGAAGACCAAATCGCCCCAGGTGCGGCGCATATAGGCGCAGGCATCCTTACCAAGGGTCGTGTTGAGCTTGACCTGGCCGAGCAAGATCCCTTCGATCGCCAGATTATAGTTACTCTCGTCGGCGACTCGCTTGACGCTAGCCACGCTTTCCTCCAGGGCATCGCGCGAAGCGCGGTCCTGCGGATTCAAGGGGAGCACGCAACTGTGGGCCGCGATCAGGCTATTGGTGGTGAGGAAGCCGAGGAGGGGCGGGGCATCCAGGAGAACGTAGTCGTACCCGTCGAGCAGCGCCCGTTCCACCCGTAGCCGATCCCGGAGCAAGCGTTCCCGTCCCGGCAGCGGGCCCAGGTTCAATTCAATCTGGGCCAGATTGGGATCGGCGGGAATGAGGTTGATATTGGCCAGCCCGCTGGGTCGCACGAGGTCGGCCAGAGACGTACCATGGATCAAGGCCGCCGACAGTAAATGCTCACCGGGACGGACGCCAAGCACGGACGCGGACAAACTGCACTGCGGATCCAGATCGATCAACAGGACGCGACGCCCCAACTCGGCGAGGGCGCCGGCCAGGTTGAGGCAGGTAGTGGTTTTCCCGCTGCCGCCCTTCCGTTGAGCAAAGGCGATGATCCGTGTCACGGTGCGTCCTCACAGCGATACTCGCCACCGGAAAAGCGGCGCCAGACAGGTCCGAAGGGGAGCATGCCCCTGACCGGGATAGGGGCAGTGTACCATTGGCGCCCACGCCATCACAACGCGCTTGGTGGTTTAGGTTTAGAGGAAACGCCTGCATGGAGGAACGGCGCGAAGCCTATCGACGGTGTGGGATCTCGATAGGCTACTACGAGCAAAAGCAGCAACTGCCGGGTGGCAAGGCGGTATGGCCAGAGTATCGGCAGATCGGCTCCCAAGGCTTGCCGGACGTGACCCAGCGGATGGATCGAGCCTCTTTGGTCCACCACATTCCCGTTCACGTCGGTCAACGCCACCACGTTCCCCAGCCCGTCGCGCTCATACCAGTAGCGGGCCAGGACGCCATTGCTGGTTCGCAGCAGCTCGAGGGGCATCCCGTGCTGAGAGTAGACGTAGGTGTCGGTGTAGCTGGTGGTGCCGCTGATCGTCACCGTCTGGGCCAACTGCCCGCCCCGGTAGGCATGGTTAACAATCCAACCCAAGGTAGTTTGCCCGATGG
>DATLQX010000183.1:0-2882 GCA_035534995.1 Chloroflexota bacterium | reverse complement strand
CTGGTAATGCGGGGCAAGCTTCGCTAGCCCTTGATTCCTACCAGGCTTATCCGGGCACCGTGGGTGTCCCGAATATGAAGCTGGGCCGCGACCAAAATGCCGTTGGGTTCGTCCACTCGGACGCCCACCCCACGGCCCCGGAGCGCGCGAACCGCGCCGGGTAGATCGTCGACGCCAAGGGCGACGGAGAACAGACCCTCTCCGGTGGCGGCCAATGCTGCCGCTACCGGGCCGTCACCCGGAGACAACGGCGCCGCCAGCTTCACGGCGGTTCCGGACAGTAGTCGGAGAGGGCGGGTGCGAGCCCGGAGCATGGGATCGGATTCTTCCTCTCCGGCCTCGGTTAGATCGAAGATCCGCTGGTACCGATCCCATGCCTCGGACAGATCACGCACCGCGATCGTGATGGAGGCGATCGAGCGAGCTCCGTTTGGCTGGGGGATCAGTCCTTCGGCTCCGGCCAGCAATCGCCGATGCTCCTGGCCGGACTGATCATGGCGGATCAGAAAGGGCATGCCGTGCGCGGCGCCGGCACGCAGGCGAACGGTTTGCCAGCCGCGATCATAGCCGTTCATGGTCGCGAGGCGACCCGTATCCGGTCCATCCACCGCGAAGCCGCGCTCACGGAGGACGTGCGCGGCCACCGCCGGATCCGCGGTTTCCAGGGCATACCCCACCCAACCTTCACGATCATCCCGCAGCATGGCCCCAATGAAGCCTTGTGGAGGAGCCGAGCCAGGCCGTCCGGAGATCAGCTCAATGTATCCAGTCTCCAGCACGATTAGCCGATTGGCGGTGCCGAATTGGGGGTGCACTCCGCCGCCGCATACCGAGAAGCCGAGGGGGCCGGCGAAAGCGGCCTCGGCGGATTCCAGGTTGGTCACCCCGAGAATGAGGTGGTCGATGGACCGCGCGGTCGGCGGTATCGTATCGCTCATCACTCACTCCGCCCGCTGGCGCGGGAGCGGAGGGCGCGTTCCACCTCGCGTTTAGCGTCGCGTTCAGCCAGGGCGTCGCGCTTGTCATACAGTTTTTTTCCTCGCGCCAGCCCCAACTCTACCTTGGCGTGGTTCCGCTTGAAGTACATGCGTACGGGAACCAGGGTGTAGCCCTTTTTCTTAATCTGAGTATTCAGGCGCATAATTTCGCTGCGATGCAACAACAGTTTCCGCGTGCGCTGCGGCTCGTGATTGAAGCGATTGCCATGATCGTAGGGGGAGATATGGGCGTTCCATAGCCATGCTTCTCGGCTGTCGATACTGGCGTACGCCTCGCGCAAGTTCACTCGACCGGCCCGCACGGACTTCACCTCGGTCCCCGTCAAGACAAGCCCCGCCTCGATCGTCTCGTCAATGAAATAGTCATGGTAGGCCCGCCGGTTGCCGGCGACCGTTACCTCGGTGGGAGTTCTATCGGGAGTGAGTGTCGCGGGTTTCTTGACCATAGCCAGGCTATTGTACGGCGCAGCCTGAATATGCTGCAACTTTGCGTATAGCCTGTATCAGAGCAGGTTTACCGGATCCACGTCAATGATCCAGGGTCGGGGAACCATGGAGAGGATGGGATGGATATTGGCCCCGCGGAGAAGGATTTGCCAGAAGAACCGGTTGTCCGCTTTATTGATGAAGCACGGGGCTGGGCCGATCACCTCGATTGCCGCGTCGGGATGTTCGGCGAGCCATTGGCGGAGCGTTTCCCCCAGTTGATCGGCGGCCTCGTGGCACTCGCGTTCCACGGCGGCGCTCACGGTGAGACGGGCCAATTGGCTGAAAGGCGGATAGCCTGCCTCTTGGCGGAAGCGAATCTCATCGCGATAAAAGGCCGCGTAGTCGTGGCGAGCGGCGGCCTGGATGGCGAAGTGGCCCGGCGTGTAGGTCTGCACGATCACCGTGCCGGGGAGGGCGGCCCGGCCCCCCCACCCCGCTACCTGGGTCAGCAGCGAGAAGGACCGCTCGGCGGCCCGGAAATCGGGGAGATTCAGGCTGGTGTCGGCGGAGACGGCGCCGACCAGGGTGACGCGGGGAAAATCGAGGCCCTTGGCCACCATCTGGGTTCCGATCAAGATGTCGATCTCCCCGCGGGCGAACCGATCCAGGATCATTTCGTGGCCGAACTTTCCCGAGACCACGTCGCGGTCGTAGCGCTCGACCCGCGCCGTGGGGAGAAGGGCCCGTACCTCGTGCTCCACTCTTTGGGTTCCCAGGCCAAAGTAGCGAATGCGCCAGCTTCCACAGCGGGCGCACAGACTGGGGACCGGAGCGTGGGCGTCGCAGCGGTGACACTGGAGATGTTCACCCTCCGAGTGATAGGTGAAAGGGAGATCGCAGCGGCCACACTTGGCCACGAAGCCGCAGTCGCGGCAGTTGACGAAGGTGGCGCTTCCGCGACGATTCAAGAAGAGGATGGCCTGATGGCGGCGGCGGAGCGTGGTATGGAGGGCTCCCTGGAGGGCGCGGCTGAAAATGCTCCGGTTCCCTGCCTTCAGTTCCTGGCGCATATCCACCACCTGGACCGGGGGCAGGGATGATCCTTGCGTGGCGCTCGGTGGCGGCGCGCCGGGCGGCTGGACTCGGGTGTTCATGCTCAGAAGCCGATAGGCGCCGCGATCGGCGCGATTAAAGCTGATCACATCGGGAGTGGCGCTCCCGAGGATGACCACGGCGCCGGTCATACGGGCCAGGCGGGTGGCAACTTCGCGTGTATGGTAGCAGGGGGTGCGATCCTGCTTGTAGGAAGCATCATGCTCTTCATCCAATACAATGAGCCCGAGGTCGGGTAAGGGGCTGAAGATGGCGGAGCGTGGCCCAACCACGATCGAACATTCGCCGCGGCGAATCCGCTGCCACTCATCCAGCCGCTCGCCCTCGCTCAATTTGCTGTGC
>DATLQX010000182.1:0-31179 GCA_035534995.1 Chloroflexota bacterium | reverse complement strand
ATTCTGGCCCACATGAGCTCGGCCGGTGAGATGGCCTCCTCGATCGCCGTCGCCTTCACCGCGACCCTGTATGGCGTCGGCTCGGCCAATCTGTTCTGGCTGCCCCTCGCCACCAAGCTCAAGCGGCGCTCGGCCTCCGAGGGCGAAACAGCGGCCCTGATCGTGGATGGGGTAGCGGCCATTCAGGCGGGCGACAATCCGCGGATCGTGCAAGAGAAGCTGGCCGGCTACATTGTCCCGGCCAAGGGGAAGAAAGCAGCCAAGGATGCCGCCGCGCCGGCCGGGGCTCCGAGCCCCGCCAAGGCAGGGGCGTAGACTGATGCGCGGCAAAAAACCAAAGGTGGTGAAGGAGAACAGTGAGCGGTGGCTCCTGACCTACTCCGACCTGATTACCCTGCTGATGATCTTTTTTATCCTTCTCTATGCCATGTCCACCACCAACGCGCGGAAGTTTCAGGATCTCACCGGCGCCCTGCAGCAAGCCTTTAACAATGGCCAATATCAGGACGTCACCCTGGGCGGCAGTCCCGGCAACCCGCACACCCTCTCCGGCACCGCCCCCGGCAAGGCCAGGATCAAGGTGTTGCCCAAGACACCCACTCTGTCCGAGATCTCCAAGATGATCGGCCTCCCTACCACGGTGCTGACGGTGAGCCGTTCCCGAGAAGGAGTCGTCCTCAGCCTGGGCGGCAGTTTCCTCTTCTACCCCGGTAATACCGGCCTCAAGCCGGAATCCTCGTACCTGCTCTCGCGGGTGTCCAGCGTCCTGGGCAGACTGCCGAACACGATTCGCATTGAAGGAAATACCGATGCCCAGGGTGGTTCGACATCCTTCTCGTCGAGTTGGGCCCTCTCCGCCATGCGTTCGGTCTCCATCGTGCAATACCTGAGCACGAAGGGAGGGATAGACCCGAAAAGGCTGCAGGCGGAGGGTCTGGGTGAATACCATCCCGTGGCCCCGAACACAACCCCGCAAGGGCGGGCGAAAAATCGCCGTGCCGACATCGTCATTCTGTACCCGTAGCGAAAGCGGAGCGCGCGATGCCTGACACCCTGTCACAAAATCAAATCGACGCCCTGCTCGCCCAGGCTATTGGGGGTGACGAGGGAGACGCCGCCGGCAAGGAGCGTTTCCGCTCGATCCGCACCTACGACTTCCGCCATCCAAGCAAGCTGTCCAAGGAACAACTGCGCACCCTGCAAATGGTGTTCGAGAGCTACTCCCGCACCGTGGGGACCGCGCTGTCGTCGGTCTTGCGCTCGCAAGTCCACATCGCCCTGGTCTCGGTCCAGCAGGCGGTGTTCGATGAATACGCCCGCGGCCTTCCCGCGACCACTCTGCTGCACCTGGCCTCGGTCGAACCTCTACCAGGGAACATTATCTTTGAATATGATCTTGGCACGGCCTTCCTCATGATGGACCGCTTACTTGGCGGGATTGGCAAGGCGCCCGCGCATGAACGCGAAGTGACCGACATCGAGACGATCCTTCTGCAGACCATGGCCGGCACCTTCATCGAAAGTTTCTCCGAGGCATGGCAACACCTCGTTCCTATCCACACCAAGTTACTCCGCCTGGAATATACGCCTCGGTATTTGCAAACCGTTCCCATGAACGAGCCGGTCGTTCTGATCCTGTTCGATCTGCGGGTCATGGAGCGGCAAACCACCATGAGCATGTGTATTCCCTATTCGACTCTGGAGCCTATCGCCGCCGATCTCAATGTCCAATCGATGTTCATGGCCGCCCAGAAGGAAGGCACCGAGGTGGAGAGCGCGGACGCCCCCAGCCGTCTCCGCCAGGTGACTATTCCGCTCGTGGCCTTGCTGGGATCGACCACCCTTTCCCTGGGAGTGATCAATGATTTGCAAGCGGATGACGTGATTCGCCTGGATGGTCTGGCCACCGAACCGATCATCGTGTCGGTAAATAAAAGGCCAACCTTCGTCGCGCGGCCCGGACTGGCCCGGCAGGGCATGGCGGTTCAGGTTCTGGGTGTATTACCGGATGAGGATGCATGACGATGATGGACACCGCGCCCGCGTACCTTGAAAGTCCCGCCGCGAGCCAGGCATACCTGACCCTGCAACGCGCCGCCCAGGATGTGCTGAGCGGGATCATTGGTAGGCACCCGACCGTGACCTTTCTCGGCCGCCGGCCGGTTCCCGCCAACAATCTGGGCCAATCCGGAAAAAACGTGCTGGTCGAATTGCAGTTCGAGCAGCCCAAGGATATCCACCATAGCATTCTTGTTCTGGCCGACGATGCCGACCTGGCGCGGCTTTTCGGGCTGAGCGGCGACGGCGAGGAGGTGTTGACGGCCGAGGCGTTGCTCAGCCTGGGCGACATGTTCAGCTCCTTCCTGGACGCGATCGCGGGCGAACTGCCCTGGCTCTCGCCCGCTCCCCGTGCTTGGTTGGCGAACCTGGAACCGATGAGCACGGACACGGGCGGCAATACCCGCTTCGACCTCCCCACCGGGCTCGCCCCAGAAGAGATTCTGCATGAAATCGTGGTCTCCGTCGCCCTGGGGGCCGAGGAGTCCTGCGCCCTTCTGGTGGTGATCGGCGAAAAGGGCGAGCAAGCGTTGTTAGGGCTTAACGCGGCTCCGCCCGCCCCCGCCCCCGCCGCCCCACGGCCGGCGCCGGTGGCAACGCCGATGCCTGTTCTGGCGCCCACATCGCCGGCACCGGCGGCGCGTCCGGCCAGCAACGTGCAAAGCGCCGCCTTCAAGCCGCTGGCGGTCGAGCAACCGGCGGGCAGAAGCAGCAGCATCGATCTGATCCGCGATGTGCCGCTCAAGGTGACGGTCGAGTTGGGACGTGCCTCGCTGACCGTGCGGGAAATCCTGGCCCTGGGCGCCGGGTCGGTGGTCGAATTGGATCGGTTGGCCGGGGAGCCGGTGGACGTATTGGTGAACGATCGGATGATCGCCCGCGGCGAAGTGGTGATCGTGGATGAAAGCTTTGGGGTCCGGATCACGGATCTGATGAAATAGGCGGATTGATGAGGAAAAACATGATAGCGCGCCGTCCACGTCTTCTGCTCTGGCTCCTCTCCCTCTCGTGTATCCTCTGGATGGCCGGCGCGGCTTCCGTTGGGCCGGTTGCCGCGCGGGGAATCGGGACCGGCTCGCTTCCGGCGCCGGTTGCCGCGGCGCCGATCCACCATGCGAACGCCGCCAAAATCGCCTTTCGGGTGGTTGCCGCCACCCGCCTTACTATCGCGACCGTCCCTCCCGTGCCCGCTCCGTCCGCCGCGGCTCGCGCGAACGCCGCGAGTTCGGCCCTGCGCCTGACCCCGTATACACCGGTGGTCACGGGCGGTAGCCAGTCCTTTGATGCCGGCACCCTCGCGGGGCTGGCGATCAAGTTCCTCATCGTGATTGGGCTCCTGTTCATCGTCCTGCGCGTGCTGAAAGCGATCCTGCCCAAAATGCAGGGCGGAGGGAAGGGTGGGGTAGGCGCGCTGGTGCTGCACAGTGAGTCGATCGGCGACAAGCAGCGCATCGTCTTGCTTGACCTCCACGGCCAATTGGTCGCGGTCGGCATCTCGGGCGGGGCCATCAGTCCCCTCGCCACCATCGATCAACCGGAGGCCATGGAGTCGCTCCGCGCCCGGTACTCCTCGATCCCCCAGGCAGTACCAGGGTACCGCGAGAGTACGAAACAACCGGCGATTGGCCAGTCGTTCGCCGAGGCGCTCAAGCGAGCGGGGATCGTGGGCCAGCACCAGACTGGGGCACCCCCCGTCCCACGGGTCGCCCTCACCATTCCCTTTCTCCAGCGGGCGGCGGCGAGCCGCGAACCGGGCAAGGTGAAGGCCGCCGCGCCCCGACCGATCCGGAAGCCACGCCGCCAGGCCGCCGGCCAGTCCGAGCCGGAGCCGGTGCTGCTGGATGCTCTGGAGGCCATGCGGTCGCTTCGCCAGAAGGTTGAGAGTTCATGAACATTCCCAGCATCACGATCGGGGCCGGCCACGGGGCAAACGGTCTGGGCAGCGCGGTCCAGGTACTGCTGCTGATCACCCTGATCACCCTGGCCCCCTCGTTGGTGATCATGCTCACCGCGTTTACTCGAATCATCGTGGTGCTGGGCTTCGTGCGATCGGCGATCGGCATCCCCCAAACGCCGCCCAACCAGGTTCTTACCGGTCTGGCGATCTTCCTGACTTTCTTCATCATGACCCCCACCATGAACACGATCAACAACACGGCCTTGCAACCGCTGATGGCCAATAAGATCTCGCAAGGCGAGGCGCTCAACCGAGCCCAGGTACCGATCCGAGCCTTCATGTTCAAGCAAGTACGCGAGAGTGATCTGTCCCTGATGGTCTACGCGGCCCGCGAGGCGCGCCCGCGGACCCAGGCCGACGTGCCGACGCTGGTGCTGATCCCCGCCTTCATCTTGAGCGAGTTGCATACGGCCTTCCAGATCGGCTTCATGATCTTTCTCCCCTTCCTGATTATCGACATCGTGGTCTCCAGTGCCCTGATGGCCATGGGGATGATGATGTTGCCCCCGACTACCATCTCGCTGCCCTTCAAGCTGCTGCTGTTCGTGATGGTGGACGGCTGGCACCTGGTCGTGCAGTCGCTCATCCTGGGGTTTCACTGAAGGAAGCGCCTGGTCTCCTTGTCTTTGTCCTTCTGATCGGCCATCCTAAGATCAGAAGCAGCAACAGGATGTATTTAACCATGTAGAAGCACCTTGGTGATTGATATTCGATCAGGCGCCGGTGGGAGCGGGTACGAATGACCCTGGGGACGGTCCTGAATGGGCGCTACCGCCTCCTCGACATCCTCGGGGACGGTGGGATGGCCCGTGTGTTCCGGGCCGAGGATCTGCGTCTTCGGCGTGTCGTGGCGCTCAAGACCATGCACTCGCGGTATCTGGACCAGCCCGCGTTCGTGCGGCGATTCGAGCAAGAGGCGCGGCTGGCGGCCGGCTTGACGCACCCTCATATCGTGGCCGTGTACGATGTGGGCAGCGATGGGACCATGCCCTACATCGTGATGGAATACCTGGAGGGTGGATCGCTCAAGGCGCTCATCGCTCGCGCGGGTCCGCTGCCCCTGGGTCGCGTATTGCCCCTCATGGACCAACTCGGCGGGGCCCTGGACGCGGCCCACGCGCATGGGGTGATCCACCGTGATATCAAGCCCGAAAACATCCTGCTTACCTCGTCGGGCCAGATCAAAGTGGGCGATTTTGGCATCGCTCGCGCCGTAACGGAACCGCGCCAGACCACGGCCGGCCTGATGCTCGGCTCCGTCTCCTACGCTTCGCCCGAACAGGCGCAAGGACAGGCCACATCCGCCGCCTCGGACCTCTACAGCAGCGGCGTCGTGCTCTACGAATTACTTACCGGCCAACCGCCGTTCGCGGCCGACACACCGCTCGGCATTGCCATGGGGCACATCACACAGGCGCCCGTGCCGCCGAGCGCGCGAGTCTCGGCCCTCCCTTCAGCGGTGGATACGGTGGTCCTGCAGGCCCTGAGCAAGGATCCGGCCGGGCGGTTCCCCTCCGGAGCGGCACTGGCCAGGGCCCTCTCCTCGGCGGCGGCTATCCCTTCCCTCCATGGCGCCCCCACGCTGTCCGTGGCACCGGCCCAGGCGCCGTTCCACCCACGATGGGTCACCGGTATGGCGAGGCGGATGCGATGGGCCGCGGGGACACCGCTCCCCGCCACGAAGGCCGCCGGGGCCGCGATAGGTCGGCGCCTGAGACTCTGGCCCTTCCTGCTTCTGGTTCTGCTCCTGGGTGGGAGTGCCGCCTTCGCCGCCACGCATGGATGGGGACAGAGCGCCGCCGAATCGAGCGGCCCACCGCCCATCACGGCCCCGACCCAGACCCCGACCGTCAAGCGCGTCCTCGGGCACCCAGTCGCCTCCGTGCCGCGGCAGGCGGGCGCCGGCGTGCCCCCCGTGCCCTCGGCCACTCCCAGCGCTACGCCACCTCCACCCGCGACGGCGACCTTGACGGTACGTCCCTCCGCCACGGCAACGCCCCCTCCGACCGCGACGGCGACCGCCGGGCGATTTCAGGCCGCCACGCCAAGCCGTATCGCGGATTCCCCCGTACCTGGGCCGCCATCGGCCGCCACGGCCAATCTCCATATCACCCAGGGAGCGGGGGTGGCGAACCTCTCCATGACCCTCCAGCAGGTGCCTCCCGGCGCCGTGGTGGCCGCGCGCTGGACGTTTCCTGACGGGACGACTTCGGTCTCACAAGTTGGGAGCGCCTACCGTACCGATCCCACCTTTTGGGCGTATGTGCTGACATCCGGGCCGGGTCATTATCAGGTCGCCGCGCTCGTGAACGGACAGACGGTCGGCGCGCGGGACTTCGTCGTGGCAACTCAGGGGTCGCCATCCCATGCGGGGAATCAGGTCGGCGACGGACAGGGCCACGATAAGGGCCACGGCAGGGGCGAAGGCCCTGGCAGGGGGAGTGGGAAGGGCCACGCTAGGCAAGGCAATTAGTATCATGTGCCGCGTTTGGACGAACCCACCAACCACTGTATGATCAGGGGAGGACGGCATTTTACATAAAGTTGAACCGGGGGGATCGGATGCGGGGCATTCTCTATTACGTGGAAGAACCAAAACCGATCGAACTGCACGGACTTCAGCGCCTCATGTTCGAGGATCTGACCCTGGAGGAAGCGCGAATCCTGATGCGGATCCCCGGCGTACGCCAACCTGGTGTCCCCACCGAGTCCCTGACCCTCCGCGGCCGGCTCTACAACAGTCATGAGGATAACAGGGTCTTGATTCACAACCATTGGGGAATTACCGACATCCATGTGGTGGGTCGCCGCTCGCTCGTTACCATGCTGCTGCCTTCCGAGGATTTGACCGTACTTCTGCGCGAGGATACCCCCAATGCCTGAGTTGCCTGAGGTGCAGTCGGTCGTGGATGAGCTTGCGGCGCGGCTGCCCGGACGAAGCTTCACGGGCGGGTCCGATCTGTTGTGGGCCCCAATAGTCGGCTATCCGGCGCCGGAGGGATTCGGCGAACGGCTGGAGGGGCGCACGGTTTCCGGCGTGCGGAGACGGGCCAAATACATCATTATTGACCTCGATGACGGTCAGGTGTTGGTCGTCCACTTGCGCATGACCGGACGCTTGCATTTCGCCGCGCCCGACGAGGCGGCGGATCGGCACCTCCGAGCGCGCCTTCCCCTGGACGATGCGACCGAACTGCGGTTCGCCGATATGCGGAAGTTCGGGCGCCTCTATCTTGGCCGAGTGGCGGAGATCGAGTCGGTGACGGCCCTTGGCTCCCTGGGACCGGAGCCGTTGGAGCCCGCCTTTACGGCGCCGGTTCTGGGAGCGCGGCTGGCGGGAAAGCGGGGGCCGATCAAATCCGTCCTACTCGATCAGTCGGTGGTAGCCGGTCTGGGGAATATCTATGCCGACGAGGCGCTGTTCCGTGCCGGCATCGCGCCGCGCCGCGCCGCTGGTTCATTGACCGAGGAGGAGTTGTCCGCGCTCCATGATGGGATCGTGGCCACGCTGTCCGAAGCGGTGGAACGCGGTGGCACCAGCTTCCGGAATTATTTGAGCGTCGCGGGGCGTCGTGGGGGCAACATGCCCAATCTCCAGGTCTTCCGCCGCGATGGGGAGCCATGTCTCCGTTGCGGGACGGTGCTGGCGCGGACGGTGGTGGGGGGGAGAGGCACGCATTGGTGTCCCAGCTGCCAACGGTAACGGCTGTCCGAAAGCAGATGAGGCACTGACAGGGGGAGATGCTATACTGCCCAGGGAGTCGAGGCGACCAGCCGGGAAGAGTAGGGGATGCGGATGAAAGACACGGGCGGCACCGCGTCGAGCACTCAGCCACCGCTCGATCTTTCGGCGCCGCCAATGGAAGAGGAGCAAGCAACCGTGGATGAACGCGCGCTGGCGGACGCGCGGCGCCGCGCCGAGCGTCTGACTACCCTGAACGATGCCAGCCGGGAGCTTACCGCGCTGCGCGACATTCCCGAGGTCTGCGAGACGATCTATACCCAGGTGCGCCGGGTGCTGGATTGCAGCGTCTTCTATATGGGCCTCTACTATCCGGAGCGGGACGTGGTGGAGCTTGTTCTCACCATGGACAAGGGTGAACGTTTTCCCGGCCGGCTGGTCCCTGCCCATGAGTCGCTGGTCGGCCAGGTAGTGGCCACGCGGATGCCGGTGGTGCGCGATACGGTGGCCGCCCTGCGCGGCGCCTCGCGCCTACTCACCCAGGGTGCCGGTGGCCCGCGGTCGGCCATGATCGTGCCGATGTTGCTTGCCGATCGGGTGGTTGGGGTGATCTCGGCCCAGAGTTACGAGGAACATGCCTACAGTCCCGATGACGTACGGATGTTACAGAGCCTGGCCAACCAAGCGGCGGTGGTGATTGAGAACTCCCGTTTGTACGAGCAGGCCCGAGGCTGGATCAGCCAGCTCGAGGTGGTGCAGCGGTTGAGCATGGAGTTGAACCGCCTTGATTCGGTCACCGCGATCGCCGGTTCGGTGGCGCGGTCGATCGAGGCATTGCTCCCCTTCGATGCCTATCGGATCATGCTGGTGGACTACGCGGCGCGGGAGTTGGTTCCCATCGCCTTTGGCGCTACTCGCCATGAGTACGATGCCCAGAGCATCGACAGCCTCCGCATGCCCCTGGGCGAAGGGATCACCGGCTGGTCGGCGCTGACCGGTGAACCACTGGTAGTAGACGACGCGGCGGCGCATCCATTGGCCCTGGAGATTCCCGGTACGCCACCGCTGTTGGAGTCCATGCTTGTGGTGCCGATGCGCCGCGATCAAACGGTACTGGGCGTGCTGACCTTGAGCAAGCTGGGCCTGAGGCAATACTCGGCCGAGCATCTGCGGCTTCTGCGGATTTTCGCCGACCAGGCCGCCACGGCGATTGCCAATGCGCAACTGTATGAGAGTGAGCGCCAGCGGGTCAACAAGCTCCGCGAGTTGGACCAGTTGCGGAAGGATTTCGTCTCGACCGTGACCCATGAGCTGCGCACCCCGCTCACCGGCATCCTGGGCTTCACCGAGACGTTGCTGAACTTCTGGGATCGGCTTTCTCCCGAGCGGCAAAAGGAGATGGTCTACAAGATTCAGTCCTCCACGGCCCGCCTCAACCGGCTGGTCCATGATCTGTTGGTGGTGTCGCGCGTGGAGGCGGGATCGCTGTCGCTGGCCATGAACCCGGTGGATCTACGGGCGCAGGTGCAACAGGCGGTAGTGGAGATCACGGCCAAGTACCGGGAGCAGAGCATCGTGGTACCTGATCAGGATGAGCCGGTTGTGTTGTTCGCCGACGCGCACCGCGTCCAACAGGTGTTGGTGAATCTGATCGACAACGCGGTCAAATACAGTCCGGAGAACAGTTCTATCACGGTGAACTGGCGGCGGGAAGGCGACTACGCGATCGTGAGTGTCCGCGACCAGGGGCCTGGAATCGCCGAGGAGAGCCGGCCCATGCTGTTCACGCGGTTCGGCAAGATCGCCCAGGTCGCGCGGGCGGGCCATGTGGGCACCGGTCTTGGCCTGTATATCTCACGGCAGTTGGTGGAAGCGATGGGCGGCGATATCTGGGTGGAAACGGCGCTGGGCGAGGGCAGTACCTTCCTCTTCAAACTTCCGCTCGCTCAGTAACATCTTCTTGCTTGCTTCCCGGTGAGCTAACTGGCGTGCTCGAAGACTTCGTGCAGCCCATCAAGCCGTGGCACATCGGAGGCGCTAAAGGCCCCAGCGGCCGCCGCTCGCTCAAAAGCGCGCACCACCTCGGGACTGAACTGGCTGCCGCTGCCTTCTCGGATCCGGCGCCGTGCCTCGGAAGCAGGGAGAGCAGCGCGGTAGGTGCGGCTGCTGGTCATGGCGTCGAAAGAGTCGGCTACCGCCAGGATCGCCGCGTCGGGCGGAATCTGGGATCCCGAGAGCCGATCCGGATACCCCTCTCCGTCCCAGCGTTCGTGATGGTGCCGGACGGCGGGGAGGATCTCGCACAGGTACGGCACCTCGGCCAGCATCCGCTCACCAATCACTGGATGCTGCTGGATGGCCAGGTACTCGTCGGCGGTGAGCTTGCCCGGCTTGGTCAGGCAAGCATCTGGAACCCCAATTTTCCCTACATCGTGGAGCTGGCCGGCCAACTCAATGCGCGCCAGGTCGGGGACCGGCAACAGCATGGCCCTCGCTAGGATCGCGGCGTAGCGGCTGACCCGCTGGGAGTGACCTTGCGTATACGGATCCTTGGCATCCACGGCGGCGGCCAGCGCCGCCACCGTGGCCATGTTGGCATGCGCCAACTGGACGGCCAGTTCCATCGGATCCTGGTCGAGCGCGAGTACCACGTCCTCCGGGCACGCCACCCGGCCCTTGCCGGCGTGCTTGGCCGCGTAGGCCGCCTGATCCGCCGCGCGCAGCAACTCCTCTGACGTGCGACCATGGTTGGGCAGTGCCGCCACGCCGATGCTGGCCGAGATATTGACGCTCATGATGCCTTCAATTAGGCACGGCGCGGAGAGCGCCTTCACCAGCCGTTGCGCGGTCGCTAGTCCCTGGTCCATGGCGCACTCCGGCAACAGCACCACGAACTCATCACCGCCGTAGCGTGCCGGCACATCCAGCGCCCGTAGACTGGCTTCCAGGATCCGCGCCACGGCGCACAGGGCGGCGTCACCCGCTTGATGGCCATAGGTGTTATTGATGGTGCTGAAGTCATCCAGATCGAGCATCAGTACGCAGAGGGGATGTCCGCCTCGCTCGGCGCGCGATACCTCCTCATCCAGGCGGATCCCCACCGCTCGACGGTTAAGCAGATCGGTGAGGCTATCACGCGCGGCCAGCGCCAGCACCTGCTCATGCAGATAGGCGTTCCGCAACGCGATCACCGCCTGGGTGGCGAGGATGGTCAGCACGTCGCGATCCGTCTCGCTGGTGGTCGTGGGGACACCGGCGATCAGGAGAAGCCCGATGAGCCCCGCTCCATCGTGCTCCAGGGGTAGGCGGACTTCTCCGTTGTTGGGGCGTACGGCGCTCTCGGCAACGGGAAGCTGAATTGGGCCTGGGCAGGCGGCGTCGGGCGGGGCGAGGGCAAGGCGCCGCAGGAGCGTCGGATCCTCCTCATCGTGCAGGTAGCCGGTAACCGTATCCGCGCCCAGGATGGCGCGCGCCGCCTCGGCGACCGCTTGCAAGAGGGTCGCGCGGCTTTGCTGGAGCCGAAGATGCTGGCCGACCGCCAACACGGTTTCAAGCTGGCCGCCGCGCTGCCACAGTATCCGTGCCCGTTCCTCTCCCTGGGCGTTCGCCCGGAAAGCCGCGCGGAGCGCCAAAAGAGGCAGCACCAACAGCACGGTAGCGAAGGGATCGTAGGCCCAGATAATGGCGCCGAGGATACCGACTGAGCCCACCGCCAGCTCAGGTAGGAGGGTATGACGGTACGCTCGCGGCCAGATCTTCCAGGGCAAACCGTTGCCCAGCAGCGAGAAGCATGTGATGTGCAGGAGCGCCAGATAGCGGCGCGGGCCCCGCGGTAACTCCTGCATACGTGTTTCCTTGAGATCCTGGAATGGTGAAAGGTATGCCAACCTGATCGAGGCGCATCCTCACAGTACGGGAGAATCCCCACATGAAGGAGTACCCTTAAGGGGAATACCGAGCAATTCGCGTCGCACGGCGGCTTCCGCCCGTCTTGCGCGATCCCCCGGCGGTGGCCGGCCACCATGATCGTTACCGCTGAAATGCAAATAATGACTCCTTTTAGCATCCAGGCGTACGGTGCGGCCGCGACGATTGGGCAACCCAGCGTTTCTCACATATGTATATACAACTACCGGTATCTGAGTAAGACTGGGGTCTTCCATCACCCAGGTTTCCCAGGACAATGGGTGTGGCTGGAAAAGTTGTTGATTGTTCCTGGTGCATGTCATGAGCAGGTGTAAGCACTCCAGGCGTGTGCCGCCAACCGGGCTACTGCATAGTGTCAGGTTTAGGCGTATGCTGACGATGTAGGTAGGCTGAGCTAACTGTGGCCAGTGGGTCTTCCCTGGTGGATGCTAGTTGAGTCCGACAAGGGCCGCCGTCCGCCGTTGCCCGCGGGCGATCCGTACCGGATTAATGGCTGGTAGTTCCGGAAGGGACTACCCGAAAGGGGGCATCATGCCCAGTTTACAATGCAGACAGGAAGCCGGCCCCGAGAGCCAGGAAAGTCTCTGGGGCGACGCGGTCCCAGTCGGCGGCGTGGAAGACCAGGCGTCGCGTCGCGCCCACATGCGGGAGCAGACCATGGCCCGGCAGGCGGCCGAGCGGCGGCGAGTATTACCGGCTTTTGAGACGCGGCTAGATCGCCCGGCACGGTTGGACGCGGCGCGAGATCGCGAGGCGGACTTGCAAGTGGAACTGACGCGCATCTATGCCGAGCATCAGATGTGGCTGCGCGAGCGTGGGCTGGCCGATCCCTCGGAGCGGGGCCGCAAAGACTGCTGCCCGCCGCGGAGGTAGGCACGGGCGAACTTTACAAACCGTTTACAGTTTTCGCATACAACGGTAATAGTTGGCTCCTAGACTGAGAGATGAGGGGAGTTGCCACTCCCCCAAAACGTGTAATTCCCCCCCCCATCTCGTGGTGGCCCTCGCGCCGCCGTCCTCATCGTTCGCACGCCGGCCCCGCGCGCACCGGGGCCGGCGTGCACAAGGCACCAGGTAGAGAGACGCCGTTTGGCCAGGGTGATACCCTCATGCCGGCGTCCGCGGATGAGCGATCGCTCGAACTCCGTGCGGATTGCCGAACCCAGAATGTCCCCTTTTCTGGATTCCTGAGTAGTAGTAAGTGGCGGCATGCCACGAGCCAGGAGACGGACACCAGGGGTTGGGGACTGTGCGCGGGAGTTCGAGGAGCACTGATGCCTAGGGTCGCGGGTGCCTTGCCGCTCCCTTCCGGAGATTCGCCACGGGACGATGCCGATCTGGTGCGCGCCGCCCAGATCGATTCCACGGCCTTTGTGGCGCTCTATGAACGGTATCGAGACCGTGTCTATTGGTATCTCCTCACGCGGACGGATACGGCGGAGGACGCGGATGATCTCCTGCAACTGGTGTTTCTGAAAGCGCTTGATGCCCTGACGCACTACCGCGTGGAGAAAGGGCCATTTCCGGCTTGGCTCTTTGGGATCGCGCGCAACACGGCGGCTACGTTCCACGCCCGCCGGCCGCCGACCGTCGCCTGGGATCTTGTCCCCGAGATCCTCTTGCCTGTCGACGAACATGATCTGGAAGCGCGCCTGTTGCGGCAGGAGGATCTCAGCCGGCTGCGCCAGCTCTTCGGGAGCCTTGATGCCCCGAAACGGGAACTGCTCGTCTTGCGCTTCGTGTCCGGTCTCACCATTGCCGAGATAGCCGGCGTCATTGGCAAGAGTGAGGCAGCGACCAAGAAGCAACTGATGCGTACCCTGCACAGGTTGAAGGAACACTACCATGACTACACTCCCTGAGCGGTACCCCGATATTCTGGCCGACCACCACGATCCTGCCCTGGTGTGTGTCGTGGCGGATCTCGATCGGATGCGCGAGATCGCGACCGCCGCGATCGTCCCGCCGCGGCGAGACGCGGCGATTCGGCAGGCGCTGTATGCACGGGAGAGCCCGCCGGCGCCATACCGGCGGGCTCTCCCATTCCGCCAGCGCCTCGCCACGCTCGCCGCCGCGCTGCTCGTCACCCTGATTGGCGTAGGCGGCTACCAGCGCTTAGGCGGTCCCACATCGGTGTCCGCCCAGACCGTGCTCCGCCGCGCCGCGGCCGTACATCTTGCTCCCACCCAAGCAGTACATCTTGTCTACTCGGTCACGGTGACCAACGGCGCCCCTATCGCGGCGATCGGTACGGCCGACGCATGGCTTCAAGCCGGCGCGGGCGGCGCGCCCACCAGGTCGGCGCAAACTCTGATCGTGGGGTCCACGAGTCTCAGCGGTCGTTACGTCCAGATAGGCGCGCACGTCTATGCCTATAATCCGATGCATCACGCGATCTTGGTCTCACCCGAGGCGCGCGCTACCCCCAGTTGGCTCGTGCCGTCTGACTTATTTAATGGCGCGAACCTGGCGCGGGATCTGCGTGTACTGGCCGAGCGGTCGCCGGGGCAAGTGCGGGTGGGACCGCGGCAAACCCTGGCCGGCCGGACGGTCGATGTGATCACCGTGGATGGTTGGATGAATCGTCCGGCGCAAAGGACCACCTTCTATTTTGACGCCCGGACCTACGCTCTTAGAGGATTCGACGCGGTAAGCGCTGATCCATCCTACCCGACCGCATCCTGGGAGGCGCGGCTAAGTTCCGAGGACACGGTGGCCGCCTCCGCCGTACCGGCAAACACCTTCATGCTGCATGCCCCAGCGACCGCGCGCGTTGTCCCGCCCCTTCCCGACCTTGGCGCGTTCGCGCGCGCCTGCCGTAGCGCGGTCGACATCCGGGTGCTGCTCGCGTCCGAGTCGCCGAGCCTCCTGTCCGTCTGCCGGATCACCGCTCCCAGGATGACCGAAACCGGGCTCGCCACCGCGCTTGATGCCAGCGGCGAGGCGGCGCTCGCCACCGCCGCGGCAACCGGACAAATCACCGCCGCGCAAGCCGTGAGCGCTCGCGCGGCATTGCGTGCGCGAGTCTCCCTGCTGGTGCAATCCTGAGCATGTCCTTACTCCGCCCCGCGGTTGCCGGCCGGCGCCAGATTCCGCGAAAGGGTAAAATAATGATCCATGCAAATGGCCCAGGCGGTGATGCCGTGACCACCGATGGTCTTGGCAAGCGCTATGGTTCGGCGTGGGCGCTGCGGGACTGCACGGTGCGCGTGCCGGCCGGGCGACTATGCGCCCTCGTTGGCCCGAACGGTGCCGGCAAGTCGACCCTGCTCCATCTGCTGGCGGGGCTTAGTAGCCCAAGCGCGGGTGAGGCATTGATCTTTGGCCGAGCCCCAGCCCAGACTTCAACCTTCCTTGCCGAAATCGGCTTCCTGGCCCAGGATGTACCGCTCTACCCTCGCTTCAGCGCCGCCGACCATATCATCATGGGCGCGCGCCTCAACTCCCGTTGGGTCAGCGAAACAGCACGAGCGCACCTCCGCACTCTGGGTATTCCTCTGGAGCGACCGGTCAGGAAGCTCTCCGGTGGGCAGCGAGCGCAGGTGGCCCTGGCCCTGGCCCTGGCCAAGGAACCGCGGCTCCTTCTCCTCGACGAGCCAGTCGCCGCTCTCGATCCGTTGGCCCGGCGAGACTTCCTTGCCACCCTCGCCTCGGCGGCGGCGGCGCGGGCGCTGACCGTTGTCATGTCGTCGCATCTGGTGGCGGACCTGGAGCGCGTCTGTGATCACCTCCTGTTGCTGTCCGCTTCCCAGCCTCGATTGTGCGGCGATGTCGCCGACATCCTGGCGTCCCACAAGGTGCTTACCGGACCGCGCGTGGATGCCGCCGTTTTCGAGCGTGCTCACGCCGTCGTGACCGCAAGCCACGCCTCGGAGCAGGTCACCCTCCTCGTGCGCGCGCAAGGCCCGGTCGACACGCCGCCCTGGCAGGTTCGCGATGTCACCCTTGAGGAGGTGATCCTTGCCTATATGGGCAACCCGGAAGGCGGCCCGGTCCGCGGCCTGGGTGTAGGAGCGGCGCGATGACGTGGCTGACGTGGCGACACTATCGGGCCCAGGCCGCGGTCGCGGGCATCGGGCTGGCCGTGCTTGCGGTCCTGTTGCTGGCAAGCGGGATCCACATCGCCGCCGTCTATCATGCCGCCCTGGCTGCCTGCCAAGCCACGAACTCGTGCAACGATGACGATCTGAGCCGAGAGGTATTCTCTGGGGATGACGTGCTGTTCGCGGTGGTCAACCTTACCCTCGCCGTCCCCCTTCTGCTCGGCATGTTTTGGGGCGCGCCGCTGGTAGCGCGAGAGGTCGAACAGGCCACGCAGAAGCTGGTCTGGACCCAGACGGTGACTCGGACTCGCTGGTTCGCCGTCACCTTCGGCTGGATCGCCGCCGCCGCCGTGATCACGGCGGGCGTGGTCGCGGCCTTGGTCACCTGGTGGTTCCTGACCGTGGACGCCATCCAGCACAACCGATTCCAGCCCGGTTGGTTCGACGTGCAGGGTCTGGCGCCGGTAGCGTACGCACTCTTCGCCGTCGCGCTCGGCGCGGCGGCCGGCACCGTCTTGCGCCGTACCCTTCCCGCGTTATTCACTACCGCTGGGCTCTTCGTCGGGGTCCGTCTGCTCGTGACGACCTATATCCGCCCCAACTTCATGGCGCCCGTGACTGGCACGTTACCCTGGAGGGGGGTTAGCCCCTTAACGCGGAGCAGCATCTGGACCTTCTCCGCGCGCGCCTTCGAGCGGGCCGGGCACGTCACTACGAACATGCAGGTTCTGCTTGCTGACTGCCGCCACATGCATGGGCGGGGCGGTACGATGTCGTGCGTGGCCGCGCGGGGTTACCACCGCCTCATCACCTACCAGCCCGCGAGCCGGTTCTGGGTCTTCCAGGGGATCGAGCTGGGGCTGTATGTTGTGCTGGCTGCCGCCCTCGTCACGTTCACTGTCGTCTGGATCAGACGTCACGACGCCTAACGATCTGTCTGGGCGCGGGGAACACACCCGAGCGGCGGCAGTTTCAGGTCAGCTTTGCCGCCAAGGCCAGGTATGGCGACGGAGTAGACGCATTGCCAGGGGCACGCTCGATGGTCACCGCGGCCACGGCGTACGGCTTGGCATCCACGCTATAGGTGCTGGTAAAGCCATGGCTGCTGTTCCCCGCGAAGCCGCCCACCGGTACCGGTTTTCCGTGGGCCGGGATAAGCCAGAGCTCGAACGCCTTGCCCGATGGAAGGGTAGGCAAGCCCTGGAACCGCACTCTGGTCGTATGGTCGCCGCGGATCTCCACCGTGAAATGAACCCCGGTGAGCCGAACCCCATCCACTACCTGGGCCACCGGGCCACCCGTCCGCTGGGTGACGGTCACCCCGTTCCGATTGACCAGTACGACCAGGAGGATCACCGCCGCTACCACCACGGAGCCCACCGCGCCGTAGGCGTAGGTGGGGAAGCGCGCCAGGGCGCCGCTGACCCGAGGTACCCAGCCGGCGCCAGGGCGGGGGGTGCTCGGACTGGGAGAGGTGGAGTGTGGTCCGGTCGCGAGCGCCAGGGAGGGGGGTTGCCGTTCCTGGACGGATGATGGGCCGGCATCACCGGTGATAGGCGCGTGGGCGTGTAGCTGACGCGGCGCAACCTCTTCCGACCGCGCATCCTGCCATTCGGCGGCTTCACGCTTGACGATATCGAGCAGGCGGGCGCGGAGGGCTGGGGGCGGGTCGCGTGGAATCGCGGTGAGGGCCAACCGGCCGGCGACCTCCGAAAGTTGGGTCAGTTCCTCCTGGGCGGACGGGGACGAAGGTAAATAGGCGTCCACGATAGCCCGCTCCTCCGGCGTGAGGGCGTCAAGGGCATAGGAGCCGAGCATTTCCTCGATTGGGTCAGGCGTCATGGGCTGTATCCCGCACTTCAGCGTGGTCCAGCAGCGTTCGCATCTTCTGGAGGCCGATCCGGAGCCGTCCCTTGACCGTGCCGACCGGAACGCTCAGCTTGCCGGCGATCTCGGTGTGAGAAAGCCCCCCGAAATAGGCCATTTCGATCGCTCGTCGCTGTTCCAGGGGAAGAAGGCCCAGGACGCGGTGTATCTCATTGGCCTCCATGAGAGCCCGCACCTCGTGCTCCACGTTCACGCTCTCGTCCGCCCGATCGGGCGTATAGTCCAGGCCGGCATCGGACACTTCCTGCGTGGTGGTGCCGCGTCGCAGGCGATCCACGGCTCGATGGTGGACGATAGAGAGAATCCAGGTTCGGGCGGCGGACCGCTCGGGGCGAAAGGTATCGGCTTGACGCCACACCGAGAGAAACGCCTCTTGCACCACGTCCTCGGCGGCCGCGGGGTCGCTCAACATGCGATAGGCGAGGCCGAAGGACATGCGGCTATACCGATCATAAAGCGCCGTGAAGGCGTTGGCATCTCGTTCGCGCAGCCGGGCGACGAGATCCTCGTCGCTCAATTCATCTCCGACCGTGCTGGTTACAGTGGTAGTACGCACGAACCCGCGCAGAGGATCATAGGCGCCTCCATGTGGTCAGTGTACCGGAATCGGATTGGTACCGAGTACATACGTGCTTGTCGCGAGGGTGCTCATGAGGGTCGTATCCACGCCGCGAATGCTACCGCCGCTCGCCCTCTGGGCGGCGAGGCAGGAACGCTTCAAACACCGCGGCAAGGGCTGGTTCCTGGACCGACGCCGGAAGCACGATATCCGCGGCGCCGTTACGAAGTGATCTCTTGCGGAATGACCGGGGGCGGCTGCTGAGGACGATCACCGTCGTGTGCCAGGATAGGGCCGCTCGAAGTCCGCGGCACAGGTTCACGGCTCTTCCAGGATGCAGCCAGCTTGAGCGGTCCTCGATCACGATCAACGTTGGCAGCAGCACGCGGGCCCGGAGCGGCGCCTCGGCGAAACTGCAACGCTCGAAGTCGATGGTGGTGCCAGCGTTCCGCTCGGCTTGGAACAGTGCCGCCCCCACCAGCGCCCGATCACGCCCCGTGTCGGCGGCCAACAGGACACGTACCTGCCCTTCGGATCGGTCACCGTGGGGAAGCATCCCGGTGGTTGGCGGTCGCGAGCCGGGACCGTGGCCCGGCCCATCCAGGGCGGCCTCCGTTTGGGGCCGCGGATCCACCATATCCGGGTCAGGAGAGAAAACCGGTTCCCGCAGCGCCATTGGTTGCCTCCGCCGGCCGTTCGCCTCTTGGTGGTTTCGAGCATATCACGGCGCGGCGGAAAGATCGCGGATGCATCATCGATCGGGTGTATTATGATGGGGACGCCCACGATGACAAGACCATGCCCAAATAGAGAGTGGTGGCGGCAGCCAGCATGATAGATACGGGACTACGAGACAAGGTCGTTCTCGTCACGGGAGCGAATCATGGGATTGGCGCTGCCATAGCTCGTGCCTTCGCCGATGAAGGGGCCGCCGTGTTCGTTACCTATCTCCGCCTCTTCGCGTCGAACTCTCCCGGCACCCCTCGCGACGACATAAGAGCAGCGAGGGATGTGCCGGGAGAGACGCTCTACCATGCACGGCAGGCGCTCCCCGCTGATGACGTGATCCGATCTATCCGCGATCGTGGCGGGCGTGCCGCGGCGATGGAGGTCGATCTGTCCGATCCAACGACCATTCCCCTGATCTTCGACCGCGCCGAGGAGGCGCTCGGCCCGGTCGAGGTGGTCGTCAACAACGCGGCCTCGTGGGAGGCGGATACCTTTATTCCGCGCCTGCCCGGGACGCACGATCGTTTCGATCGCGCGATCCATACGCTCACGGCGCGCAGTCACGACCATCACTTCACGGTGAATAGCCGGGCCACGGCCCTGGTGATGGCCGAGTACGCCCGCCGTCACGTCGCGCGTGGCGCCCGGTGGGGGCGGATCGTCAACTTGAGCACGGACGGCGCATCCTGCTTCCCCGAGGAGGTGTCCTATGGCGCGAGCAAGGCGGCCCTGGAGTCGTACACTCGCTCGGCGGCGCGGGAGTTGGGCGCTAACGGGGTTACCGCCAACATCGTTTCGCCCGGCCCGATTCAGACAGATTGGATCACGCCCGAAATGGAGAAGGACATCGCCGCCATGATCCCGCTCGGGCGGGTCGGCCAGCCGGACGACGTTGCTGATGTCGTCGTCTTCCTGGCGTCGGAGCAGGCGCGCTGGCTCACCGGCCAACTGCTCTACGTCGGGGGTGGCCATGCCATGCCTCTCTAGCTTACTCGGCGCGGGCGGCTTCCCGTCGTGGGGCGCGGTCGGGCTCCAGCCAGAATCTGCCGTAGGCGAGAAGCTCCTTGGGACCGTAGCCGGTGCGGCGGGCGCGGGTGCGCTGCTGCTCGATGGCCTGGCGTAAATCGGCCATGCCGCGGCCGAGGAAGCGCGTGTAACTCTTGCCGATGGCCTCGATGATATGGGCATCCGAGTTCCCGAGCTCGGCCAGGCGCCCATGCGACCGGTTGTAGCGCCGGGCATGATAATTGGCCAGGCGCAGGAAGGGGGTGGAGTTGTCGATTTCCACCCCGTCAAAAGGCAGGCCGCCGATCAACTCCCCCACCCCTTGCCGGGAAAGATGCTGATTGCCGAACGTGCCGGCGCCGATAAACGGATGGGCGGCAATGGCGAGGCCGCCTTGTTCGTGGATACTTGCGACGGTCTCGGCCGCGCTCAGGCCAGGAGACACACGGCGGGTGATAAACAGGGCGAGAATGTGCCCGTCGCGGCTGGTAACCTCCTCGCCCAGCACGATGTCGAAGGGATAACGCGCTTGCAAGGATTGGGCCTCCAGGGCGCCTTCGATCGTGTCATGATCGGTGATCGCCAGAACCTGCAAGTTGGTGTGCCGCGCCGCGTGATCGAGTGCGGCTCGCACGGTGGGGCGCCCATCCGAGTAGCAGGTGTGCATGTGCAGATCGGCGCGCCCGTAGATAGCCGGCATACGAATCTCCCCTTGGTGTCGTGCGTTCCCTCTTTAGATTGTAGACGAGGAGGACGAAAAGAGGCGGATCGGCTTTGCCGTCAGCCCTGGGAGGCGCGGTTCGTCAACCGCTGCAATTCCGGATAACTCTGGGTTTCCAGCGGCTCGTTGTCCAGCTGGAGGCGGCGCAGCGCGTCCTGAATCACCGTGGCGTCACCCTCGATCTCCACGAACTGGCCGAACGTCAGTTCGTCCAGGGCGATGGTGACACCCTGCCAATGCCAGGTCTCGCGCCGCTTGGCGTAGCGGAGGGTCTCCTGAAAGCCGAGACGAGTGAAAATGGCCACCATGCTCTCGGCTCCGTCATCGCCGATTTCGGTTTCCAATTCCTCCCGCACTTTATGTTTGTGCTGGTCGGCCTCCGCCGTCGGACCTTTCCAGGTCACGCTGGCGTGGTCGGCGACGCGGACGCGGAGCACCTCGCCGCGCCGTCGCAGCGTCCCCTCCGGGGTGTCGAAGATGCGATTGAGTTCCTGTTCGGAGCGCGCGCGGGCGGCGCCCATTGCTTCCAGTCGCGGGCGCACTGCCTCAACGCTGGCGACCCGGATCTTTACCTCACGCTCGACCATCACCACACCCCCTGTCGCCCAGCCGGATTACCCCAGCCCGCGCGTACCATAGATAATCCGCTTCATATTGCCGGCCTGCGCCTGGCCTTGCCGCTCGATGCGGTCGGCTTCGGCGCGGGCGAGGGCGGCGAGATCGGGCGACCCGGCCGCTTCCAGATGATTCGCGGCGGTGCGCAAGCTGGCTGTCCCCTTTTGCGTTTGCCCATCCTGAATCGCCTGCATGGCCTGTTCTTGCAGACGGTGGGCCGTAATTTTCCGCAGGGCATCGTGCACGCGCTGGTGCACGGGCGGCTCGGTCTCCCACTTTTCCACGAAGGTGGTGGAGAGGATGTGGCTGGTGGTTTCCCGATTGCGGCCAAGGCCGGGTACCTCATAGGCGAAGGTGATCTCGGCCACATCGATGGTACCGGGAGTCCGGGCCGCCACGACCAGTTCCAGCAGGAGGCGGTAGTCGCGATCCATGCTGACCCGCCCGAGATCCAACTCGATGGCCTGAGCGCCGGGCGTGGCCTCGGCGGGCACGGGAAGCAGTTTGATACTGGGAGCGACCCAGGTGGCGCGGAGGAGACGGCTGCTGATCGCGGCGTTGACGGTGAGGGTGAGATTGCGGATCGCGGTAAGTTGCAGGGTACGCAGTTGTTCCTCGAAGACGCGGGTAAGCTGTTCGGCGCTCTGCACATAATCAGAATGCCCGCTGGTCCTCAGGGCAAGCTCATCCAGGAGCGCGCTATTCCAGTCGTCGCCCAGGCCCAGGGCGGTAATTTGCACCTGCCGTTCCCCCGCCTGGGTAGCCAGGGCAAGGCATATCGCCTCGTCGCCGTAGGTCTGTCCATCGGTGAGGACCAGCATCTGCGAGAGCAGATTGGCCGAATGGGTTTGCAACTCCTGAAGGCCGGCCCGGATGCCGGTGGAGATCTCGGTGCCTCCGCGGCAGCGAATGGCATCCAGGGCCTCCTTGGCCGCGCGCTTATCGCCCAGAGGGGAGCTTGGCAGCAGCACGGTCGCCCGGTCGCCGAAGGTGACGATCGAAAGATAGTCGTGCGGCTCCATCATATCGATAATGCGCGACACCGCCTCCTTGAGCCGCTGCAGCTTGTCGTCTCGCTGCATCGAGCTGCTGTGGTCAAGGACCAGGGAGAGATTGAGGGGCTGGGAGCTGGAGCGCGTTTCCTGACTCAACTTGAGATCCAGCAGCAGATACATCATCTGGGCCCGCGGTTGCAGGAGCAGGCTTTCGCGCCCAGGAGTGAGCACCACCTGTAAGGCGGGGCCTCCGGGCTGGGGGATCTCGGGCGCGCGCGGGGGCGCGGCTTCCACGATAGTGGCGGTCTGGCTATGGGATGAAAGTGGATCGGAACCGCTGGACGCGCCCTCGCTGGTTAGCCGCGCGCTCGGACGGGCGCCTCGAGCGCGCGCCCGATCGTGCTGGCTCCGCAATAGTTCAAAGGCCGTCTGTACAGCGTCGAAGTGTTCGCGGGCGCCAGGATTGACATCGGGATGCAATTCGAGAATCAGTCGACGGTGTGCCGCCCGGATCTCCTTGAACGGTGTCTCGGGCGCGACACCGAGGATGGCGTATGGATCCGGCTCGGTGGTCTGCGAGCTCATGGTCTCCCTGCCGGCGGCGCCGGCGGCGTTGTGGCGAGGGGTCAAAAAACCGTCGTGCCAGACTCCCACATGTATGGGCAGTATAGGTCTGTTTTCCCCATGGAGGCAATAGGGCGATTAGCGCCGCCCTCCGCGCTATCCCATTATTCGCGTATACTAGCGCCAGGAACGGGCGTAACAAGGAGGGCACGGGGTGGCGGTGAGTGGATCACCCAACCTGGGGAAGGTATTGGAAGGGCGGTATAGACTCCATTCTCTGCTCGGGCAGGGGGGGACGGGAGCGGTCTACCTGGCGGAGGATACCCAGCTCTTCGGTCGCCCGGTGGCCGTGAAGGAGCTGATCGAGCAATTCTCGGGAGACGAGGAACGGGAGGCGGCGGTCCAGCGTTTCGCCCAGGAAGCGCGGATGCTAGTCACGCTCAGCCATCCTAACCTCCCGGACGTGCGCTCTCACTTCGCCCAGGATGGGCGCCACTACCTGGTAATGGAGTACGTGGAGGGCAGCACCCTGGCCAGTCTCCTGGAGCAGGCCAATGGGGCGTTGCGGCCGGCGGTGGTCCTGGACTGGGGGCGCCAGCTCTGCGAGGTGCTTATCTACCTCCATGGACGAACCCCCCCGGTGATCTTCCGCGATCTGAAGCCCACCAATATCATGCTGGATCGGCATGGGCGGATCAAGCTGATCGACTTCGGCACCGCCCGCCACTTTGACCACACAAAGAACACGGATACGCTCAAAATGGGGAGTATCGGATACGCGCCGCCCGAGCAGTATCAGGGGTATGGACAAACCAGCCCTCAAACCGACATCTATGCCCTGGGCGCTACCTTGCACCATCTCCTCACCAATCAGGATCCGAGTGCCCATCCTTTCGTATTCACCCCGCCCTCCCTGATCCGCCCCGAGATCCCGGAACCGCTCAGTCGGGCTATCATGCGATCCCTCAACCTGGATCCGGCCCACCGCTTCGCCTCGGTGACCGACTTCCGGCATGCGCTCGATGGACCCGCGACCGTGGAGGCGCCCACTACCGCCCTCCGGGTCGTGCGGCCCGCTCCGGCGCCCAATCCCTGGTTGGTTGGTCTTCTCGGGGCAATTGGCGCCGCCGTTCTGGAGGGCGCCGCCCTGTTGCCCGAAATTTCCCACCTAGGCGAGGGGACGGCGAGCGCTGATTGGGCGGTGGATTACGGAGCCTTGGCCGGGGCGGCGCTCGGGGCGGCGCTTGGCGGCGCCCTGGCGCCCGGCTACCTCAGGCACCGAGCGGTCGGCACTCTGCTGGCCTTGGTGGGGTCGGGCTTGTGTGTCGCCGCCGTGGGAATGGGGATCATTCTGGGCCAGGGGCATGGCGATCCCAAGCAGTTCTCGCTCCGTTTGCTGGTTGCCCTGGCCCTGCCCGCCGCCGCCATCGGGGCCGGCTTCGTCCGTGCCCTGGGCGCGGGCGCCTGAAAGACACCGGCCCGCCGACCGTGACTGACCTCGTGGTCCGCGCGGGCCTCCGGCTGAGGCCGGATGGAAGGGACGACGACCGTGGTCAGCTGCTTGGGGATCGTCACGTAGCCAACCAACCTCGGCACGATCCCTTGGTGGTCGTCTACGAGGATGACGACGTGGTGGTTGTGGACAAACCGCCTGGGCTGGTCACGCATCCCGCCTACCGGAACCGTGACGGTACCCTCTGGGATCTCCTGGTCCCCTGGTTCACGGATAGGGACCTGGGGCGTCCCGCCATGCTGCATCGCCTTGACCGCGCTACCTCGGGCTTATTGTGCGTCCCCAAGCATCTGGAGGCTCATCGCGGGTTGGAGCGCGCCCTGCGGGCCGGTAGGTTCGAGAAGGGGTATCTGGCATTGGCGCGGGGCCGGACGGACGACGAGGGCACGATCGACGCGCCGCTCGCCCGCGACCCCGCCGATCGGCGCCGGGTGGTGCCCTGCGGCGCGGGGAAACCGGCGCGCACCCGGTACAACGTGGTGCGCCGGTTCTCCGCGCATACCTTGCTGCGGGTCACGCCGGAGACGGGCCGTACCCATCAGATTCGCGCGCACCTGGCGATGTTGGGTTACCCGGTGGCCGGCGATCCGCTCTATGGCGGCGCGGATCCAGCGCTGTCCCGTCTATTCCTGCATGCCGACCGCCTGGCTTTCCCCCGCGTGGGAGGGCCGGGGATGGTGCGCTGCAGGGCGCCCCTGCCGGTGGAGTTACGGTGCGTGCTGCATCGGTTGAAGTAGGGTAGGATATGGTCTCCTGGTGCTCTGTTACCCAGGGCGTTGGAAGAGCCGGCCACTGCTTGGCGTGCCGTCCTCCCTGGTGATGATAATCGAGCCCCGCGCGCGGCTCGTTTGTAAGTCCGCGCAAAATGCGATGAGTTGGTCCTGGCAGAGCGATGGCATCTGGACGAACACGACAGTACACTCTCCGCGCGAGGAGACACGCAGGACTCGTCCTATGGCGAACACGGGGTCGCTCGTGGCCGGCAAGAGCAGGCGGAGCTGCACCATGGCGCCGAGTGATAGGGCTTGCCCGGCGTCCTCCACCCGGATCCGCGCTCCGAAAGGGGCTGAGATCGAGCACGATACAACTCAGGAAGCGGGGCGGCGGCCCGTCATGGGGAGAAATCATCGCCGACAAGAGGGTGGGTACGCGAATCAGCCGCCGATCGGCGAGATCGATGTCCGGTCGGAATCCGGGGTTCACCGGCGGATAGAGGCCGCCTCCCACCCGGATCACCGTGCCCGGCACGCTCGCCGCCAGATCCCGGCCGAGTAGGAGATTCCCACCGGCTTCCACGGTACAGGCGAGGGCCGCTCCCAGGATGTGCAAGTCGCCCTGGGCCGTCAGGTCGCTCTGCTGGGCTTCCCTGCACGTCATATCGTCGTGAGCGAAGAGAGCGGTATCTCCAGGGGACGATCCCACGATGTCGCCCGCCAAGCGAATACTGCCTTCCCGGCTGATCACTCGCGCGTCGAGGATTCCCCCTTCGATGTGGATATCGCCATTCCACTCCACCCACGCATGCTCCCGCACGGAGATTTGGCGCGCGACCAATCCGTTGACGGTTCCGCCGCGTAGGAGATAATAGCGGGAAGAGAGATCTCAGCCGGCTCCGGCCGGTCCACCGAGAAACGAGGGGATACGGCTCATGGCAAGCGAGGCTTTTGACTATCCACGGCAACGGACTCCCATCCATGTAGGGCGACGGGTGTTTCTCGGCGCCGTGGCGGTGGGCCTGGCCGGCCTGGTGGTTGGGTTCCGCCAAGTACCGGGACTCAGCCTCCTCGCCTCGAACTTTTCCGTGAATGGATTCCAGATCTACGATACGAGCGGCTACCCCGCCATCGCGGCCAAGGACTACTCGCTGAAAGTGGACGGCCTGGTGAACAATCCAGCCTCCTACAGTCTGGCGGATCTCCTGGCCATGCCGCAGACCCATATCACGCGCGACTATCATTGCGTGACCGGCTGGGTGGTGCCGAACTGCAAGTGGGTCGGGGTCAAGCTGAGCGATTTCCTGGCCCTTACCCAGCCAAAGTCCACCGCCCAATACGTCCTGCTCGCCTCGGCGGACGGCAGCTACACCGAGAGCCTGAGCATGGATCAAGCGCGGCTCCCCGACGTCTTGCTGGGGCACTCGCTCAACGGAAAGCCCCTCTCGCAGGATCAGGGCTTTCCGATTCGTCTGGTCATTCCCGACATGTATGGTTTTAAGTACATCAAGTGGGTGAACCACATCACCTTGAGTGACCAGGTGGTGCCGGGTTACTGGGAGCAGCGTGGGTACGCGGTGGACGCCTGGCTGGGGCCGCGGAGCAATTACGGCTACGCGTGAGATTGTTTAGCCACGTTTGGCGCCGCACGATTGGCGCACGATGAGCTCGGTGGGAAGAATCACCTGCCGCGGCTCGACACACTCCCCGCGGATCGTGTCGATAAGCATCTGCGTGGCCCGCGCGCTCATGGCATCGATCGGGGCACGCACGGAGGTGAGCGGCGGCGAGGTGTGCGCGGCCAGGAACAGGTCGTCGTAGCCGACAATCGCGATGTCCTCGGGGATGCGCAGGCCACGATCATGCACTTCGTGCATCGCGCCCAAAGCCATCCGATCACTGCTCACGAAGATCGCTGTCGGCGGCACCGGGAGGTCGAGGAGTCGCGCCGTGGCTTCCTGGCCACTTTGCAGGCTAAAATGACCAATGGTCAGCAGGGTCTCGTCGAAGGGTAGGCCGTGCTCCGCGAGAGCCTGACGGTATCCGCATATGCGGGTACTGGTGACCGTATACATAGGATTGGCATTCGCGACCATGCCGATGCGCCGGTGGCCGAGGGCAATCAAGTGGCTGACGGCGGCACACGCGCCCTGCTCGTCGTCCCCATCGACCGCCAGGACACTGCTGCCAGGGGGAGCGCGGCCAATACGCACGGCGGGAAGATCCTGAAGTGGTCCATTGGAACCAGGATCATCATCGATTCGGGGAGAGTGCATAATCAGGCCATCCACCTGGCGGTGGTCAAAAAGATCCCCATAGCGGCGGATTGGTTCCTCGTCGAGCAGAATCTGCACGAGCACGCCGAACTCCCGCGCCCCGGCCATGGCGCACACCCCGAGCAAGAACTGCGCGAAGAATGGGTCGGCCCGGGCATCAGCCGGGGTGGCCCGAAGCACCACGCCTATAATATTGCTCCGGCGACTGGCGAGACTGCGGGCAATGGAGTGCGGCCGGTAGCCCAACTCGTCGATCGCCCGCCGCACCTTGTCTCTCAGTTCCTCCGAGACATAGGGGTGGTCGTTGACGACATTGGACACACTTTTGAACGAGACCCCGGCATACGCCGCGACATCCCGGATCGTGATCCGATGCTCAGTCTCCATAGCCATACTCGCACCTTCTGCACCGTTGTATACACCGTTGTAGGAGCCAGCGTGTCCCGAATGTAGCGGCCAGACGCGGGCCTGTCAAGCAGCCCGGCCTGTACGAGTTCCGGCTGTCTTGACTCCTTACGACCACGGTGGTAATTTCGCTGGTACAACTTTTGCCTGACCCCTTGCATACTGTCAATGACCCTGTTAGTATGTGAGCCACGCGAGTCTTACAACGGTGTATACACCGGTGAATTGACTGGTTCCGCTCATGGAGGCGCTCGGCGGCTCGCGTTGTCGCGCCGGCGTGGCGGCCTCGATCTCGCCTTTGGTGCCAGGGAGACTCGATAGTGGAGAAAGGAGTGAATGCCCACCGCAGCTCGGTTATCATTTGTCCCTTGTCGCTCGAAGTCGCTCGAAAAAGGAGACGAAGTTGAAGCGCAAACTGGTCATTGCTCCCCTCGCTCTGGCTCTCACGGGGGTTCTGAGCATCGTTCCCGCGCTCCCCGCCCGCGTCCACGCCGCCACCCGCCAGTCCGCGCTTTCCGCGGCGACCATCTCGGCCCCGCCGGTCCCGAACGCGGCGGCCCTCATGAAGAAGTACGGCAGCAAAGGCATAACCCTGACCTATGTTGGCGACGCGGTAGGGCTCGGACACAATCGCGACCTGATCCTGGCGGCGGAATTCACCAAGGACACGGGGATCGGCGTCAACATCATCCCGCAACCGGTCGCCTCCACCGATTCCTACTCACAAAAGGTCCGCAACTTCCAGGCGAAGTCCAGTGCCTTCGACGTGATGATGATCGACGTAGTCTGGCCGGGCGCCTTCGCTCCCTACCTGGTCGATCTCAAGCCCTACTTCTCGGCCGCCGCGATCAAGCAACAGGCCGCCGGCATCGTCGCCAACGATACGGTCGGCGGACACCTGGTGGCAATGCCCTGGTTCGGTGACTTCGGCATTCTCTATTATCGCACCGACCTCCTCAAGAAGTATGGCTTTAGCCAGCCGCCCAAGACCTGGGACGAGCTCACCTCCATGGCCAAGACCATCCAGGCGGGAGAGCGGAAGAGCAACTCCCGGTTCTCCGGCTTCGTGTTCCAGGGGAATGCCTACGAGGGTCTGACCTGTGACGCCCTCGAGTGGCTGGCCTCCAGCGGCACGCCGGGCTTTGTCGTCAACGGCAAGGCCGACCTCAACAACCCCAAGGCGATCGCCATGCTCAAGCTGGCGCAGAGCTGGGTCGGCACGATCAGCCCGCGCGGCGTCACCACCTATCAGGAAGGCGATGCCCAGGTTGCTTTCACGTCCGGCAACGCGGCCTTCGAGCGCAACTGGCCCTATGCCTACGCCTTGAACCTGGCCACGGGAAGCAAGGTGATCGGCAAGTTCGACGTCACCACCCTGCCGGCGGAGCCGGGTAGCCAGCCGGTCGGCACGGTCGGCGGCTGGCAACTGGCAGTCTCCAAGTTCTCCAAGAACATCCCCGCTTCGGTGGAGTTCCTGCGCTATATGACCAGTCCGGCGGCGGAAAAGTTCAACGCCATCTACGCCGGCCTCGTCCCGACCATGGCCTCGGTCGCGTCGGATCCGCAGGTTCTCAAGGCCCAGCCCTACCTGAAGCCCGCCATCGCCAATGTCATGCGGGTCACCCGCCCGGCCGGCATCTTTGGGGTCAACTATACGAAGGCCTCCCAGGTGATCTTCCAGGGCATCAACCAGATCCTGAATGGTTCGGACCCCTCGTCCATCCTGCCTGGGATCAACACCAAGCTAAACGCTATCCTGACCCAACACTAGCCTCGCACGCCTGCCAGCGCTCCAGGGAGAAGCGCCGGGGCCGGGAATCGCCTTCCCGGCCCCGGTGAGCAGTAGGAGGGGAGATGAAGAAGCCAAGCAGCTTCGCGGCCGGTACGATCATCCATCGTGGTGGGTTTACCCTTCAGAAGCGACAGGTCCGCCTGGCCTGGCTGATGCTCGTTCCAGCCCTGGCGGTCCTGATCTTCGTCGCCCTGTATCCGCTGGTCCGGACGATCTACTCCAGCTTTACCGACGAGCAGTTCCTCGGTGGCACGACGCATGTCGTCGGATTCGCGAACTACTACAACATCTTCACCAACAATACCAACACCGCCGCCAGTTATCCTGATTTCGCCGCCGCGACCATCCTGACCCTTAAGTTCACCGTCTGGTCGGTCGTGATCGAGTTTCTCCTCGGCCTGGGTATCGCCCTGGTGCTCAATTCCCAGTTCAAGGGCCGGGGCGGCATGCGCGCCGCCATGCTGGTGCCGTGGGCTATCCCTACCGTGGTCTCCGCTCAGATGTGGAAATGGATGTTCAACGACATCTCCGGTGTGGTGAACGATTTCCTGATGAAGATCCATGTGCTCAGTGCCCCGCAATCCTGGCTGGCGGACCCGAGCACATCCCTGGCGGCCGTCGTGGCCGTGGACGTCTGGAAGACCACCCCCTTCGTGGCCCTACTCTTGCTGGCCGGCTTGCAAGTCATTCCCACCGACATCTACGAGGCCGCGGCCGTGGATGGGGCCACCGGCATCCAGAAATTGTGGCGGATTACCCTGCCGCTGCTCCGGCCGGCCATCGCGGTCACCTTAATCTTCCGGACCCTGGATGCCATTCGGGTGTTCGATATCTTCAATGTGTTCTTTGGCAGCACTATTGGCAAGCTCACCATGGCTACCGCCATCCAGAATACGATTGTCAGCAATAACGAAGTGGGCTACGGCGCGGCCCTGAGCGTCGTGATGTTCGTGATTATTGCCATCTTCGTCGTGGTCTACACGACCGTGTTCAAAGTGGAGCAGCAATGAGCACCAGCGTGATTCCTCCGACCACCATCGTGGCGCCGCCCACGAAGAGCGGTCGTCCCGCTCGTGGGCAGCAACGAAATCCCGTATTGCGGGGCCTGTTCTACCTTGTGATCCTCGTGCTCGCCTTCTACATGCTGTTCCCATTCTACTGGGCGATCCGCTCGGCGCTGGTCCCCGAGAGTGCCGCCGGCGATACCCCCGTGCAGTATTGGCCCTCCAACCCCACGCTGAGCAACTTTGGCGATGCGCTCACGGGCGGCATCCTCAAACAACCCCTGATCAACTCCGCCATCGTGGCCGGCTCGGTCACCTTGCTGTCGCTGGTCATTGGCGCCTCGGCCGCGTACGCCCTCGGACGACTTCGGTTCCGCGGCCGCACGATCATGATGTACGCGATCCTGTCCATGACTATCTTTCCCCAGATTGCCATTCTGGGCTCCCTGTACACCCTGTTCAGCAAATGGGGCCTGATTAACAGCGAGTGGTCGCTGATCATTTCGTACCTCATCTTCACCCTACCGTTCACCATCTGGGTGCTGCAGAGCTTCTTCCGCACCATGCCACATGAGCTCGAGGAGTCGGCATACGTGGACGGCGCCTCGCCGTTTAGGACGTTCTGGTCCATCATGCTGCCGCTGGCGGCCCCAGGATTGGTGACCACCGGCTTGCTGGCCTTCATCAACGCCTGGAACGAATATCTCTACGCGGTTTCCTTTCTGCAGACAGCC
>DATLQX010000181.1:0-2301 GCA_035534995.1 Chloroflexota bacterium | reverse complement strand
CTGTCGTCAGAAAGCCCCTCGGCGATCGCCACCCCCAGCCGCGCGAGCACCGAGGCCGCGGGTAGGGCGTGCGGGCTCTCCGGCAAAATCACATGCAAGCTACCGTTACCTGCCTGCTGATCGATTGCATGCTTCATTTGGTTAAGAATATTCCAAGCCGCTGGGGTTGACTTGATCCGGATCAACGCACCGCGTGATGAGCCGGTCAGAGAGCAAAAGATAGGAGTATGGGTGAATACGGGGTTTGGCGCTTGATAGCCTCGGCCAGCCCGGTTCCCGGCGACACTGTCCGCGTGGGCCATTGAGACCCGAACATCGCGTCCGTCAACCACTTCCCGCGTTGTCGCCATTAGAGCCTGTTGTTGGGGGCTGACGGTATTTTTCCCGGCGACATGTGGTCCTTGCTTGCTCGGTAGATTTCAAAAATTCGGCCAATTATGCCGATGATCGCTGAAACCGAGCAGATCGCGAATCGCCGGAAATTTCCTTGGAATCGGAAGCGCAGATTTCTGACGGATTGGGCACGCGATGTTCGAGTGTGCGCCGAAAGGATTTTCGTTGGAACTTCAATGTGTTACCATGGACAAAAATAATCGAACGGGGGTGGCCCGTTTACGAGCCTGATAAAATACCAAACCGGCCATCAATGGGCACCCGACCGCGTGAAAGGTTTCCGGTCGTGAAGGAGATCCCGAGATCCACTGATCGATCTCGGTGGCTGCCCGAACCGACGATTCGCTCCCGTATGCAACCGAATACGTTGTCGTGTCTGAAAAGCGGCCCAGTAGGTTGGACGCTTCCTGCCGTCCCGAGACTGGATCAGCGCTCCGGCTCCCCCAACCAAGCAGTGATATCGCGTGCCGCATGCGACACGCGCCAGACATCTATGTGGCCGGAGTCCACGACGTCGAACACGAGGAATAGAAACCGCCTCGGCCCGAAGGCGCGCAGTCCGGGAAGCGCAAGTTCGTGCGCGTGGCGGGGCGATCGAGCCGTCGGATGCGCCGCCTGAACTGCGTCGATGAAGTGCAGCGCCACATCCATCCTCGCCTCGCGGCGATAGAAGGCGACCGCAGCTTCACGGCCCCGGCGCGCCAGCGCGCGCAGGCGGACGACCTTCCCGCTCACCCGGCCTTGGCTCGGGGGACCGACTCCCGGAGGCCGTCGAAATACGCCGCGTCCGCCAGCCCCGTCGGCGGCGAAGCGGCACCGTCAAGCAGCAACGCGCGCCGGCGCTGTCGATCCCAATCCGCACGGATCAGATCGCGGATATATACGCTGCTCGTGCCATGCCCACCCGCGGCAACCCGAACATCGACACAGGATTTGAGCGTGTCCGGAAGCGACACGTTCATGGTGCCCATGGCGGGTCACTACCCAGAATGACAAAAATTTGGCAAGACCCGCGCGCGATGTGCCTCCATCGCGGTTGCCCGCGCCCCCGACCCACGCCAACCCCGGTATGCCATGATGGCCCTTGTCGTGGCGGGGTCCCGGATCAAGATTGCGGGCAACGCAAGCGCAGCGGCCTCAAGGGTGAGAACCCGACGGAGATTCTACAGGGGCGCTGTCCGGGCCCAACCAGCCGTTGCCGGGGCCAACCCCCCGGCCCTTTGACCATGACCCCGCCCCAACCCTGACCGGGCGGGCAAGATAAGGAACGCCTCACATGGACGCCGCCACGCCGAAGCCGCTTCGCGGCCGCCATCTCTTCGCCAATCCCGGCCCGACCAACATCCCCGACCCGGTCCTGCGCGCAATCGACCGCCCGACCATCGACTTCCACGATCCCGACTTCCTCCCGGTCTATCGGGAGGTCTTCGCCGGCCTCAAGCGCGTGATCGGCACCAGGCAGCATCTGTTCATGTACACCGGCTCCGGCCACGCCGCCTGGGAAGCCACGCTCACCAACCTGCTGTCGCCGGGCGAGACCATCCTGGTGCTGGACTCGGGCTATTTCTCCGAGGAATGGGGCAAGATGGCCGCCGCCCACGGGGTGGAGGTGCAGACCGTCGCCGCAGACTGGCGCCACGGCGTCGAGATCGCCAAGGTCCGCGAGGCGCTGGAGGCCGACCGCGCCCACCGAATCAAGGCCGTCTGCGTGGTGCATAACGAGACCGCCACCGGGCTGATGATCCCGCCTGCGGAAGTGCGCGCGGCGATCGATGCGGCGAAGCATCCGGCGCTGTTCCTGGTCGATACCATCTCCTCGCTCGCCAGCCTGGAGTTCCGGATGGACGATTGGGGGATCGACGCGGTGGTGGGCGGCAGCCAGAAGGGGCTGATGAACCCCACGGGGAT
>DATLQX010000180.1:0-31237 GCA_035534995.1 Chloroflexota bacterium | reverse complement strand
CCCGGCAGCTCGATCATGCCCGGCAAGGTGAACCCCACCCAGAGCGAGGCCGTAACCATGGTTTGTGCCCAGGTGCTGGGGAACGACGTGGCGATCGGGATCGGCGGCGCCAGCGGCAACTTCGAGCTGAATGTGTTCAAGACGGTGATCATCCACAACTTCCTCCATTCCACCCGCCTGTTGGCCGACGCCGCCCGCAGTTTCCGCGAGCATTGCGTGGCCGGCATCGAGCCCGAGCGCGAGCGGATCGCCGCCTACGTCGCCGACAGCCTGATGCTGGTCACCGCGCTTAATCCGCACATCGGCTACGACAACGCGGCCAAAGTAGCCAAAAAGGCGCACAAGGACGGCGGCACGCTGAAGGAAGCGGCCATCGCCCTCGGCCTGGTCACCAGCGAGGACTTTGATCGCTGGGTACGCCCGGAAAATATGGTGGGCCCCAAAGGGTAAAGCACTCTTTTTCGCTCTTCTCCACCGATCCTCTCCCTCGGCCCATCGCCATGCCTGTATTGTATGCGTGGTGGCGGGCCAGGGAGCGTGCGTGGGGCCCCGGTTGGCATGTCCACCCATGGACTCGCATGATCGATGCCTGCTATACAGCTATACACCAGATGCTATTATAATGCTGAAGGTTGATGTATAATGCCACCAGACGCGCTTGTTTTCCCCCTCGAACGAGCCCGCCCTGCATGCATTGGTGTCCGGAGGGATCGCGGCTCTCCCTGTAGTGCGATACCGGAGGCGTGTCTTGGCGGCCGCTAGCAGCCCTCCCTCGCGTGCGATCGCTGATATCCTGGTGGCCCATGCCAATTCGGCTTTACGGCTCCAGATCACCCATGTGCTTACCGACGACGGTTTCGTGGTCCGGGAGGCGGCCACCGTCCATGACGCCCTGGCCAGCATGGACCTGGCCCTCCCCGACCTACTGATCCTGGCCGGCCAGCCCGCGTCCGATGACCCCGCGCTCCTCGGCGCCTTGCGCGCCCACCCGGTGCGCGCCGCCATGGCCATGCTGGCCCTGGATAGCGGCGGTGAACAAGCCTCGTTGCTAGACGCGGGGGCCGACGACGTGCTGCCCTTGCCCTTCAGTCCCCAATCGCTGCGAATGAAGGTGCAGGCGTTGCTCCGTCTCAAGCTGGCCGAGCGCACGGCCCGCGAGTTGGTGAGCCGGCACACCCGCGATCAGCAAGCCCTGCAGCGGGCCAGCCAGCGCCTGGTGGCATGCCGTTCGCTGTCGGAGGTGCTTACGGTCTCCGCCGAGGTGGTGCGGGCCAATTTGGGCTACGACAGGGTGAGCATCGCCCTCCATGAGGAGGAGACGCAAACCCTCCGTCATGTGATCGGCACCGACGATCAGGGCCGGGTCTTCAGCCCCCAGGAAACCCCGATCACGGTCAGTCTGCGCCCCGGGAGCGCGCTCCGCGATCTCCCCGCCTACCAGGCGCTTTTCGAGCAGGGCCAGGAAACCTACTACATTCCTGATACCGCCGGCCGCGCCCCCGCCTACTTCCGTCCCTATCTCGATGGTCCGGTGCGCGAGAGTCTGCTGGTTGGTCTCCGGGCGGGAGAGCGGGTGGTAGGATTGATCACGGTTGATAATCTGCTGTCTGGACGTCCCTTTGGCCCCGAGAGCGAAGGGTTGTTGGTGACCCTGGGGCGCCAGATCGCCCTCGCCATCGAACGCGCCCGTCTGGCCGAGGAACTCGAACGGCGGGCCCGCGAGGCGGAGGCCCTGGCTCAGGTCGGGGTCGCCCTCACTGGTGTCCTGCAACCAACCGAGGTCTACAACCTGATTTTGCGCCAGGCGGCCATCTCGCTCACCCCCGATCTGGCGGCCATCGTGCTGTATCACGATCACGATGTGGTGCTCGAAGGGATGTGGGGCGAGCCGGGCTTACCGCCCGGTACGGTCATCCGCCCGTTAGAGAGCGGCCGCTGTGCCTGGCTCCCCACGGAGCCCGGCCCCGCCACCCAGATCCGCGACACGCTCCACTACCCAGGCTGGTTTGACTATCCGCCCTGGGTAGACCGCTACCAGGTGCGCAGTCTGATCGCCGTCCCCCTCCTGGCCGATGGCGCCGTCCTGGGCTCCTTTGTCGTGGCCGGCTTCACGCCTGAGCGATTCAACGACCCGCAAGTCGGGTTGGCCACGGCCTTCGCCGAGCGCGCCAGCCTGGCTCTCCGCAACGCCCGCCTGCACATCGCGGAGCAGGAGCGGGTGCGGGCGACGGAGGAGTTTGCCCGTTTGCAGAATGACTTCGTGGAATCGGTCAGCCACGAGCTCCGCACCCCGCTGACCTCGATCATTGGCTACGCCGAGATGTTGCAAGCCCACTGGGGATCGGCGGAGGATCGGCAACGCCTCGACTGGGTGCGGAAGATCGTTCTCTCCGCCGGGCGGCAGAAGCGCCTGGTCGAGGATCTCCTCCTGATCTCGCGGATTGAAGCGGGAGCGCTCGCGCCCCGGATCGAGCGGGTGAGCCTCAAGGAGATCGCTCGGAGCGCCGGGGATGAGGTACAGGGGAGCTATACCGGCCAGCGCGTGGATGTCGCCGGTCCCGAGCACCTGGCCGTGTTGGCGGATCCGGGGCGCGCGCTCCAGATCGTCACCAATCTCATAGATAACGCCGCCAAATATTCTCCCGAAGGCAGCCCGATCATTGTCTGGTGGTGCGTCGAGGACGACTGGGGTGTGCTCCGCGTGGTTGACCGAGGCCCCGGCATCCCCGCCGACGCCCGCGACCAACTCTTCACCCGTTTTGGCCGGGTGCCCGGCAGCCGCATCCGGGCCGGCCGCGTCGGCACCGGCCTGGGCCTCTTTCTTGGCCGTAGCCTCGTCCAGGCCATGGGGGGGGAACTCGATGTCGAATCCTCCTCCTCCGAAGGCAGCACCTTCCGTCTCCGCCTCCCCCTGGCCCGCGACTGATCACGCGCGGGCTATCGGTCGCCGGCCTCTGGCAGCCAGATCCCTTGCGCCGAGGGGGGCGCCTGGATTTTGTGGCGGTGTGCTCTCCCAGGCGTCACATTTTCCCGGTACGACCTTGAGCCGAGCGGGGATTTCCCAACTCCCCCCCGAACTTGCTATGCTGGTGTTTCCCCATCTGGGCTAGGTCTTTTGGGCCTCCCTGATTGGGGACTGGCCACCAGGTACCCCGTCCTTCATACTAGCTGAGACAGAGGGCATAACCACACGCCCCACCAGATGGCGGCGATCCTCGGCCCTCGGTCCCCGATAGCGGAAAGCGTTGGCGTGAGCACTCAGGAACAACAAGAAAGCCGGGCAAGTATCCTGCTGGCGAGCGGTGATTCGTCCGCCTCTGCCCGCGTCGCCGCTATTCTGCGAGAATCAGGGCATGCGGTGCGCGAGGCGCTGGACGTGCCCGAGGCGCTGGCGGCGCTCGATCTGGCCGTGCCCGACCTGCTCATCCTTGATCTCCCCGGCGTGCAGGGGCATACCTTGCTCGAAGCCTTGCGCTCCCATCCCATCCGCTCCACCATGGCTATCCTCGCCCTTGATGGACAACAGGCCGCGGCCGGCCTACTGGAAGCAGGCGTGGATGATGTTTTGCCCCTGCCCTTGAACCAGGAAATGCTCAGGATCAAGGTGCGGGCGCTGATCCGCCTGAAACATGCCGAACGGGCCGCCCGCGAATTGGTTGGACGCCGGGCCCGCGATCAGCACGCCTTGCAGCGGGCCGGCGAACGCCTGGCCGCGTGCCCCACCCTTTTCGAGGTACTGACCGTCGCCGCCGAATTGGTCCGCGGCAACCTGGGGTATGATCGGGTCAGCATCGCCCACTTTGACTCCGCCGCGCGGACCCTGCGGTACGTGGTTGGGACCGACGACCAGGGCCGCGTATATGGACCCATCGACCCGCCCCTCACCGTGAGCCTGGGCGAGGGAAGCCCGCTTCGCGATCTTCCCGCCTACCACGCCCTGTTCCTTCAGGGCCAGGAAACCTATTACGTTCCCGATACGGCGGGGCGCGCTCCCGCCTATTTCCGCCCCGCGCTGGACGGCCCCGTTCGGGAGAGTTTGTTGGTAGCCATGCGGGTCGGCGACCAGGTAGTGGGCCTGATCACGGTCGATAACCTTCCTTCGGGCAGACCCTTCGCCCCCGACGATAGCGGACTCTTGGCTACCCTTGCCCGTCAGGTAGGAGTGGCCGTGCTCCGGGCCGGGCAAGCCGAGGCGCTGCAAGCCCGCGCCGAGGACGCCGAGGGGTTAGCCCGTGCCGGTGCCGTTCTCTCCTCTATTCTCGACCCCGATCAGGTGTTGGAGGAACTCCTGGATCAGGCTGCCCGCCTCCTTCCCTACGACCACGGGACGGTGCTGCTCCGCGATGGCGAGTGGGCCCGGATCGCGGCGGCGCGCGCCGCCGCTCCGCTCCCTGCCGGGACGCATGTGCTGGACATGCGCGGCCCTGGAGGGGATGCCTTGATCGACGGCACGACCCTGAGCCTGGCCGACGTAACCATCGATCCTTTGTGGCGGGATTTCCCGCTGTGGGCCGGTGAACACCGCATTCGTGCCCTGATCCTGGCCCCCCTGATTTTGGATGGCGAGTTCCAGGGCGTGCTGTGCCTGGCCAGCTTCCAGGCCCGCACCTATGGTCCCCGCCATCGAGACCTCGCCGCCGCCCTGGCCGAGCGCGCCGCCGCCGCCTTGCGAACCGCCCGGCTCTTCACCGCCGAGCGATCTCGTCTCATCGTGCCGGCCGCTTCCTCGGCTGCCTCGGCGGTCGCCGGCGACCTGGACGCGCTCACCGCATTCGTCGCGCCGGGAGAGGAGTCCGCCCCGAGCGCCCATATGCTGGAGAACCTCCGTATCCTGACCCTGCTCGACGTAGGCGCCCTGAAACTGGCCGCGGAGCCCGTCAATCTCCGTTCGCTCGCCGAGATGGTGATCGCGCATGATGATGCCCTGCATGCCAGGCTGGTCGTGGACGGTCCCGACGACACCGCGGCATTGGCCGATCCTGGTTATACCGCCCTGATTCTGGAGAATCTGCTCGACAATGCGGCCCGATATTCGCCCGCGGGCAGCCAGATCAAGGTCGCCTGGACCGTGGCCGACCGTACCGCCATGCTCCGCGTGACCGATCACGGCCATGGGATCCCCGCCGGCGGACGCCGCCATCTCTTCGCCCGCTTTGCCTGGACCCCGGCCGGAGGCGAGAACCCCACCGCTCACGGAGTGGGCCTGGGCCTCTATCTCAGTCGAGCCCTGGCCGAGGCCATGGACGGCGCCCTGGAGTTGGAAAGCACCAGCCGGAAGGGCAGCACCTTCCGCCTCAGTCTGCCGGTTCTTCCCGACTGACCACGTTCATAACCGCGCAGCGCCTCGAGATCAGGCAACCCAGCGACCTCGGACACGGCACGGCCGGCGGTCGCGCCGGGTCCACCTCCCGCAGGCAGCGCACCGCCAGCTCGGGCGCCGGTCGCAGCGGCAGCGCCACCAGTGCCTCGCGGTAGGCACGAGTAGCCTGCCGCCCCTCTTCCTCGCTCACCGGCACGAAGCGTACCGGCGTGCCCGGCGCCGCTTGCGCGAAACCGTCCAGATCGGCCTCGATCACCACCGCGATCTTGGGATAGCCGCCCACTCCCCGGCTGTCGGCCAGCAGGACAAGTGGCTGCCCGTCCGGCGGTATCTGGATCGCTCCAGGCACCCCGCCCTCCGAGGCCAGGCTCCGCGCGGTCACTAACCGGAGCGGTTCACCCACCAGCCGTATCCCTGTCCGGTCACCGCGCTGGGAAACCCGATACGTGCTCTCGGCAAAGGCCCTCCGCGCCTCCTCGCTGAACCAATCATCCTCCGGCCCCCTGATCACCCGAGCCCTGATCGACGCCAGAACTCGTTGAGGCGGCGACGGCAGGAGGTATCCGACGCCGCGCCCATCCGATTCACCGACCGGCACTCGGTCCCCGGCCCGCAACAGCCGGCCCTCCAGGCCGCCAATCCCCGGGATCAGATCGGTGGAACGGCTGCCCAGCACCTCTGGAGTTGCGATTCCACCCCCTACCGCCAGATAAGCTCGGATGCCGGATCGCGCCCCGGCGAAGCGGAGACGCATCCCGGCGCGCATCGCCGCCGCGCGGTAGAGCGGCAGCGGCTCGCCATCAAGGAGCGGGGTCAAGTCGGCCCCGGCTACCGCGATTACCAGGTCACCTTCCGCCTCGAATTCCGCCCCGCCCAGGGCGATTTCCAGTCCCGCCTCGGCGGGCGCGTTTCCCACCAGGGCGTTGACGGTTCGCAGGGCGGCCCGGTCCAGCGCCCCCGCCGGGGCGTAGCCCATCCTGGCCAGGCCGGCTCGGCCCAGATCCTGCACGCTTGTATGGGGACCGGGGCGGCGTACCAGGAGCGCGCGTACTCCGGATGCCGCTTCTTTCATCGTTACGGCGGTTTCCTTGGATCCGCGTGCTTCCTCAATCGGCGAAGGTTGCCGTGACAGTACCCCGACCGCGGTCGGCCCAGCGCTACCATCCGACCGCGGTCGAGGAAGATCAATAGCCGCGGCCCCAGGGCCACGGCCGGTACGGCCTGGGTTGGATGGACGATCAATAGATGCGGCGGGGTCGTTCGCCACGGCCACGAACCGGATGATGTCGCCTGGTCCGTACGGGAGGGTCTCTGGACGAGCCGGATCGAAACCAAGATCGAGGATGCGGCCAATTAATCGCCAACCGCCGGGACTGGCCAGGGGATAGAAGCCGGTCTGCGTCCCCGCGATCCCTACCGATCCCGCCGGCACCCGTTCGCGCGGGGTGTCCAGGCGGGGAGTGGCCAGGGCGGGCGGTAATCCACTGAGAAATGGGAAACCAGGCGAGAAGCCCAAAAACTCCACCCGATAGCTCGCCGCCGCGTGTTGCCGCGCCACTTCCTCGGGCTCCAGCCCCGCGTGGGCGGCTACCTCGGCCAGATCGGGTCCATACTCGCCTCCATAGCGGACCGCTAGCTCCACCACTCTCCCGTGCTTTGGGGAGATCGGGCCGATCGCCGCCAGGGCCGCGCGTACTCGTGCATCCACGCTCGGTCCATCGACTCGGCAAGGATCGAAGCGGACCAAAACCGTGCGATAGGCCGGCAGTACATCATAGACACCGAGCCATCGTTCGGCGAGGATGCGGGCTGCCAGCGCGCGCGCCAGCGCGGTGATCTCTGGTCGCGCCTCACCGAGTTCGATCAGACGCGCCCCCTCGCCTACGGGGCGCGTCTGGATGCTATTTGATGCCATCGCCCCACGACCGCTGCCTCCCCCTCTCTTCGCGCCGGTCATTGTTCGCGGTCTCGTCCATCCTTCTCACCTCACCGGCGCGCGGCCCTATCATGCCCCGCGGATACCAGGCGCCCACAACCGGCCTCAGCCGTCGTATCCTGCCATCCGGCCTCAGCCGGAGGTCCGTGGCCCGCCTCAGCCTGCCGCCGGCGCGGCAATGGTGATTCCCGCTCCCTCCAGCGCCGCCCGGATCGCCCGCGCCCGATCCAAAGCTCCCGGCGCGTCGCCATGCAGACAGATCGTCTCGCCCACCACCGTCAACTCCGTGCCGTCGATGGCGGTCGCCCGGTGGTCCCGTGCCATCCGCACCGCCCGTGCCGCCGCCTCCACCGGATCGTCGATCATGGCCCCTGGAAGACGGCGCGAGACCAGGCTGCCATCCCGATTCATGGCCCGATCGGCGAACACCTCCGGCACCACGCACAGGCCAAGGGCCTCCGCCTGGGTTTGTTGGGCTGAGCCCGCAGGGGCGAACACGCGCAAACTCGGATCAAAATCCCGCGTCGCTCGCATCAGGGCCGCCGCCGTGGCCGGATCCGCGACGGCCCGATTATACAGCGCCCCGTGCGCCTTCATGTGGCGGAGCGGCGCTCCAGCGGCTCGGCAAAAGGCGGCCAGGGCCCCGATCTGGTAGAGCGTGTCGGTGTAGACCTCATCGGGGGTGGCATCGATGAAGCGGCGGCCAAAGCCGACCAGGTCGCGATAGCCGGGATGGGCGCCAATCGCCACTCCCAGAGCGGCGGCCCGCGCCACGGCGGCACGCATGACCAGCGGGTCGCCGCCATGAAAGCCGCAGGCCAGGTTGGCTGACGACACCAGGGCCAGCAGTTCCTCGTCCGGTCCCGCCTGATAGGTGCCGAATCCCTCGCCCAGATCGGCATTGAGATCGATGGTGATGGGTGCGCGTGTCCCGTGCATCGGCGGTTACCTCCCCAATTTGGAACTGGACTCCGCGCCGTGGCAACATTGTCCTTACGAGCAACGTACCATGAGTGCTGTCCGTCGTGTCGCGGAGAGGTACACGCTACCGGCGAATCGACCCAGCGCGTCTATTGGCTCAGCGGCTCGGCATGAGCCGTGGGCGCCGTAGCCACGGCCGTGGCCAGCTCGGCCCGCGTGGCTCCGGTCATCAAGGCCACCACGTCGTCCATCGTCTGCTCGCGCGGTCTGGCGATTCCGGCCCGCCGGCCTAGGCGCATCACCTGAATGCGGTCGGCGATCTCGAACACATGGGGAAGATTGTGACTGATCAGGATCACCGGCACTCCACGGGCCTTGACCGCCCGGATCAACTCCAGCACCATGCCGGACTCCTTGACCCCCAGCGCCGCGGTCGGCTCGTCCATAATCACCACCCGCTTCCCCCAGGACACCGCACGGGCCACCGCGACCCCTTGTCGCTGGCCACCCGACAGAGTTTCCACGGACTGGCGCATCGATCGGAGGCCAATCTTTAGCGAGGACATATGGGCGGCGGCCTGGCGGCGCATGCCCTTCTTGTCGAGGTTGCGAAAGATCGAACCGAGCGGGCCGGGCCGCCGTTCCTCGCGTCCCAGGAAGAGGTTGCTGGCGATATCCAGGGCTGGGGCGAGGGCGAGATCCTGATACACGGTCTCGATACCCTGCCGGCGGGCATCCATGGGGCTATGGAACTCCACATGCCGTCCATCCATCAGGATCTCTCCCTCATCCGGTCGATACGCGCCGGAGAGAATCTTGATCAGGGTTGACTTCCCCGCCCCGTTATCGCCCACCAGAGCCATAATCTCATTGGGATAGAGTTCAAAGTCAACTCCTTCCAGGGCGATCACGCTGCCGAACCGCTTCGAGATATTCCGGGCCCGCAGCACTGGCTCGATCTCGCCATTCTGGACCATGCCTCGTCCCCCTCTCGTGTGTCGAGCGTCCTCCCGGTGCTCCGTTCCCCGACCGCTCCGGCGCTGGAAGCCAGGCGCGCGGCCCCACCGGTCGCCCTACCGGCGCCGGCGCCGGGTCGCCTGATCCACGGCCACCGCCACGATCACCAGCGCGCCGGTCGCGAAGGTCTGCCATTCGGCGTCGACTCCGATCAAGGTGAGCCCGTTCCGAATGATCCCGACGATCAGGGCGCCAATCAGGGTGCCGATAATGCTGCCGCGTCCGCCAAACAGGCTGGTGCCGCCGATGACCACCGCCGTGATGCTATCCAGGTTATCGGTCTGGCCGGCCAGCGGATCGCCCACCGTGGTCCGCCCGATGACCAGGAGCGCGGCAATCGCATAGATCAATCCGGCGATGATGTAAATAGAGATCAACAGCCTGGTCGTATCGATCCCGGTCAGCCGTGCCGCCTCTATATTGTTCCCTATCGCGTAGACATGCTTCCCCCAGGCGGTCTGGGTGAGGGCGTACCACATGATCGCCACGACCCCCAGCATGACCAGCGGGCCAACCGGCACGACGCGACCGCCCAGGTTGAACGTATCCCCGAGAAAAAGCAGTTGATTGGGCAGATTGGTGACCGTACTGCTATGGGTGTAGAGGATGGTGCTGGAGAAGGCGATATTCAGCATGCCCAGGGTAACGATGAAGGGAGGGAGGCGGATAAAGGCGACCAGGATGCCGTTCACCAACCCCAAGCCCATCGCGACCCCCACGCCGGCGGCGATCGCCAGCGGCACCGGGATGCCGAGCGCCCCTCCCTGACCGGCGTTGCCGGTGGCAAGCTGGGCCATCACCACGGAGGAAAACACCATGATCGCCCCATTACTGAGGTCAATACCGGCGGCGATGATAATGATCGTCTGGCCTACGGCCAGCGTGCCAACCTCCATGACCTGGAGGAGGACATTGGTGAAGTTCCCGTAGGTGAAAAAGACCGGCGATCGAATGGTGAAGAAGATGATCAAGATGACCAGCCCGGTCAGGGGACCAAGGAGCGGCACGTCACCGTAGACGCGCAGTGCCGGCTCCAGACGGCGGCGAAGCGAGGAGAACCGATCCGTGCCGGATGATTGCCGTATGCTCATGGACACCGCTCCCAGGGCTCTCGCATCGTTCCTTCCCTTCAGGGATGCTGATGGACGTCAGTCCCGGCCGCGCACCGATCCAACGAAGAGGCCGCGAACCTCCTGGGCTACCTCACCGAGCGTGGACGCCCAGAATGGGCAGGCCACCCTGTCGCCTGCCCATTCCCGGCGCCGGACGCATCCATTGGTTAGTCCGTCCCTATGCCCCGGCAGCTTAGATTGCTTCTCCCGACCGTGGTCAAGGATAGGCCCATCGCGGGATTAGCCCCAGCAATGGGTCAAGCCATAGGAGACGGTGCTGGAAGGTACATAAGGCTGCACGCTCTTGGTAATCAGGATCTCTCCGGTGTCGATCAGGGCGGGAATCTTCTTGCCCTGGGCCGCTTGCACGGCGTAATCCACCCCGAGCTTGGCCATTTGGGCGGGGAACTGCATCACGTCGGTGCTGATGATGCCATCGCGCACGGCTCGGATGCCTCGGCAACCGCCGTCCATCGAGACAATCTTGATCTTCCCGGTCAGACCCTTGGCCTTGATCGCGGTGGCGGCCCCAAGCGCCGCCGGCTCATTGATGGTCCAGACCAGGTTGACGTCTGGGTGGGCGGTGAGAATATTTTCCATTGCCGTCTGGCCTGGGCCCTGGGCGCCATTGGTAACCTGATCGGCTACGACAAATTGCTTGGCGTTGAGGCCGAAGCCGGCCAGGAAACCGCCCATGCGGTCGGAGTTCACTTCACTGCCCGGGGTTCCCTCGAGGAGGGCGATCTTCGGAGTGATCCCCTGGAACGCCTTCCGTGCCCAGAGCCCGTTCAACACACCGGCCTCATAGTTGTCGGTCGCATAGAAGGCGGTGACCGCCGTGGCGGGATCGGTGGCCGTGTCGAGGGCGATCACCGTGATCCCCTTGGCGGTGGCCCGCTTCACGGCGGGCACGATGCCGGCGGAAATACTGGGAATCAAGACGATTGCCTTGGCCCCCTGGGTAATCAGATCATCGATCTGCGAAATCTGGGTGGCCGTATCGCCATCATACTTTCCGGCCTCATAGACCAACTTCACTCCCAGCTTGGACGCTTCAGCCTGGGCTACCGGTTGCATGGCCACGAAGTAGGGATTGACCAGCGTCTTCACCAGATAGCCAATGATAATTGGCGCATGAGCGGTGGTCCGGGCCGTATTGGCCCTCGCGGTGCCGGCCAGGGGAAGAATGGCGAGGAGAGCAAGCGCGGCGCGCGGCAAGATGCGCCCGGAGAGTAAGCGGTGTGGCATGGCTACAACCCCCTTTTTCTGGTCACTGCGCGACGAGGGCGAACGAGTAACGCCTGGACGGGGGCATAATGCCTGACCCCATACCGGTGTCGCCCTCTGGCGTTCACGATTCCACGCGGTGCTGGACCCTGCGCATTCCTTCCTTCCACGCCTCCTCTCGTCTATGCTCGTTACCACGTACAGTGAAGTAACGGCTGCCGGCCTTCACGATAGCACAAGGCGCCAGGGAGGTCAAAAGGGCCGGCACGCCGAGATGGTTGGGTCATTGGCGCTCCCGTCCGGAGCGACCTATGGACAAATACCCCAACCTCATTGTGCGTGTACTGCGTCAGATAGAATAGGGGAGCGGGACCACTACCTGGTCTGGATACAAGGGAAGGAAGAGAGGGTGAGCGAGACCTTGATCGCGCGCATTCGCCGGCTTGATCCCGGTCTGCCCCTGCCGGAGTACGCAACCCCCGGCGCCGTCGGCTTCGACCTCTACTGTCGCCAGGACATGGTTCTGGCCCCGGGCGAGATCGCGCTCCTTCCGACCGGAGTGGCCATCGCCACCCCGCCCGGCTACATGCTGCTGGTCACGTCACGCAGCTCCACTCCCCGCCGCAAGGGTCTCTCGGTGCCGCATGGAGTTGGGGTAATCGATCAGGATTATCGTGGCGATGGCGACGAGGTACGCTGCCAGGTCTACAACCACACGGCCTCGCCAGTCACCGTGAAGCGGGGCGAGCGATTAGCACAGGGGATCTTCGTGCGCGTGGACCGGGCTCAATGGGAGGAGGTAGCCGTCATGGATGCTCCTACCCGCGGCGGCTTCGGCAGCACCGGCGAATAGAGTTCCTGGGAACCACGCTCCTCCACTCCCTGAATCGAAAGCCGGGGACGCCAGTCCCCGGCTTTCGATTCAGTTCAAGCATACTTCTCCCACACGGCGTTATGCCGCGCCCGATCGAAGAGGATGGAGAACGGGTCGCTGGGCCGGCGCGGCACCGTGCGCAGCCTCATATGCGCTTCCTCGGGGGTCTTGTTCCCCTTCCGATGATTACAGCGCAAGCAGGCGGCCACGCAGTTGTCCCAGGAGGTCGCGCCGCCGCGGGAGCGCGGGATCACATGATCAATGGTCAACGGCCCCTCGGTGTCGCCGCAGAACTGGCACATGTGGTTGTCTCGGTTAATCAAGGTGCGGCGCGAGAGCGGCACGGTGAACCGCTCGTACGGCACATGTACGTAATTGATCAGCCGGATCACCACGGGCGAATCGAACGACTCGCGTTCCGAACGCAGCTTGGCCGTGCTATCGACCTCGATCGGTTCGGCCTTTTGCTTGAGCAAAAGGACAATCGCTCGTTGGAGCGAGATAAAATTCAGCCGCTGATAGGTGGCATTCAGAACCAGTACGTGCCCCACCTTCACCGCCCCCGCTGCTTGTCCTGTCGGGACAAATAAAAAAGGCGCCTGACCATCCCGGCCGGGCACCTTCAAGGCATTCGTCCCCCTCGTCCAGGGAGACTATGCACGTCCTGTATCGGTTCCCGCCATTGAGTCACGCACCAGCACCAGAGGATTCGCGGCTCCACCGGCCCCCGCATCATCAACCTCACAGTACTGTTTTCGCGTGATCAGACAGGTATATCATTATTTTAGGGAGAGACTTGCCCAGCTGTCAATCGAATGTACTGGCTAGCCTGAGTCACAGGCGCTACAATTGAGCGAAAACCGGCGGCAGCGAGCCCCCTGCCAGACCCCAGAGAGAGGTGTTCTCCCCTATGCCTCGCGCCCGTAAGGCCCCGCCTATTCAGGATCCCCACGCGCTGCGATTAGCGGTATTGCCGCTGATCAATACCGTGATCTATCCCCAGATTGGGATCAGCCTCTATGTCACTCGCGAACCCTCGGCCCGCGCCGTGGAGGAGGCGAACGCGCGGAACCTGCCGATCCTGGTAGTGGCCCAGCGGAACCCCGAACAAGAGGAGATCGGCCCCGACGATCTCTATACGGTCGGGACCGAGGCCACGGTTGGCCGCATTCTCAAGCTCCCCGATGGTCACACCAACGTGCTGGTCCAGGGCCAACGCCGGGTCTGTATCCTGGGCTACGATCAAATCCTTCCTTTCCTGATCGCCCGCGTGGAGCCGATCGAGGAGAACATCGATAAGCCGATCACGACCGAGGCGCTGATGCGGGCCGTCCTGGCCCTCTTCGAGAAATGCGTCAAATCCAGCAAGAATCTGCCCGAGGACCACTACATCGCCGCCATGAACGTGGAGGAGCCCGGCCGGCTGGCCGATCTGGTGGCCAGCAGTCTCGATCTCTCCATGCCTCAGCGTCAGGATCTCCTGGAGACCATCGACCCCGCCGAGCGCCTGCAGAAAGTGATCATCCATCTCAGCCGCGAGCTGGAATTGCTGGATCTGCAAAACCGCATCCACTCGCAAGTCCAGCAGGAAGTCGATAAGTCGCAGCGAGAGTTCTTCCTCCGCGAGCAAATGAAAGCAATCCAAAAGGAGTTGGGGGAGACCGATAGCTTCACCAAGGATCTGGGGGACTTGCGCGAGCGGCTCGATAGTCTCACCCTCCCCGACCTGGTGCGCGAGAAAGCCGACGTGGAACTGCGCCGCCTCTCCGCCATGCCCACCGCCTCGCCCGAGGTGGGGATCATCCGTACCTACCTTGATTGGCTGCTCACCCTGCCCTGGACCAACCAAACCGAGGACAACCTCGATCTCAAACGCGCTGCCCAGATCCTCGATGAGCAGCACTACGGGCTCCCCAAGGCCAAGGAGCGCATCATCGAGTTCATGGCCGTCCGGAAGCTGACCGAGAGGATGCGAAGCCCGATCCTCTGCTTCGTCGGGCCTCCAGGAGTGGGGAAGACCAGTCTGGGCCGCTCCATTGCCCAGGCCCTGGGGCGGAAGTTCGTCCGCATCTCCCTTGGCGGTGTCCATGACGAGGCGGAGATCCGCGGCCACCGCCGTACCTACATTGGCGCCATGCCGGGGCGGATCCTCCAGACCATGCGCCAGGCGGGGACGATCAATCCGGTGTTCATCCTGGACGAGATCGATAAGCTGGGAGCCGATTACCGCGGTGATCCCTCCGCCGCTCTCCTGGAAGTGCTCGACCCCGAGCAGCACGGCGCCTTCGCCGACCATTACCTTGACGTGCCCTTTGACCTCTCGAAGGTGCTCTTTATTTGCACCGCCAATATCCTCGACCCCATTCCTCCCGCCTTGCGCGACCGCCTTGAGGTGATCGAGCTTTCCGGCTATGTGGAGGATGAGAAGCTGCATATCGCCGAGCAGTTTCTCGTCCCCCGCCAGCGCGAGGAGCACGGACTGAGCGAGCGCGTCCGCTTCACCCCGTCCGCTCTGCACCGCATCGTGCGCGAGTATACGCACGAAGCGGGAGTGCGGAACCTGGAGCGGGAGATCGCCAATATCTGCCGAAAAGTGGCGCGCTCGGTGGCCGAGGGCGGCAAGGGCCTCACCATCGTCGGCCAGCAGGCGGTGGAACGGTACCTGGGACCGCCTCGCTTCTTCCAGGGCATGGGAGAACTGGAGGACGAGGTGGGGGTCGCCACCGGCGTGGCGGTCACCATGGCTGGGGGCGATTTGATGGCCATCGAAGTGGCGCTCCTCCCCGGAAAAGGTAACGTGATGCTGACCGGCCAACTTGGTGATGTCATGCGCGAGTCAGCCCAGGCCGCCCTGAGCTACGCGCGGTCGCGGGCCAAGGAGCTGGGACTGGATGAGAAGTTCCATGAAACGCTCGATGTGCATATCCATATCCCCGCCGGCGCCGTGCCCAAGGATGGTCCCTCGGCCGGCATTACCATGGCGACCGCCCTGATCTCCGCCCTTACCCAGCGACCGGCCCGGCGCGATCTGGCGATGACCGGAGAGATCACTCTCCGTGGGCACGTATTGCCGATTGGCGGCCTGAAGGAGAAGGTGTTGGCGGCCCATCGCGGCGGCCTGAAGACCTTTCTCGCCCCGGCCAAGAATCGGAAGGACTTACCGGAGATCCCTCGCGACGTGCAGCGTGAACTGCGGATCGTCTTCGTCGATCACATGGATATGGTCTTGCCCCTGGCTCTTGGCGATCACGGGGGCCTCAAAGTAGTGCAGGGGTAGGGAATATTCCCTCGCTGCTCTACCGCTTCGTCGATGGGCTGGGTATACTACAACCGAGTGTGCAGGGCGCCCCGTACCCTGAGAACGTGCTCGGTGTCGGAACCGGTCGCACGGGCACGATAGTGGGTCCATTTCTTGGGTCGGCAGGCAGCCCCGTGAGCCGATTCATGATGCCTGAACAAGCCTTGAGGAGGATGGCATGGCAGTGACAGCGGCGCGGTCGCCGGGAACGGTCAGCCGCAACCGGTTCATGCTCGGGGTGCTCACCGCGGGCAGCACGGTGATTGCTCTGACCTACGTGGGAGTCATACTCCGCTATCTCTATCCCAAAAGCTCCGACACCCCTCCCTTAAAGGTGGCTCTGAGCGAGGCAGGGGTGGTCGATCCGCTCACCCAGCAGATCCTGCCGTTCCAGAATGGAGTGGCGGGGCCGTTTAATTATCCCACCGTGGTCGATAAGAGCGTGGTGGTCGGCGTGTTTATCGAGAAGATCAACGCGACCGGCCCGCTCGCCACGGACAATATCCGCGTGGTGGACCAGACGTGCCGTCACCTCGGCTGCCCGGTGACCTGGGTTCCCACCGACAACAAATTCGAGTGCCCGTGCCATGGCAGCCAATATTATCGAAATCTCCAGGTATCCCGCGGGCCGGCGGCCGATCCGCTCTGGCAACACAAGTTCATTCTGGCCCCCGACGGCTCTTCAATCACTATCGAGGGGAGGGAGTAGGCGAATGGCCCGCCAAGCGCGCGTAAATCCCGGTATGCGTTGGATCGATGACCGGTTGCATATCAGCGGCGTGATCGATGCCGCGCTCAGCCACCCCGTCCCCAAACGAGTCCACCCCCTCGATTATCTGGGTGAGACGACTCTGTTCGTCTTCATCAACCAGATGGTGACCGGGATCATGCTGGCCATGTTCTACAATGCCTCGGCCGGCACGCCCTATACGTTCAATCCCACGACCGGGCTGGCCGGGCAGACGATCGCCTGGTCCAGCATCTATAACATCATGCATAACGTGCCCGCCGGGTCACTGATCCGGAGCATGCACTTCTGGGGCAACTATTTCATGGTGGTCCTGGTCTTCGCGCACATGCTCCGCGGCTTCTACGTGGGTGCCTATAAGTATCCGCGTGAGTTGACCTGGCTCACCGGCGTCCTGCTGCTGCTGGTGACGCTCGGCTTTGCCTTTACCGGCTACCTGCTTCCCTGGGATCAGAAAGCGTATTGGGCCACCCAGGTGGGCATCAATATCGCCGCCTCCGCCCCGATCGCCGGCCCCGTGCTTGGCGCCCTCCTCCGTGGCGGCCCCACCCTCAGCGGCGATACGCTGACCCGCTTCTTCGCCATCCACATGCTGGTCCTACCGGCTTTGATTATCACGCTCATCGGGGTCCACATTCTGCTCACCAACATCCAGGGGGTCAGTGAGGCTGATGGTCTGGTGCTGGAAGGTGACGAGCAGGTGGTTCACGGGGGAGGACGCCACTGATGGCCACTACCGCGAAACCCGAGACGCCCCGCGGCATGCAACCGCCTGATCGAAAGCCGGTTCGCATCACGGTGCCCGAGGATCGGAAGGTTCGTTATGGTGATCCCTTCTTCCCCAAGGTGCCGTTCCAGGCGATCTTTTATATCGGCGCTACCTTCGCGGTCCTGATCTTTCTTTCCCTGGCCAGCCCGGCCCCCCTCCAAGACCCGGCGGATCCCCTGAACCACGCGTCCGTTGATCCCAAGCCCGAGTGGTACTTTATGTTCCTCTTCCAGTTGCTGAAGTACTTCTCCGGCCCCTTTATCCCTATCGGTACGGTGATAATCCCAACCATCGTGGTCTTGCTGCTCCTGTTGCTGCCCTTCTACGATCGCAATTGGGCTCGCAAGGCGGTGCGTCGTCCCGTCGGAGTCGCCTCGATGAGTGCTGGGATGATCATTATTGTGTTCCTGATGTGGGGCGGCCTGGGCTTCCCCAAGCCTGATTTCAGCACTACCAGCACCGTGGCTACCGGCCCTGGTGGTCCGGTCAGCGGCGGGGGCGGCGGCACGACCTCCGGCAGCATCTCACCCGATGTGCAGGCCATCTTTACCGCCCACTGCGCGGCCTGTCACCTGGGCGGCAATGCGCTGGGCGGCCTGAGCCTGGCCAGCTATGCCGACATCATCAAGGGCGGCAACATCGTCCCCGGTCCAGCAATCGTGCCCGGCAATCACGCGAACAGCGTGCTCTGGAAGGTCATCCAGCCGGGGAGCGGCCAACCGGGTGGGAACCGCATGCCCCTCGGCGGACCTTATCTTTCCGCGGCGCAGATTTCCACCATTACCACCTGGATCGATGGCCTGGGCAAGAAGGGGGCGTCCGGTGGGAAGGCATCCGGTGCTGCCGGGTCCGCGGCGCCGGTCTCCTTTAAGAATGACATCGCCACCATCTTTACCGCTCACTGCGCGGCCTGCCATCTCAACGGCATTGCCCTGGGCGGCCTGAACTTGTCCTATGCCGGTCTCCAGAAGGGCGGGATCATCGTTCCCGGTCCCGCGATCAAGCCCGGCGACCACAAGAACAGCGTGTTATGGAAAATGGTCCAATCGGGCGGCAATTGGCCGGGCGGGAACCGGATGCCCCTTGGCGGCCCCTACCTCTCGGACGCCCAGGTGAACACTATCGCCACCTGGCTCGACCAGGGCGCCAAGAATAATTAGCCGGAACGTACGCGAACCGCCGGGAGGCCAGGATGCCTCGCGGCGGTTCGCCGGGGAGAAGGATGATGCGATCGGAACGGCGGGGCATGGTCTACACTGGTTGGGCGATGACCCTCATTGGCAGTGGAACCGTCCTCTTCTGGCTGATCTACGAGGCGATAACCACCTTCCGATCCGCCCCCCTCGCTACCCTGATCGGGATCGCCGTGGTGCTCGCGGTCCTGGCCCTTCTGGTGCCGATCCCCCTCATCCTGGCTACCCGGCGCGCGAAGGCACGCCGGGCCGCCTGACCGGCGGTTATTCGGAGAAGTCGTCCCCAAGTTCTCCCACATCGTCCAGGTCGCCGGTGTCGTCGCCGTCACCGTCGTCGATCAAGGTCTCCTCGTCGTCATCCAGGCCCCGCTCGTAGCGGACCAAGGTATCCTTGATATAGGCCTTGAAGCCGCTGCTGGTCTCCGGCGGGAACGACACCCTGCCCGTCAGTTGCGGGGACTGATACGTCTCGCGGATCATTACACGCACGTAGCGGCCCTCAATCCGAACCACCGCCGCCGCGTACTGATTGCCGCCCGCCAGCAGTTCAATCAAGCGACCGCTCAACTTTCCGTCCAGCGCCCCCAGTTCCTGCCCTGACGCGGTGGATACGAAGAGCAAATCCCCTCGTGGGGTCAGCGTGAGCCGGGCCCCGGCCGAGATATTGGCCAGGATCTCCGCCGGCACGCTGGTAAAGATCGAGCGCGCGACCGTCTTTCCCGTCTCCTCGATGAAGAATCGGGCGTCCACCGAGTCATGATGGTCGCGCGAGACGGTGGTCACGGACGACCGAATCAGGCTCAGGCGGTTCGCGTTCCGCTGGGCAATGATGTTGGTGGGTTCAATGTCCAGCGCCTTCGCGTAGGCGCCGCGCGCGTCCTGAATCCGCCCCAATTCCGAATACGCCTTGCCGAGGCGATTCCAGGCTTCCACATCGGCATCAAACTGAAGGACCAGACGGCGATTGGTATCCGCCGCCTCTTCCCAGGCATTGCGCATGGCCAACTCGATCGCGCGCTCCACCAGTTGGCGCCGCTGCCGCTGACGTTCCTCTACTTGTAGATCGTTCATGCTGTTCCGCGTTCCTTTCGTGTGGGCCAGGATCCGGAAGTTCCGGACGTGGGGTATTCTCTCTGCTTCAAGCGGGGATCCCTTGCATGGCCCAGGGGCTTACCTTCTCGATCCGTACCGGTACCAAGCGGCCTCGCAAGTCTTGCTCCTCGCGGGGAAGATAGACCAGTTTGCCGGTTCGCGTCCGTCCACGCCATTGCGGCACGTCACGGCGGGCCGATTGCGTATCCTCCACCAGGACCTCGACCGTGGTATCCACAAATCTTTGAGTATATTCGCCGGCAATCTTCTCCTGAAGAGCGTCCACGCGCTTGAGCCGTTCATCCTTTACCGCTTGGGGAATGTCGTCCTCCCAGGTAGCCGAGACGGTACCGCCGCGGGGAGAGTAGGCAGCCACATGCACTTTGTCGAAGCGGCATGTCTCCAGAACCGCCAGGGTCCGCTCGATCTGTTCCTCCGTCTCGCCGGGAAAGCCCACAATCACGTCGGTCGACAGCGCGATCCCCGGTACGGTGGCCCGGATCCTCTCCACCAGTTCGATACAGGAATCGCCGGTGTAGCCTCGGCGCATGCGCCGCAGCACCGTATCGTCGCCCGATTGGATGGCCACATGGATGTGTTCGCAGACGTGGGGCAGTCTGGCTACCGCCTCGATTAACCGTTGGTCCATATCGCGAGGGTGCGAGGTCATGAAGCGCACTCGCTCGATCCCCGGTACGCCGTCCACCGCTTCCAGGAGTTCGGCCAGGTGACTCCGGGTAGGCAGATCACGGCCATAGGAATCGATGTTCTGCCCCAATAGGGTAATTTCGCGCACCCCGCGCTCCACGAACCGCCGCGTATCCTCCACCACCTCGGTCACCGGACGGCTGCGCTCCCGTCCGCGTCTATAGGGCACGATGCAATAGGTGCAGAACTTGTTGCACCCTTGCATCACGGTAAGGTAGGTACTGACCGGCTGCTCGTAACTCATCATGGGGTCGTGAACCAGCGGCAGGCCGACCACCTCCTGAGCCTCAAGCTGGCTGAGGAAATGGTTGAGGGCGCCAGGACGGAAAAAGAAATCGACCATCGGCAGCTTTTGCTCCATCGCCGCCAGGTCGGGTTCGACCGAGCAGCCCGTGAGCGCCACGAGCAAGTCGGGATCCCGCCGTTTCCGCGCTGCCAGGAGACTGAGCTGTCCTTGCACCCGTTGTTCGGCACTCTCGCGCACCGTGCAGGAGTTGAGGATCACCAGATCCGCGTCATCCATCGAGGCCACGGCCCTCAAGCCGTGCTTCCTGAGAGCAAGGGTAATCGCCGCGCTCTCGGCGACGTTCATCTGGCAGCCAATGGTCCAGACATGAAAGCGGTGCATGTTCAAGGTGTGCCTTCCCGAGCGTACACAATGTAGCGATCAGCCTATCGCGGTGTCAACCATACCCAAATGTCGGTTGCTGGGCCTTCTGGGGCCATGTTATACTGCCCGTGATCATGGGGTGCGGTAGGCGCCGAACATGGCGAGAAAAAACGCGCGCCCATTCGAGCCCTTACAGGGTACCAGATCGGGCGAATAGCTCAGTTGGTTAGAGCGTCCGGTTTACACCCGGAAGGTCACAGGTTCGAGCCCTGTTTCGCCCACCAGGTTTCGGCGCCAGGCAGCGCCGGTTCTCTCGATCCGCGCGACCGCCCACTCCAACCAGGTAAAGATACCCCGCCAAAGGATGTAGATGCGTGCTAGCTAACGAGCAAGAAAGCCCAACCGAGTCCCGCGTCGGCGCGGGCAGTGGGCGCACCACCCTCCCCAAGGGCACCACGCTGGGAAAAAGATACCAGATCACGCAGGTGGTAGGACTCGGCGGCATGAGCACGGTCTATGCCGCGCGCGACATGCGATTCGCCAATACCTACAAGGCGGTCGCGGTCAAGGAGATGGCTGACACCTCTAAAAACGCCCAGGATCGGGTCATTCTCTTGCAAACCTTCGAGCGCGAGGCCAATCTGCTGGCCGGGCTCAGCCATCCCGCCATCCCCAAGGTCTATGACTATTTCGCCCAGGGCGGCCAGGTCTATCTGGTGCTGGAGTTTATCAAGGGCAACGACCTGGAAACCGTGCTCAACGCGAACGATCAGTTCATTCCCCAGGAATTGGTCCTTTCTTACGCCCTTCAGATCGTGGAAGTGTTGTCCTACCTCCATAATCACAAACCGACCCCCATCGTCTTCCGCGACCTCAAGCCCTCCAACGTGATGCTCACCGACGATGATCGCATCGTCCTGATCGACTTTGGCATTGCCAAGGCATTCCAGGCCAAAACCAAGGGCACGATGATCGGCACCGAGGGGTATTGCCCGCCCGAGCAGTACCGCGGCATGTCGGAGCCTCGGGGCGATCTCTATTCACTCGGGGCCATGATGCACCACATGCTCACCCGCAGCGACCCCCGCCTGGAGGCGCCCTTCACCTTCAATGAGCGCCCGCCCAGCAAGCTCAATCCGACCGTGAGCAAGCAATTGGAAACGGTGATCCTGCGCGCCGTGTCCTACCTCCCGGAAGATCGCTATGCCAGCGCCGAGGAGATGCGCGACGCCCTGGCGTCCTGCCTCTCCCGGCCCCGCATCGGTACCCGCCTGATGACCGGCTCCGTGCTGCTGGGGGCCGAGAGTTCGACCTCTGGTCAATCGCGGCTCCGTTGGCGCTTCACCGCCGAGGACGAGATTCGTTCCACCCCGTTGGTGCAGGGCGATACCATCTATATCGGCGCCTATGACGAGAACCTCTATGCCCTCGATGCCGCCCAGGGGGTGCTGCGCTGGAAGTTCGCCACCGAGGGAGGCATCTGTACCACGCCGGCGGCGGTGGATGATCTGGTCATTTTTGGCTCGGAGGACCACAACATCTATGCCCTCAATACCTCCGTGCATGCCGTGCAATGGCTCTTCCAAACCCAGGGCCGGGTCCGCTCCTCCGCGCATATCCACGAGGAGACCTGTTATATAGGGTCCGATGACGGTCACCTCTTCGCCCTCGATCTCCGTACTGGTCACGAGAAGTGGCGCTACCGCACCTGGAAGCCTCTGCGATCCACGCCGGTGGTCAGCGGCGCCATGGTCTACATCGGCTCGGAGGACTCGTCGGTCTATGGCATAGAGACCGCCAGCGGCCTGATGAAGTGGAAGCAGCCGACCCTGCGTGAGATCACCAGTTCACCGGCGGCCATGGACGGCTTTCTCTACATCGGGAGCATGGACGGCCATCTCTACTGTTTCGACGCCGAGATGGGTTGGCAAATCTGGAAATTCAAGACCGGCCACTACATCCTGGGCGGTCCTCGCCTCCGCCATGGCTACGTGTATGTCGGCTCGACCGATCAGGTCATGTACGCGGTTGACGTCAAAACGGGGAAGATGATCTGGAAGTTCCAGGCAGGCGGGCAGATCAGCTCCACGCCGACCATCCACGGCGATCTTCTGTTTTTCACCTGTATCGACCAACAACTCTACTGCCTCAACGCCCGCACCGGGAAACTCGCCTGGCGCTTTCAGGCCGAGGGGATGATCCCCGGCTCGCCGGTCGTTGATGGCCGCACCGTCTACTTTGGCGCCACCGACGGCTCGCTCTACGCGGTTTCCATCGACTAATCAGTCTCCAGCACGAGGCACATCATGAGAAGTATCGTCGCTCACATTGTCAATGAGGATCCCTTTCTGGCCGAAATGACCGAATTGCCCAAGTCGACCGACACCTGCGTGGAGTTCTTCAATCCGCGGACCCGCGATGGGAAGCCGCTCCGGTATGCCTCACCGGGCATGTCCAGCATCTTCTATCCCATGCACCGGGTCACCTTTATCGAGGTGATGGCCAACGAGGAGGAGCGGGCTCAGGTGGTCGAGTTCTTCCGCGAACGTGGCGGCTAGCAGCCTGTCGGAGAGAAGACAAGCAGCGGGGGCCGGTGTGAGCAGGCGCGGATCGCGAAGGTAGCGCGCAGGAGACCGATCAGGACAGAGCAGCGCCGCGCGATGGCCGCACTCAGCGGAGTCGGCCCCTCCACAGGACGCTGAAGAGCGCTGGCTCCGGTCAGGCGCCGCGAATCGCCCGCCCGGACGCCGCCCGCGCCTCCAGAATCGCTTTGGCCTCTGCCAGGCGCGCCAGATGGGCCTCGCGGCGGGCGATCTCCTCGCCCACGACCAGACCCGCGGGCAGGTCCTGCTGCCCGGACCGGCCCGCTCCCAAATCACGAGCGCCAGGTACATGAAAAGCTGGGCAGACGAGCCGTTCGGTAGGCGTGTCAGTCAGCGACATCCATTCCATAGCGATCGAGTGCAACCCGAACCTGGTTGAGCCCCTCGATGCCCCAGTAGCGCCTATCGGGGAACTGGTCGTTTCGATCCCAACGCCAGGCCGTGACCATCGCACGCACGAGGATCCGGCACTCGCGAAGCAGGCCCTGATTCACCGCTGGATAGTGTTCGCTGACGTCCTCGGGTGCATGGGCAATGTCAAACTCGACCGGTCCGCGACAACACGTCTGAAGGTCTATAAACAGCAGCCCTTTCTTCGTGTTCAGCACGTTGCCCGGATGCGGCTCGCCATGCAGCAGCTGCTCGGGTGCTCCCCGATCGACGATCGCGCGCCTCAGACCCCGTAGCGTGTCGCCAAGAAGCTTCCGTCCCGTGTCATCAAGCTCCGGTGTCTGGGCGCGGTCGCCGACCAGCCGCTGCGCTTCCGCTACTCGATCCGTGAAGTGCGGCGCCGTTAGGTCGATCTGGCGGATGCCGGCATGGTGCCGCTCAAGGATCCGCGCATACGCGGCTGGCGCGATGTCTTGAGGCGGCACCGCCTCGTAGTAGGTCCACAGGGTGATCGCGAAGCCGTCTCGCACGTAGACGCGTGGCTCTACCCGCGGTTCAGGCGCTTCCACCGGGCAGCCCGCCGCAGCGAGTCGCCGACCAACCTCGACTTCGAACGCAGCGCCTGCCTGATGCGCGAGAGGCGCCACCCGAGCGAGAACGTCACAAGGGGTCAGGCGCACGGCGATGCGATTCGAGTTGTGAACAACGACTCCATCACCGGCCCTAAGGCCTAGGGCGGAGGCCGTCGACCTCGCTGCCTCAATTGCTCGTTGGCCTTCTGACGGTTCCATCGTTACCCTCGATCGCTATTGAGTGGACCTCAGCCATGTCCGTCCCAGAACAAAAAACGGAGCCAGTTGCCGTTTGTATGAGGGGCTACTTCATCGATACTATACACCCGCGGTCGGGCCCCCAATGTCCAGGGTGGACCGCCCGCGCCACGGCGGCCCCGCCAACCGCCCGCTCTCCGCCTGATCTCTTCGACAGGCTGCTAGGGCCAGGTCATTCTCGGCTCATGGCAGTATTGGTAGGGGCGCACAGCCGTGCGTCCAGATGATGTGTCAGCGGTGCACGGCGGGCCAAAGGCGCACAGCCGTGCGCCCCTACTCGGAGCGACCATGAAAAGACCCCTCGATCTGGAGAATCGCCCGGAATCCGCCCGGTTCCTGGAGTTCCTGGCTCAATCAAACCTGGCCCATCCGGAGCGCCTTCGGGACGCGGCGGACGTAATGGCTGGGGACGAGGAGCTGCTTTACGGTGTAGAGGAAGCCGGCACGCGCGAATCTCTTGCTGATCCAGGCCGCGGGACAGGATAGACATCCCGGCCTAACCACTGACCCGCGCCAGCGGGCACCGCGCGCACTCTTGCCGGCTGCAACAATCCGCCCAGATGTGCAGCAGTCCTTGCTGCGCGATCGCCGCGCTCGGCTCCGCGTCGAGGCCGGCGATGCCGCGCATCCTGGTGAGCACCCGATTGTCGCCACCCCCCGGTAGCCCCGCGTAGAGACGCGCTGCCCGCTCGCCCAGCCCCGCGCGTCCCAATTTGGGACCGGCGGCGGCCAGGAAGGGCAGCAGGGTGTTCGTCCACGATTCCAGCGCCCAGCTTCTTCCCGCGCCCGCGCCCTCGGGGAGCAGCGGAGCCAGCAACTCGGCGACCGGCGACGGCTCCGGGCGGTCCACCAACTCGGCCAGCCGCGTCGTCAGGCCGGACAGGCCATTGGCGGCCAGCACCGCCGCTACTACCCGCAGCCGCGCCTCGGGCAGATTGGCCGGGCGGATCCGGAAGCGCCGCCACTGGCGGGCATCCAGGGGCCGCCCAGGCCAGTAGCCACTTTGCCGGCTCCATGCCTCGTGCTCCTCCCCGCTTGCCTTGCCCAGTTCCAGCAGTCCGGCCATCCCCAGGAGGGCCGCCGCCGCGGTGACCGACCGCTGGTCCGCCGGCCCCTGCAGCATGGCTTCCAGGGTGGCGCCGTCCAGGGCCTGGGCCAGTGCCGCGCACGCCTCACCGTTCCCGCCCAGCCCGGCACAGCGGAGGAGGCTGCGAAGCATACAATCCTCCACTGGCGTCGCCGCCAACTCTCCCTCCCACAGACTGGCTCGCGCCTCGAAGCGTGCCTGGCCGGCCGCCCGGATCGCTGCCCGCACGCGCGCGGGTTCCGCCCGAGGCGCTCCCACGTTCCGACATGGCCCCTCCTCGCTTGCCGGCGTCCGAGGCTCCCCCAGGTCGGCGAGCAGCGGCCCGAGCGCCAGCACGGGGATCGGGAGACCGGCGGCGATCCAGGCCGGTCCGCCGTCATCCTCCAGGACCACGTGCAGGATCACCCCATTGTATCGTTGGTCGTGGTCGTGACCGTGGCCCTTCCAGGAGGTAGCGCGGAGGTGAAGCTCCACGTCACCCCGGCGCGGGGGCTCCCCATCGAAGGCGATCTGGGCCCCCAGGAAATCCGGCCCCGCCCCAGAATTGGCGACGCCGGGAAAGAGCACGCGCACCCCTCTCCCCTCGCGGGTTCTTAACTCCATGGGAAGGCGCCGGCTGAGCCACAACCGCCAGAGGTCGCGTTCGCCGGCGATTGGACCAAGCGCTTCCACCTTCATCCTCCCGTTTCCCCATGATAGCAAAAAGCGATACCCCTCGGTTCAGCGAGCAAAGCTGTATGACTAGAGAAGCCGCCACCGGACGCTCGCGCTCCCAGGAAGGGGCTCGCGCTCTGCGGTCATGTGGTATAGTCCGATACGCTTATCAGCGTGACTGCTCGCGTGACGGCCGTCGTATGCCTGGGTCGCGTCGGGCTGGAAAGGACACACATGACCATCCACGGTACGAAGATCGTTCTCCTTGGCTTCGGCAATATCGGCCAGGCGATCATTCCTCTGCTCAAGACCCATTTCAGTACCATGGATCTCTGGGTCATCGAGCAAAGCCTGGGCCGCGATCAGGAAACGCTGATCGCGGACTATGACCTGCACGCGATGAGAGAAAGCATCACGCGGGAAAACTACCGCCGACTTCTCTCGCCAATCCTTGAGGCGGGAGACTTCCTGGTCAATCTCGCTACCTCGATCTCCAGCCGGGATCTGATCCAGCTCGCCCAGGCAAACGACTCGTTCTATATAGACTCCTGCATCGATCCCTGGGAATACACGGCCTCTCAGGACGGGATCGAGACCAGCAACTATCTCCTTCGCGAACAAATCCGCGATCTGCGCCCGGCAGCCGAGGGAAAGACCACGGCGATCGTGGCGCACGGCGCCAACCCCGGCTTCGTCTCCATTCTGGTCAAGCGCGCCCTGATCGACATGGCCGCCGCCCATGATGTCCCGTATCAGGGGCCGAAAGACCAGAACGACTGGGCCAGGCTGGCCCGGGATCTCGACGTGCGGGTGATTCAGATTTCCGAGCGCGACACCCAGGTCGGGGCGATCGCGCGAGCGGAGGGTGAGTTCGTCAACACCTGGTCCGTGGACGGCTTCGTGACCGAGTGCTTGCAGCCGGCCGAGCTTGGCTGGGGTACCCATGAAACCGTGCTCCCCCAGGGCGGCCACCAGCACGCCTATGGCTGCCAGGCCGCGATCAGCATTGATCGTCCCAGCTTTACCCTGAAAGTGAAGTCCTGGAGTCCCAACTATCTCGACTTCGAGGGTTTTTTGATTACCCATAACGAGGCGATCTCGCTCGCCGACTATTTGACCTACCGCGAGGATGGGCGGGTCACCTATCGGCCGACCTCCTATTACGCCTACCATCCCTGCGACGAAGCGGTGGACTCCCTCCGCCTGCTGCGCGATCTTACCCCCGCCAGGATCACCTCCTCCCGCATCCTGAAGGACGAGATTCGGAGCGGGATCGACGAGCTTGGGGTGTTCCTGATCAGTGGCAAATACCCGGCATATTGGCTCGGCTCGAACCTCTCCATCGGCAAGGCGCGCAAAATGGCCCGGCACAACAATGCCACCAGCTTGCAAGTAGTGTCGAGCCTGGTGGCGGGAATGGCCTGGGCCCTGGAGAATCCACGCCGGGGCGTCCTCGAGTCGGAGGATCTCGACTACGAGTTTATCCATGCCTTCACCGAGCCCTATTGGTCGCCCATGGTGGCACAATCCCTCAACTGGTTGCCCCGCGAGGGCGCCGGTGAGTTGTTATTCGCCGACTTTTTGGTCACGCCGGAGGTGTAGGGCGCGGATCGCTCGCCATTCCTCTGGTGTGTTCGCTCCCCTGAACGAACCCAGGCCCGGATCGAGTGCCGCCGATTCCTCCTCGCTCAGCCGGAACAGGCATGCTTCGGGGGCGCCCAGCAAGGCTCGGAGATCCCGGCGGCCCGCTGTCAGCAGGCGGGTCGCCGCCTCGGCAAGGCGCGTGTCGTAGCAGGCGGGCATTGGTTGCGCCATCCCGCCAATTATCGGCACCGTGACGCAACCAACCGTCCTCGAGGATGGGCCAGGGGCGTCCTGGGTTGCCTCGCGCCACCTGGCATACAGGGCCCATAACACCGCCGGGCGGATCAGGGGCATATCCACCGCCAGCAGCAAGAGCGCGGGCTCATCCGCGGCGGCCAGCGCGCCTGCCAGCGCGCCCAGCGGCCCCGCGCCCGGATCGCGGTCCAGCAGCACCTCGGGCAGCGGTGGGGCGAGCGCGCGTAGGAGGCGCGCGGCATGCTCCTCGGTATCCACCAGCAGCACCACCCGGCTTGCCGCGGCTCGCGCCGCCTCCACCACCGCCGCGCAAGCCGTCCGCCCATCCGGGAGGGTGAGCAACCCCTTATCCCGCCCCATCCTTGAACCGGCGCCGCCCGCCAGGATAGCCGCCGCCGGCACTTCCACGCGCATTCGCCTCCATCTTCGGTCATGGTAGCAAAATCCCCCCTTGCGCCTCCGCCATTCCCCTCGTATTCTGAGGCTACATGGCCGGTCCCCTATCACCGGACCAGGGCCAACGGCCTACTAAATGAGGATTGTCGAGATGGGCCGCCGCGCTCGGCGGAGTCCACCGGGAAGGGGATGGCTGGTGATCAGGACGATGCGACCGAGGCTGCTTCCGCGCGCGTTGATCGGCGCCGCCCTCCTGGGCGGCATTCTCCTTCCCCAAGCAGGCAGGGGCGCCACTCCCGGCATCGCCCACGCCGCCGCGGCGCCCAAGCTGGTCTGGCAGGTAGCCAACCGGAGCTTCGATCCCACTAACGCGGTGGATGAAATCGACTCCACCTTCACCCCCACCGGCAGCACCTACGTGGTTGAGATTCAGTTAGCCGGCAGCAACAATGGTGACGAAGTATACGCCCAGCTCGGGACCAGCAACTCCGATGCCACTCAGGTGACGGTCGGTGAGGATCGCTTCTTCGTCGCCTCCAATCTGGTGGCCGGGCACATGCCCCGCTTCCGCGTGCTCGCCGACCCCAAGCATGCCTACGGCGGCCGGACCCTGACCTACGCCACGGCCGTCTATACGGTGCCCGGCCTCCCGCTTGACGTGACCGGGGTGGCCGCTACCACACTGGCCAACATCCTTGCCTTCAAGGCGCCCGTCTCCGGCTCCTATACGATCCACTACACCCTCGACAGCGGGAGCGCCCATATCATTGTCCTGGACCAGAGCAATCACCAGCAAGACAGCGGGAAAGTCTCCGGCGAGGGAAGCTATACGGTCAGCTTACCGGGCGGGCTCACCGCCATTGGCCTCAAACAGGCCCCCGATTCCGGGGTGGCCATGAATTGGCATTTGATCGTGGGCCAGGCCATCACGGTGAGCAAACTCAGCCCCGCCAACAATGCGCGCCTGACCACGCCACCCGCCACCCTTTCCGCCCTCGCCCCCAGCGGCGCCCGGCTGGTCCTCGATCACCAGACGGTCGGCGGCGTCTACAATGCCGCCACCGGCGCCGTCATCTATCGGCCGGCCACCCCGCTGCCGGCGGGTGAGCACCTACTCCAGGTGGCGGGAGCGGACGGTACCGTGGCCGCCGCCTCATCCCAATTCGTAGTCTTGCCCAACCTATCCCTTGCCCCGCCCATCACTCCAGCCGGGACCGTGAACGGTCAACCGTGGGTACAAACCAGCACTCCCGACGGCCTCTACCATCTCCGTATGCCCGCCTCCTGGCGGCTGCTCTCGGTGGGGACGCGAGTCGCCTTGCTGGATCCCAAAGGTAGCGGCATGGTGCTGCTCGACGAGCGCTTCCTCGGCCAATCGCTTGATGCCCTGGCGGTTGCCCGCCAACTGAGCGCCAAGCTCGGTGGGACGCTGAAGGTCCAGCGTGCCTGGCAGTTCCTGGGCGGCAAGGACAAGGCGGTGTTCAGCGCCGTGGCCACCACGTCCAGCCATCCGGGGCCTCTCGTGAGCGTCAACATGGTGCTCCCTTCCGCCGCCGACTATAGCCTGCTCCTGGCCTATGGTTATGGGAATCCCACCAACCCCGTCACCACCACCCTGGCGGGCATCGAGGGCTCGATTGGGATCAACACCTTGAAGCAAACCCAGAACAGCCGCCGTTATCAGCACTATTCCAGCGATGGCTTGACCGTCGACTATCCGGTCGGCTGGGCGGCGAATTTCGTGGAGAGCGGCGGGAGCTGGTTCGCCGGACCCCAGGATGGGGCGCTCCTGATCGCCATTGGGCGAACCTACACCGGCACGGGAGCCAACAGCACCGAGGCACAAACATTCGCCGGCCAGGTGCAAACCCTGGAAAAGTCGGCCCATCCCAAGCTGGTGCTGATCACCTCCAGCACCTCGGCGGGAGTCGTGCGCTGGATTGGCGCCTACCCCACCACCAATGGCGCCTCCGTGGTGATCGAGATCGGCCAGGCGATGGTGGGTAACGGTCACTTCGTCGGCATGTGGGGCGATACGCCGCTGGAGAGGGCGCCCGCGAATCTGGCCATCCTCCAACACGCCATGGACACCGCGGCCGCGGGCGCCGGCCTGGCGCCGCCGTCCTCGCTCACCGTGGATTTGATGATTCAGGCCGTGCGCCAGGCCGGCGGTTCGGGCGCCTCGGCCACCACCTCGAACGGCAGCGGCGGCGGCGGTTCCGGTACCACCGATTACCTGAAGTCGTACCAAAAGCTCCGGAACCAGAACTTTTACTACCAGACCATGAACAACATTATGCAGATGCAAGAGGTCACCAACTTGAACGTTGAGGCCAATTTCAGCGATTCTCCCTGGCATTACGAATACACCCCCTCGTACGGAGCTTATTAGGGCTTGCCATGTTGCGAGAGGAGCGGGTCTCCAGACTTCCTTTGTCGGAGCCGCGCTCCTACAACACGCTTCATATCGCTTACACTAGCCATTAAGAGCGGAGCGCATCCGGCGCCGCCGCGCAGTGAAGGAGTGGGGGATGAGCGAGCAAAGTGGACGGATGCCGGACGGCTTCGTCTGGGGCGCGGCGACCGCCTCGTATCAGATCGAGGGCGCGGTAG
>DATLQX010000179.1:0-17195 GCA_035534995.1 Chloroflexota bacterium | reverse complement strand
TGTGGATCCAGAACTGCTGGCGGCGCTCATCGAAAGAGGAGATCTGGTCCGGCTCACTGATGGGGTTATCCTTGGCCGGGGGGGGTATGAAACAATGCGGGACGCGGCCCTGGCGATCATTGACCGCGAGGGGCAGGTGACACTGGCCATGCTTCGGGATCAGTTCGGCACCAGCCGCAAGTACGCGCAGGCTCTACTGGAGCACCTGGATAACTTGCACCTGACCCGGAGAGTCGGTGACGGTAGGGTTCGCGGGCCGGCCATGCGCCGACCCTGAAGCTCCCACCGTACGGCGCACCGCCATGCGCGCGGAAAGGGATCGCGGCGCGACCGTGCGAACCGTTCGCCTCGCTACCACCGGACGATGAACCGGGACCGGCCGCAGCGCGGCGGGCGGAGAAACCACGGTCTGGCGACTGGGCGCCGGACGCGAATCGGTGGACATGGGTCGGGCCACGGGGGAACGCTCGGCAGTGCGGTTCCGATGAGCGCCAAGCAACACGACCCCACCCACGGCGGCGCCAACCGCGAGGATCAACATCGGGTCGCCGGAGATCACCGCAAGCAAGAGCGCCAGCAGCAGAAACACCACGCTGCCGACCTTGAATCCTCTGCTCCCCAATCCCGCCGCACCCATCACCTTGTCCCCTTTTTGCTTGCTCTCATGATCGCATACGCGCCAACAATTCGCAAGAGCGGCACGAAGACCATTTTAGGCCATTCTCCCCGGTTGCGGTATAGCCTTAGCCTGTGTAGTTGTATACTAGACGGTGGATCGCGCGCATGACCGTGCTTCCCACGGCACGCCGCGGCGGCCACCCCACTCAGCGTATGTCTCGGGGAGCTTCATGGCCCGGATCGGTATCAACGCGCAGCTACTCAGCTTCAGTCGTTCTTACCGGAATGCCGGTAGCTCCGCCTACATCTACCAGCTTCTGCGGCACTTACCGCCCGTCGCCGGCCCGCATCGCTACATCGTCTTCACCAATGCGGATCCGGTCGAGTTGCGGGTGGGGAACGAACCGGGTTTCCACTTGGTGCGGAGCCGGTTCGATACCGAGCGACCCGCCCGGCGCATTTTGTGGGAACAGCTTGCTTTCCCCACCTTAATCGTCCGCGAGCGCCTTGATCTGATCCACGGCACCCTCAACGTCCTCCCCCTAAGCCGGCGCACCGCCGGGGTGGTCACCATCCATGACGTGAGCTTCCTCCTCTTCCCCGAACGCTTCCTTCCCGCCAAACGGCGCTATTTGAGCACCATGACCAGACTTTCGGCGCGAGGCGCCCGCTTCGTGGCCGCCAGTTCCGAAAATACTCGCCGTGATGTGATCCAACTCCTCGGGGTGCCGGAGGAGCGGGTGCGCGTGGTCAGTCTGGGGGTCGAGGACCGCCTGCGCGCGCCAGTCGCCCCGGAGACGGTGGCCGCCTTCCGCGCCGCGCACGATCTGCCCCAGCACTTTTACCTCTACATTGGTTCGTTGGAGCCGCGGAAGAACCTGGTGCGCCTGGTGGAAGCCTACGGGTTGGCACGCCAGGCGGGGGTGGAGTGGCCGTTGGTCCTGGCCGGTGGGAAGGGCTGGCTCTACGAGGAAATCTTCACCCGCATCCAGGAACTGGGACTGGAACCGCACATTCGCTTACCCGGTTACGTGCTGTACGACGATCTCCCCCTTTGGTACAATGCCGCGAGTGCTTTTGTCTATCCATCGCTCTATGAGGGATTCGGTTTGCCGGTGGCGGAAGCAATGGCCTGCGGGTGCCCCGTGATCACCTCCACCACCAGCAGCCTGCCCGAAGTGGCGGGCGATGCCGCTCTCCTCGTGGACCCCGAACAGACAGAGGAGTTGCGCGATGCCCTGATCCGGCTGGCCGGCGATCCTCTGCTCCGGGCCGAGTTGGCCCGCCAGGGCCGGGAGCGAGCCGCGCGGTTCGATTGGCGGGCGACCGCCGCCCAGATGGTGAGCCTGTATAGCGAAGCCCTGGAGAGCTAGAGTGCAGGACCGTACGCTGGTTGCCGCTACGCCGCTCTCCGCCGCGCCGCTCTCCGATCCGCAAGGCGGCGCTCCCTCGACCATCGCGCGCGCTCCGCGCGCCTCGGTCCAGACCCGCCGGCGGGCCGCTCTCGCGGTGGCTGGATGCGCCCTCTCGCTCGACGCGGCGATTATCTGGTTGGCCTTCTGCGCCTCCTATTACCTTCGCTATACCGTGCAATGGGTACCGGGAGTTGAGCGCGGGACTCTGTGGGTGCCCTTTAGCGACTGGATCCCTTTCGGTATCTCCTTCAGTCTGGTTGAACTGGCAAGTTTGTTGATCGCGGGATCGTACCGTGAACGATTGGGCCGGGATCTGCTCGACGAAGTGCTGGTTAGTTGCCGGACCAGTCTGGTCGGGATTGGTCTGGTGGTGATCGTCACCGCCTTTCTCCCGATCAAGTTACCGTCGCGCCTGGTGATTCTCTATACCTGGCTCCTCTTGATTCCCCTCCTGGCGCTGGGCAGGGCCGTCCTGGCCGTCAGCCTGGGCCGGCTCTATGGGCGAGGGTGGAACACCCGCCGAGTGCTGGTGGCGGGTACCACGCCCATCGGCAAGATGGTGATGCAGAATCTGTTGGGGAAGCAGAAACATGGCTACCAACTGGTCGGGTTTTTGCAAGAATCGCCGCCTCTTACCAAAAGCGGTGGTCCTGGCCCGCTCTCCCGCACCGGCAACTTTGGCCGTTTCCAGTGCCTGGGGACCGTCGCGGATTTGGGAACGGTGATCGAGCAATATCAGGTCGATGAGGTGATCGTCACTCTTGCCGCCGCGCTCCACCATGAGATCGGAGAAATTTGCGCCCACTGTGAGTCCGCGCGGGTGGCCGTGAAACTGGTTCCCGACCTCTTTGAGATGAGCCTGTCGCGCGTCCACATGGACCATCTGGCGGGGATTCCCCTCATCGACGTGCACAGCACCCATCCAGGCCGGGCCGCCCGCGCGGTCAAACGGGGGATGGATATCGTGATCGCCGGCCTGGCCCTGCTGGTGACCTCACCGATCTTGGTCCTGACCGCCCTGGCGATCAAGAGCGATTCCCGGGGGCCGATCCTCAATAAGCAACGGAGGGTGGGCAAGGGCGGCGTGGAGTTTACCTTTTTCAAGTTCCGTTCCATGTACGTGGACGCGGATCGCCGCCGCGAGGCGTTGCTTGCCGAGAAAGGGATCGTCGATCCGCGGATTTTCAAGGATCGGCACGATCCACGACGGACGCGGGTCGGCCGCTTGATCCGCCGGTTGTCCATTGACGAATTACCGCAACTTTTCAATGTCCTCAAGGGCGACATGAGCTTGGTCGGGCCGCGGCCGCCCCTGCCCCATGAGGTGGCCCAGTACGAGCCGCATCACTTCAAACGCCTGGAGGTGATCGGCGGGATCACGGGCAACTGGCAGGTCAATGGACGCAGCAATATCGAGAGCTTCGAGGAAATTATCATGATGGATACCTACTACATTGATAATTGGTCGCTCGGGCTTGACCTGAAGATTCTCCTACGCACCGTGATGGCGGTTATTACCCGGAACGGGGCGTACTGAGGATCCCACGGATCGCCGGTATCTGCTAGGCTAATGAGCGTGGCGGGCCAACCGGCCCAATCAGATCGAGGAGAGAAGAACCTTCCATGGAGTTACGTTGGTACTGGCGCGTCCTCCGGCGACAAGGTCGCTTAATCGGGATCACCTTCCTGGTGGTAGCCATCTTGTCCGCCCTCTACACCGCCTACGCCTATTACAGCGCGCAAAACACCGCCGCCGAGACGATCGAGTTTAACCAGCAGCAGCCGGTATTCAAGACGCAGAATGTTGCCCTGGACCCGCTTCAGGTCGCGGAGGGCAATGCCGGCAGTGCCAATAATGACGCCAAAAGCTATTCCGAGGGCGACAGCTTTTTCAAGGGGATCTCCGCCTATTTACTGCGGATGCATCATAAGAAGCTGGACTATAAAAGTATTCCCCTGGGCGCTACCCAGACCAGTAACGTGCTGCTCAAGCTTGACTATAGTTCCAGCGATACCAAACTCGCTACCTGGATCGTACAGGGTGGGGTATACGTGCTCCAGCATGATTTTCTCCCGGTCTACAATCTGAAGATCCAACCCACCACGCAGCCGGGCTTCCCCCAAACCGTCTACGAACCGCCGATCACCATCAATCCGAATTTCGATGCCCTGAACGTGCGTACCACCTCCAAGCTCAAAGCGATCGAAGGCTGGGCGATTAAGTGCCTGGTCGGCTTGGTATTGGGCCTGGCCCTTGCCTTCCTGTGGGAATATCTCGACGAGTCGATTCACGACGAGCAAGACGTCAAGAACTGGATGCATACTCCCACCCTGGGCGTGATTCCCGGCGGTAAGCGCCGGATCGCCTAGTGTGGGGACGCAGCAGCGATAGGATGAAGGTGTAATGGCGATTTCCGAACGCGCGGCCCGATCCATCCTGGCTCCCGCCATGTCCAGGGGGACCGGTGATCTCGCTTCCGACCCTGAGTGCCCGAAAGAAGTAGCGGCGGCCTACCGGGAGGCGTTTCTCGCCACCCGCTTCGCCATGCTGAACCACCCCGGCACCAGTCTGCTGATCAGCGCCGTGGACGACAGCGCCACGGCGGCGCCCCTGGCGGCCAATTTCGCCCTGCTGGCGGCCATGGAAGGCGAGCGCGTAATCTTGGTGGACGCCGACCCCCATACTCCCACCCTGGACCGCCTCTTCAGCCTGACCCCGGCGCTCGGCTTTTCCGAGTTGACCCGCCACGAAGGGAACGATGCCCTGGGCTCGTTGCAGCCTATCGACCTCGGTTCCTCCCAGCCGGTTGATCTCCGGGTGCTCGGAGCCGGGAACGCGGGCGGCATGCCCGGGGGGATCGGGCGAGCGCCCGGGCTCTCCGAGCTCCTACTCCGCTTAAAGAATGATTCGGATCGAGTGATCCTGGTCGGTACGCCGGTGCTTACCCATGTTGATACCATGGATCTGTGTTCCCTCGTCGATGGGCTGGTGGTCACCATGAGCCCCGACCGGACCCACCGCGAGGACGCGGCGCGAGCCCGGCAAGTGCTGGATCGGGTGAGCGCGCCGCTCCTGGGCGTGATTCTCACCTCAGCCGCCATCGGCAGTCCAGCGGCCAGGTAGGCCCGTCCCGGCGCGGCGCTCTCGCCAGTACGGGAGGATTGAGAGACCATGGAATCCAGCGAAGGCCAACGGCGGCTGATTCTGGTCATCCCCTGCTACAACGAAGCCGAGCGGCTCGACCTGGACGCGCTCGCCGCCTGCCCGGCGCCGGGATACCAGATCCACCTTCTTCTGGTCAATGATGGGAGCACCGACCGGACGCTCGACCGATTGGAGTCACTCCGCGACCGAGCCCCCGACCGGATCGAGATTCTGGACCTCCAGCCCAATCGTGGCAAGGCCGAAGCCGTGCGCCAGGGCATACTGCGTGCCTGTGCCCAGGAGCCGGACTACGCGGGCTTCTGGGATGCCGACCTTGCCACCCCGCTCGATGAGGTGCCCCGGTTCCTGGCCGTATTGGACACTCGTCCACAGATCGATATGGTGTTCGGCGCGCGGGTGAAGTTACTGGGCCGGCTCATTCGCCGGAAGGTCTACCGCCATTACTATGGGCGGATTCTGGCCACCGCGATCTCCATCCTCCTCAATCTCGGCGTCTACGACACCCAATGCGGAGCCAAGATCTTCCGTGTCCGGCCCGGCATCGCCGAGATCTTCGCCAGTCCCTTCCTCTCCCGCTGGCTGTTCGACGTGGAGATTATCGCCCGCTACGGACGGATCCTTGAGCCTCGTGGCTTGCGGCTGGCCGAGGTCATCTACGAGATTCCCCTGCGGGAATGGCGCGACATCGGCCACTCCAAGGTTCGCCCCCGCGATGCCATCCTGGCGTACGCGGATCTGGCCCGCGTCTATCTCCGCTATTTGGCGAAGCCCTGGGAGAAGTAAGAGGCCTCACCGCCTAATGGTTATCACCCCAGGGATCGGCGGGGGGAAGGTCCACGCCTCGATTGGGGGTAAGACGGGCCAGGGCGTCCACTTCATCGCGGCGGTACAGCCGGCGCCGGCGAATGCCCAGGCGAAAGCTCCGTAAATGCCCCCGGCTGACGTAGGCATACAGGGTGGCCGGCTTGACCATCAGCACCGCGCACGCCTCGTCAGCGGTGTAAAACTGCGCGCCTTCGATCACTTCCATACTCTCCCTCATCGTAAGAAGCTCAGGCAAGAAACGTCAATGTCACCATTGCAAAATCAATATAAATACAGTAAAGTACAGTGAGAGCAAGCTCAGCCGGCCGCGCAGTATCTTTGGAGGTACGTTCCATGTCCGCGCCAGTCTTCCCCGCCGTGTCGCCCGTGGCGAGTCTCATTCAACGAGATGCGTTCCCCTACGCCACCCTGCCCCGCGCCGTCTTCCTGGCCGATGAGGTGCCAATGGCCCCAGCGCCCGACCGCTGGATCACCGACACCACCTTTCGCGACGGCATGCAGGCCCGGCAACCGTATTCGCCCGATCAGATCCTTCACCTCTACGATCTCCTGCACCGCCTGGACCACGATACCGGCACGATCCGGGCCTGCGAGTTTTTCCTCTACAGCGATCAGGATCGGGCGGCGGTCGAGGCGTGCCGCGGCCGCGGCTACCGCTATCCTCGGGTCACGGCCTGGATCCGGGCCCGAATCGAGGATCTGGCCCGCGTCACCGCCCTGGGGATCGAGGAAACCGGCATCCTCACCTCGGTCTCTGATCACCACATCGTGACCAAGCTCGGGCTCACCCGTGCCTCCGCCATGGATTCCTACCTGCGGGTGGTGGATGCCGCGTTGGCGGCGGGTATTCGGCCACGCTGCCACTTCGAGGACGTGACGCGAGCCGACATTGAAGGCTTCGTGGTCCCCTTCGCCGCCGCCCTGATGGACCGCTCGCGCCAATCCGGCATCCCGATCGTGATTCGGCTTTGCGATACCCTGGGGGTCGCCCTTCCCTGGCCCGCCGCCGCCCTGCCCCGCGGAGTGCCGCGCCTGGTTCGGACCCTGATCGAAGGGGCCGGAGTTCCTTCAGCCCAACTGGAGTGGCATGGGCACAATGATTTCTTCAAGGGCCACGCCTGCGCCGCCACGGCCTGGCTCTACGGCTGCGCCGCGATCAACAGCACCTTATTGGGGACGGGCGAGCGCACCGGAAACACGCCGCTGGAAGCGGCGGTGGCCGAGCACGTCGGGCTCACGGGCGAGGATCGGCTCAATCTCCCCGTTTTAGTGGAGATCGCCGCCTACTTGCGGGAGGTCTGTGGTGTCCCGGTCGCGGCCAACCATCCGCTCCTGGGAGATGAGTCATTTACCACGCGGGCTGGAGTGCACATTGACGGTCTCCTCAAGGATCCAGAGACCTATCTCTCCTTCGATCCGCAAGCGGTCCTGGGCCGCCCGATCGGAGTGGTGGTCAGCGATAAATCGGGCGTGGCGGGGATTGCCTGGTGGCTCAACCAGCGCCTCGGCCTCACCGGCGCCGCCCGCATGGCCAAGAGTCATCCCGGCGTCCACGCCATGTACGAAGCGCTGCTGGCTCAGTACGCGGACGGCAGGGTCGCCGATCCCACGGACGGCGAACTGCTGGCGCTGGCTCGGGAGCATGTACCCGAGCGATCCGCGGACGCCGCTGGTCCCCTCGACGCGGCCCAGAGGCGCCAGGACCGCTAATTGGCCTGGCGCAGACGGGTGAGTTCAGCCTCCAGCAGAGCGGCCCGCGCTTCGGCCTCCGCAAAACGCCGCGCCATCTCCGCCTCCGCTGCCCGAGCCTCCTCCGCTTGCCGCGCCGCCTCCGCCTCTCCCGCGCGAGCTGCCTCCGCTTGCCGGATCGATTCCGCCGCTTGCCGAGCCGACTCCGCCGCTTGCCGGGCCGACTCCGCCGCACGCACGCGGGCAGCCTCCACTCGCCGCGCCATCCGCGCCTCCGACCGTACTGACTCCGCCTCCGCTTCCTCGGGAGTGGGGAGGAGCCGGCCCGAGGCGTCGCGCAGGCGAAGGTAGTGCTTGTCGGTCGCCGAAACTTCCAGGGTCAAGCCGTCCAGAGCGCGGCTCCTCAGCGCCCCTCCCACCGGCTGCCAGGGCTGCCAGGGACCGAAAGGCCCACGATGGTAGCCGAACAGCTTTGGCCCACCATCCTCTCGCAGAGGCGCGAAAATAGCATACTCCTCCACGCCAAGGAAGTCGTAGATGTCCCGCTTCTCCTTGGTATCACGGTCCCAGCTTTCGGCGGTCACGATCTCCAGAACGAAACGGGGCGGCTGCCGCTCTTCCTGGATATTCCAGGAGCCGCGCCCGTGGCTGTCCGCCTCGGCCATGAACAGGTCGGGCGACACGCTCAGATCCGGCAGGCCGGGGCGGGGCAACGTGATCCAGAGCTCGGCCCCGATGTACCAGCGTAATCCCTTGAGGCCCCGATAGCGCCGCAATATGGAAAGGAGGAGATGGATCGCCCACAACTGGTAGTCGGGCATGGACATCCAGGGCGCCTCCTCGGTATCACTGGGGATATCGGCCAACCAGTCCGTGATGGTCGGAGAGCGGTCTGTGACCATGCCATGGCTCCTCCCGTGACGTGCCCGCGCCTCCAGGCGCACCTTCAGTGTAGCGGATTCAGCGCCGGTCAGTTCCCCGGCACGGTGAGCGGCTGCGCTCCCCCATTTGGCGCCTTGATCACCCGCGACAAATAGGCGCGCAGGATGTCCTTGGCGATCGGCGCCGCCACGTAGGATCCTTCTCCTCCGTTCTCCACCACCACCGCCACGGCAATCCGGGGTGACTGGACGGGCGCGAAGGCCGCGAACCAGGCATGAGGGTTGGCCTGCGGCGTTTGGGCGGTGCCGGTTTTCGCCGCCACGGACCAGGGGAATCCCCGATAGATGAAGGTCGCGGTACCGGCCGGCGCGGTGGTGACGCCTGCCATCCCCGCGATAATCGACTGCAATTGCCCTTGAGTGACCGGCAGATGGCCGAGCACCGGAGCCGGCTTGCTCGGGACGCCGTTGACCGAGAAAACCAGACGGGGGGCCAGTCGAGTTCCCTGATTGGCCACGGACGCGACCATGGCCGCCACTTGCAGCGGAGTGGCCAGGAAATATCCTTGTCCGATGGCCATATTCACGGTGTCCCCGGTTCGCCAGGCATCATGATAGGTTTTCTGCTTCCAGGCGTTGTCTCCCACCAGACCAGAGGCGTCGGCCACCGCGTCAATGCCAGTCGAGCTACCAAAGCCGAACTCACGGGCGAACTTGGGAAGAATCGATTGGTCGAGCCCATCCAATTCCTTGGCTACCTGGTAAAAGCAGGTATCGCAGGACTCGGTAAGGGCCTCCTGCAGGGAAATAGTCCCATGGCCGCTTGGCAACCAATCATGCAAGGGATGGGTGCTGCTCAAGCCATACCACAGACCGGGACCGGGGATCATCGAGCCGGCGGTAAAGCCGTTCTGGAGCGCCGCCCCCATGGTCACGATCTTGAACACCGAGCCGGTAGGATAGGTGCCCAGGGTCGCGCGGGGAAACAGTGAGCGAACAGGCCCGATTCCGCTGGTCGCGGTTGAGCCCGCCTCGAAGCGATTGGGATCGTAGCCCGGCGTACTGGCCAGGGCCAACACCTGGCCACTCCGGGGGTCCATGGCCACCGCCGCTCCCGGGCGCAGTCCCAGGGCGTGCTCCGCCGCCTTCTGAGTAGCCAGATCGATGGTAAGGCGAACGTCGCGCCCATTGGTGGGCAACACCTGGGCAATAGTTGCCGCCGTCATGGTATGGGCCTGATTCATCACCAGCAACTGGGCCCCATCATGCCCGGTCAAGACACCGTCGAGGCTCGCCTCCAGCCCCGCCTTGCCTCGATCAGTAGAGGGATCCACGTAGCCGACCAGAATCCCAGCCGTACTGCCCTGGGGATAGATGCGCCCAGGCGTGGACTCCCATTGGACGGCTCCCTCGAAATTCCGGAGGGCGGGCGGGGCGGCGTCGAGTTGCGGCTGGGTGAGGGTGGTGATCGGCATGAAATAATCGGGCTGCGCCCAGGGGAGCGTGTAGAGGTGCTTGATGTGGGCCTGGGACATATGAAGCCAGCTACTGAGGAACTGAAGCAGGGCGGGCTCGTCGACTATTTGGCCCGGTACCACCCCGAGCTGCTCGAACTGTCCGTCCTCGGCCAGCGGCGCTCCATGGCGATCCAGAATCGAGCCGCGGCGAGCCCGCATGGCGACCAAATGCACCACGTACGGATCCTCGAGTTGTTTGAAAATAAGGGCCGGATACCAGTCAACGCCCCAGTGACCATGTTCATAGAGGAGATGCATGGTGTTCGTCTGCGCGATCACCCCCACGGCGCTGGTATGAATGGTGTCGGTATAGGTCACGGTAGCCTGGGGAGCCTGCAAGGTGACGCCGCTGATCAGGGCTCGCACCTGCTTGGCGGTAGCCTCGGCCATGACCGCCTGGTAGCGGGCGACAAAGGCGGTACGCGAGACGCGAGCCTGGGCGGCCTTGGTCAGGAGGCCGTACATCTGGCCATAGCCTGCCTCCTCCCAATCGCCGAGGAAGCGATTCGCCGCCGCCGCCACGTCCTGTTCGTTAGCGGGCAACACGATGGGGGTCGCGTCGCGGCGGGGAATGATGGTGATCGGCGCCGTGACCGCTGCTTGCGGCCCCGCGAGTAAGGGCCGCACCCCCCATTGATAGATCGCCGCGATACCGGCCAAAAAGAACACCAAGCCCAGAAGTTTACCCATTGCCCGTCACCTCGCGCGGTCGGCCACCTAGCTCCCGGTGAGTGGGCACTCTCCATCGCTGGACGGATCGCGCCCACCCTCACCTATTCCACGCTGTACCATAGCAGCGCGTCGAATACACAGCAACGGAGATATAAAGAGGAATGGCGGAACCGGAAGATACCATCGAGATTCTCCAGGCCGGCGCCGGGGCGCTGGGGTTCGCGCTGAACCCCGACGCGCTGGCCCGCTTCGCGCTGTACGCTCGGTTGCTGCGAGAGTGGAGCGGGCGGATGAACCTGCTGGGCCCGGCCGCGCTCCGCGAATTGTGGCGGCGCCACCTGCTGGACGCGATCACCGTCCTGCCGGGATTTCCCCCGGGGACGATCGACGACCAGCAGCCGCGTGCCGTGATCGATGTCGGCAGTGGGGGCGGCATCCCCGGCATCCCCCTGGCCATCCTGTTTCCCCACTGGAACGTCACTCTACTGGAAGCGACGGGGAAGAAGGCGAGATTTCTGGAGACCGCGGCGGGGGAATTGGGACTGCCAGGACTGCGCGTGGTGGGCGGGCGCGCCGAGGAGATTGCCCACGACTCCGAGTACCGGGAAGCCTATGATTTCTGCGTGGCCCGCGCCGTGACTCACGCCGCCGCCCTGGTGGAGTTAACTCTGCCCTTCGTGGCGATCCGGGGCGCCGTCTACCTGTATAAGGGGCTGAATGGTCTGAGCGAGGAGATCGCGGCGGCGGAACCCGCCCGCGTGATCCTGGGCGCCGCCTCCCCTACCGTGCTCCCGATTACCGCCATCCCAGACGCCGCCCGCTGCCTCGTACGTTATGTAAAATCCACACGCACCCCCCGGCAACTGCCCCGCCGGCCCGGCCTGCCCGAACAGCGGCCGCTCACGGCGGCGGAGGGAGCACGGATTCGGGCGGAGGAAGAGGCGGCACGGACGCGGCGACGGTAGGGACCAAGGGGTGTCAGGTTGCGGGAACTGTGCGATATAGTGAATGAGGAGCCGATAGGGAAGGCTCCCTCTAGAGCCAATGTCCCGGCATACGTGGGCTGAATCGCGGAGGAGAGAGTACATGGCTGTCGCGCTCGAAGAGGTGCAAACGCACATGCGAGAGATCGCGAGCGTCCTTCGCGAACCACGCGCGTCAAGCACGCCAAGCCATATCCCGGATGATCTGCTCGGTACGATCGCGCGCGCGAGCGATCGACTTCTGGAAGAGATCGGGGAGGTCGGACCGGGGGATGATCTCCAGCTTGCCGTGGCACGCGCGCTCCTGGAGTCGATGCGCGTCCTCGCGGCTGGGCTCATTCAGGAGCGCTATCCCGACCAAGCTTGGTTCTGGACGCCGGAATGGCAGCGTCGGGAGCGCGAAGCCGATGCGCGGATTGCCGCGAGCTTGGGCACTCGATACGACAGCGATGCAGCGTTCTTAGCCTCCCTGGACTAAGACCGCGCTGATGCCCACCTATGAGAACTTACCTGACTTCCCTGATGACTGGGAACACCTTACACGGGAGCAGAAGCGCCATTTTAGGGCGGCTGTCCGGAAGTTTGTCGCGGACCTCAAGACGGGAGGCAACTTCCGGGCGAGCCTTCGGGTCATGCCCATGCATGCCAACTCGGGTGTGTGGGAGATGACCTGGGAGGGTAACAACGGGCGAGCAACCTTCTCATATGGCCCGGAGATACGGCCGGGGGAGCGACACGTCATTATCATGGCCGTTCCAGGGAGGGGCGCACGGCTGTACGTCCCTCAATGCTGCCGTGAGCTGAAAATGAGCCGACCCTGCCATCTGCTCAGGTTGGTTTGCGCCATGATCTCGGACCCGCCAGGCTAGGAACGGTACACCCGTGGAAGGAACACCCAAGGATGCCTGAGCCGAAACCGCCGCGAGCGATTGACTTGCATGCGCGTGCCGTGCGGGATCACTTTCTCGAACCGCCTCTCTCCAGCGCCTGGCCGCCGCTGCGCATTGAGGGGCTTACCGATGCCCTCGCAAGCAAAATGACCGCGTTGGTTAGTCGCGGGGCGCCGCGCGACATGCTGGATATCTTCATGGCATACCGAGAGCAGTTGGCGAGCGTGGATCTATTGTGGGAACTCTGGCGCGCGCGGAATCCGGGCCAGGACGTGGAAGGGGCGCGGGCACAGATCCGCCACCACCTCGCGAGCCTGGAGGCGCGGCGTCCGTTGGCCTCCGTGCCCGTCAATGGCCAAGAGCAGGCCGGCGCCGTGCGCACCTGGCTGCGCGACCACCTGGCGGCCACCAACCCTGAACCTGACAGCGACCGCTGATGGAAGAAACCTGGCTGGATGGGTCCGTCTACCCCGATCTCGACGAGGCCCCGGACAGGCTGGACAGTGACGAGGACAAGGCCGACTACGTGGCCCGCGTCTGCGGGGCCTGGGATTTCGGCATCGTCCCCACGGCCACCACGTTCACCCTCTTCTCCGGATGGCGGGAAGTGTTCGACCGCTTTCCCCTCCGTCACTCGCCCGCCTATGGGGCCTTTCGCCTGACCTACGGCTGGCCCGTGGTTCCCATTACTATCCTGGAGGCGCCCTGGGAAGCGTGGGACCGCCGCCATGGGCGCACGCTCCCCGATCCCTGCGCCGATTCCGTTTGACACATGCTGTACACTAAGCTCCGTGCTTGTAAACTGTGATACAGGATCCTGGCCTGGCGTCATATGGGATTCATCCCCCGTGCCGTACCCTAGGGTTATCGGGAATCAAGGATCAGCACTTCGGAGGCGGGTCAAAACGGTGACAAGAAATCATTCCTCGGTGGGTCGCATGGTGTCGGCTGCCTGCCTGCTGGCCATGGCCGTGTTCGCCGCTCTGGCGCCGTCCGGGCCGGTAGCGCGCGCCGACGGCACCGGGAACGCCGCCTATCAACGCGGAGGCGTCGCCGCCAAGCATGGCGACTATAAGGCGGCGGTCACCGACTATCAACAAGCCGTCTTGCACGGGCACAACGATCCCGGCACGTTCTACCAGTTGGGATTGGCCTACGAACGGGTCAAGCAGTGGAATTACGCGATGTGGGCCATTGCCATGGCCCTCACCGACGGATCCTTCGCCGGCAGCCACCCCCAGGCCACGACCGAACTCGGGCGGGCCCAGAACGCGGGCGGGGTCAACGCGGGGCCGCCTCCCTCGCTGGCGAACGTGGCGGTCAGCCCCACGAAAGTAGCGCCGGTGAATCCGGCCGTGGTTGCCGTGCAGGAGTCGCAGGCGGCCTTTACCGCCCTACAACAGGGTGCCTACTTCGTCTCTCCCGGTTTCAATCACACCGTCACCTTCAACACCGCCAATACCCTGGTGAGCGCGGCCCAGGACAGTAATAACAACTCGAATACCACGGTCAAGTTCGTCTACCTGGACGCCACGCCCGCGCCCTACACCAGCCTGGCGACCTACGCCCATGACCTCTTCACCAAGCTGGGCCTCTCGCGCGCCGTGGTGGTGGTGGTGACCCCCAAGACAGTCGCGGCCTACAGCGATCGGCTGGATGCCGCCTCCACTAGCCGGATCGCCGCCCAACAATGGCGGACGGTGGGAATTACGGATCCAACCGATCTGGCGGCCACCATTGCTCGGAACACCGTCAAACAAGCGGACACGAACGACAACTCCGCCCAGATCAAGGATGTCCTGATCGCGGCGATCGCGATCGTCGTCTTTCTGGGGCTGATCGGCGGGACGATCTATCTCGTTATGCGCGGCGGGCAACGGCAACGAGGCCGCCTGCCCCGCCAATCCCGCGTGGGGACACGGACGCGCGTCTCCTGATCGCAGGCCGGGGCAACCTATGAGAGAGGTAGGGTAGCGCCGGTGGCCAGTCAAATTTGCTACCGGGTGTCCGATTCCCGGCCATGGAGATCTCTTTAGTGATGAGCGATGCTACACACATTCCGGCCCACGGAGAGGTGGGGTGAAATGATCGCACAAAGTGAGCAGCTTCCAGTTGCCGGTTCGATGCGCGACCGCGCCGCGTTCGACGGGATCGTCCAGCAATATCAGGCCCGCATCGCCCGCTATATCCTCCGCCTTGTCCACGACCCTGAACTGGCCCTGGATCTGACCCAGGATACGTTCATCAGCGCCTACCGGAATATCCACGCGCTCCGGTCCGATCTGGCTCTGAGCGCCTGGCTCTACCGCATCGCCACCAATGTCGCGGTGCAGGCACGCAAGCGGTCCGGACGGATCCAATGGCAATCGCTGGCCACGGTCGAGAACAGCAGTTGGGCCGCGACCGAGGCCCCGGATGGGGTGGTGATGGATCGCGAGTTGGTCCATTTCGCTCTGGCCAGGATGCCACGGGATCGGGTCGCCTGCTTGCTGCTCCATGTGAAAGAGGGCTTCAGCTACGACGAGGTCGCCACCATCGTCGGGAGCACGCCGGAGGCGGTGCGGAAGCGGATCGCCCGCGCCAAGGAGCAGTTCCGCGGCATCTACGACGAGGCATGCCAGGACCGGTATCAGCGGGTGGCCCGCTGACCCGCGTGGGACACGACCAGCTCTTCAAGGATCTGCTGCCACCCTTCTTTCTCGACTTCTTGCGGCTCTTCCTGCCTGAGATCGCTCAAGGTATCAAGCCCGAATCAATCATCGCCATGCCGAATGAAGTGTTCACCGACATTCCCGAAGGCAAGCAGCGCACCGGTGACCTGCTGACCCAGGTGGAACCTCTGGACGGGCCGCCGGAGCTGGTGCTCATTCACACCGAGGTGCAAGGTGAGGAAGGCCTGGAGTTTCCCTATCGGGTCTGGGAATACAACGCCCTCTACACTCTCCGGCATAAGAAGCCGGTCATCTCGATTGAACTGGCCCCGTTTGCCGCTCGCGGCAAGGTCGAGTTGGTGCGCTACAGCCAAACCTTATTTGGCCAGCCCTATGCCCGACTGGACTATTGGCGGATCCCGCTGGGCGCGCTGCCGGCACTGGAGTACGTGGCGGCGAAGCCGATACTGGGAGCGGCGCTGGCGGCGCTGATGCGCGCGAAGCCGGAGGAGCGCGTCGACCTCAAGGTGGCGGCGTTGGAGCGAATCGTCGCTAGCGGGTTGGATGCGGCCCGGCAATACCTATTGGTAAACTTCATTGAGAGCTATCTTGCGTTGAGCGACGCCGAGCAGGCGGCCTATGAGCGGCGGATAAGCCAGGGAGGACACATGGCGATCAAGGAACTGGAGATGACCTGGGCCGACCGGATGCGGGCCGAGGGTGAGCGGAAGGGTCGAGAAGAGGGTCGAGAGGAGGGTCGAGAGGAGGGGGCGCTCCTCGCCAAGCGAGAGGTGCTGCGTGACCTGGTGCAGGTGCGCTTTGGCGTGGTGCCGGACGCATTGGCGGCCCAGATTGCCCAGGCGGACGAGATGTGGCTAACCCAGATGCTGCGCCGCGCCGCCACCGCGTCCAGTCTAGAGGAGTTGACCAGCCAGTAGCGTGTCAAGCACCATTTCACCGAGGTGTGCGTAATTTCACACTTCGCCTGTCCGAATCTGGCCGCTGACACACTCTTATCAAGCACGGGGGTAGTTGGGATTATCATGAAATGGTCGCGATCCGGCGGTAAGCAGTGTGCCGATCTGGAGGAGTGGATCTCCGCCTACGCGGACGGCCAGCTAGCGCGGGCTGACTCGGAGGCCGTGGAGGCCCACCTGGCCGACTGCGCCCGGTGCGCGGCGCTTCTGCGGCGCCATCGGCGGACCAGGGGCCTCATCCGCCTTGCCTCCGGTGATTCCTGGACCCCACCCGACCTCCGTCTGCGGATCGTTCATGCGATCACGAGGGAGCAACGACCAAGGAGACGGATTGTCTGGCCGCTCGGTTTGGCGGCCTGCCTGGCCCTCGCTCTATTGGTCGGAGCCTTCTCGATCGTGGGAAACCCGGTCTGGCGCACCGCCTCGGACGTTCCCGCTTCCCAGTCTAGTCAGGCAGTCCTGGCTCCCACGCATTTCCCGACGCCCGTTCGCACCTCGTGCGCTCATGCGTCTGGACGGGCTCTGGCTAGCTGCCTGGGCGTCTCTTTCCTCCTGTTGCCCACCATTCTGGCCGACGAGCAATACGAGCGATACCAGCAAATGGCCGCGATACGGCCAAGCAAACTTGTAATTCGACCGCCGCTCCCACCGGAGAGGCATTCCCCGACCTCGGCAGTTTCTCATGTGGCGGCGAAAGGAGGTGCCATCGCTGCTCCCACGAATCAAGGTCAGCACGGCTTAATCCCCACGTAGGACACACACTTGGGTTATCGCATCATCTCTCCCACGTTCGGCACCAAGCACAATGAAGGGTGGTACACATGCACCGAAAATTGCTGGCTGTTCCAGCCGCGGCGATCCTCATTCTCAGCGGTACCGCTGGAATGGGTCGCGTAGGCGGAACGGCCCAC